>CAUJII010000055.1 GCA_963205035.1 Spirochaetota bacterium
TCATAAGGGCCCAAGCGCCAAGTGTCGCCGAGGGTTGCCGCGAAATCGGTCTGCATGCCCAAAGGGAAGACTTGCCTGTCTTCGACAAAATATCTTTCGGACGGAATGTAAACGTAACTAAAAGCCGAAGCAAGGTAGCCAGCATCGATAATCGCCACGCCTGCATAAAGGTCGCGGCTGAAGACACCCAAGAAGATCCATGCTTTGCGTTCTGCGCGTCTACGCGAGAGCAGCGTTTTGGTAGTATCCCAATCGTTGGTCGTCGTGTCGCGAATCGGGCCTTGGTAGAGACCGAAAATATTTTTTTCGCCTGGCGTGGGTAGTTTTTGGCGTTGCGGTCTAAAATCACTCATGGCGTTTAAGCAAGGTGTCATTTGCAAACAGCGTGTCGAGCGAAGAGTGCATTGAGTTTACGCGGGCTCCTAATAGAATTTCCTTTGACGCGCTATTTGCGAAACAAAAATAGACTGGGGAAAGTGGCGGTTGCCGCTTTTTTTTTTGAGTCGCTCAAAAGCGCATGAACATTACGGAGATAACGGAAAAAGCTATCAGCGAAAAGGCGGTTGCGGCACTCCCGCCGGAACTTACTTTGCATAAACTGCGCTTTTTTTATAGCAAAGGAAACATGCGCATCGTGGCGGAGCTCGATAAACCGAGCGATAAGTATGGCTCAGCAAATGTCGGCGACTGCGAGAGTTTCGCACGAACACTCGGCGATTCGCTCGAAGTGTACGAGAAAGAATCGGGGCTTGAACTCAACTATTCGCTTGAAGTCTCTTCGGCGGGCGCTGAACGCGAGCTTTCGAGTGTGTTGGAAATCCAACGGTTTCGAGAGCTTCCGTTGCAAGTGACTTTTGTCTCTGAAGAGGGTAAGGTATTGACCGAGGTTCTCGTCGCGCACACGATCGACGGCGAGAGAATTGAGTTTAAGATGGCGGATTGCAAAGCGAACCGAAAAAAATTTGGGCCGCAAAGGTTGAAAAAACTCCCCGGTTATACTCTTTTGTGGAGTCAAATAAAGAAAATAAAATTGCACCTCGATATTTAAGAGGCAAAAAAGGACAAGAAAATGGCAAGAGCAAAAAAAACAGTCGTCGAAAAAAAACGCTCCTTCTTTGATGACATCCAACAGGTGACCGCAGACAAAGGTTTTGATAAGCAGGCTATCATAGAAGTTGTCGAAGCGGGACTCATTGCGGCGTACAAGAGAAAATACCATACGACCGACAACGTTCAAGTCGTTATGGATAAAGACACTGACGATGTTTATGTGCTCGCAAAACGCGTGGTTGTCGACGACATCGTTCTCCCCGGCATGCAGATTACACTCGATGACGCAAAGAAGCTGAAGAGCGACGCGCAGTTGGGTGAAGAAATCGACGTCAAAGAATATCCGCTCGAATTTGGTCGTATCGCTGCGCAGACGGCAATGCAAGTTGTGTCGCAAAAGCTGCGTCTTTTGGAGCAAAATAAAATCCGCGAAGCGTATGAAGATAAAGTGGGAGAGATCATGAACGGCTTTATTTTGCGCAAACGCGGCGAAACAGTCTATGTCGATCTCGGCAAAGTCGAGGCCATCATGCCGGTGAAGCACCAAATACCGAGAGAGCGTTACCGCGTTGAAGAAAAAATTAAAGTTCTCTTGCATTCGATGGAGCAAGACAAGGGCGGTCAACTGCGCGTTATCGTTTCGCGTGCAGACCGTCAATTCGTGCAACGCTTGTTTGAAAAAGAAGTCCCAGAAATTTTTGAAAAAATTGTAACAATCAAAACGATCGGGCGCATTCCTGGCGAGCGTTCAAAAGTTGTCGTCGCTTCTGAGCGGTCGAACGTCGATCCAGTCGGCGCATGCGTGGGCGTGCGGGGCGTGCGCATCCAAGCGATTGTCCGCGAACTCGGGACAGAAAGAATCGATATTGTCGAGTGGGCCTCCGACCCGCGTGAGCTGATTACCAATGCTCTCACCCCCGCAACACCGAGTCTCGTCAAGGTAGATCCCACGGCAAGAGAAGCTCTCGCCGTCGTGCCCGACAAAGACTTGGCGATTGCAATCGGCCGCGAAGGTACGAACGTAAAAATTGCGTCCTACATCACGGGTTACAAGATCGACGTTAAATCGGAAACTCAGTTTTCGACAGAGATGGCCTCGCCAGAGGCTCGCAAGCGTCTCGATGAAATTTTTGAGGTAGCTCCTGCGCAAGAAGAACCCGAAGTAGAAGAAGGGACTTCGCTCAAAGTCCTGCCCGGATTGGCGCCGCGCATTATTAGAATCTTGAACGAAAATAATATCAAGTATCTTGAGGACTTGGTGTCGATGGGTGAAGAAGATCTCATCCATATCGAAGGCATCGGTCGTGCGACGGCGAAACGCATTCTCGAAATAATCGCAGAAAACGTCGAGTTTGAAGACGACGAAGAAGAAACACAAGAAGACAGTACAGTGAGCCAAGAGCTTGACGCTGACGAGAAAGCTTGATTCACGACTATAGGCTAAACACAAAGAGCGCGCATGGCAGAAAAAATTAAACTCACTCCGAAGAAGATTGTCCTAAAGGGCGGCACTTCAAAAAATTCTATCGCTGAAAAAATTAGCGCGCAAAAATCGCAGCAAGAACTGCAGCGTGAAGAAGAGGCAAAGAAAGCGCGGCTCGAAAAAAGTCAGCCGCAAAAACAAGTTGTGCCAGAGCAGAAGTCTGTTGTCACTCAAAAGCCCGTCGAGCGCACCCCACCCAAACCCCGGACTGTTTTTATTCAAGACGAAAGACAGCCACGCACAGAAGCCGAAGAACGTGCGGTGAAAAAAGGCCCTGCCACCAAACAAGGTGGTGCGGATAAAAAGAAATCTAACCTGCGCGAAGATATTTTGCGCAAAGAAGAACACAAAAAATTCTTCATCGGCCAACGGGGCAGAGAGAAGAGCCGTCACGTTGAAGCACAACAGCCGGCGGTTTCATCGATTCCCTCGCGCATTAAGATTACCGAATTTGTTCAAGTAGGCGAGCTCGCGAAAAAGCTCAACGTACGAGCGCCCGATATCATTGCGAAGCTAATGCAGTTAGGCGTTATGGCGACCATAACGCAATCGATTGACGCAGAAACCGCGACGCTCTTGGCAGCGGAATACAGTTGCACGGTCGAGGTTATTTCGCTCTACGAAGAAACGCTAATTCAAGAAGCAGCGGATAGCGCCGAAGATCTCGAAACTCGCCCGCCTGTTGTGACGATTATGGGTCACGTCGATCACGGTAAGACAAAACTTCTTGATGCTCTGCGCCACGCCGATGTCGCTGCGACGGAAGCAGGCGGCATCACGCAGCATATCGGCGCGTATCAGGTCACGCGGCCCAAAGGAAAAATTACGTTCTTAGATACGCCGGGCCACGCTGCTTTTTCTGCTATGCGTGCACGCGGTGCGCAAGTCACCGATATTGTCGTTCTCGTTGTTGCTGCGGACGACGGTGTTATGCCACAAACCGAAGAAGCGATTTCTCACGCGAAAGATGCGAAGGTGCCGCTCATCGTTGCGATCAACAAAATTGATAAACCGACGGCGAATATCGACCGCATCAAGCAAGACCTTACAAAGTATGAACTGGTTTCCGAAGATTGGGGTGGTACGACTCCCTTTATCCCCATATCGGCTTTGCAGAAACTTAATCTCGATAAACTCGAAGACGCAATTCTTGCACAGGCTGAAGTGATGGAGGTCAAGGCGAACCCTAAGAAGCATGCTGTCGGTACTGTGGTCGAAGCAAAGCTCGATCAAGGGCGCGGTCCTGTTGCAACAATTTTAGTCCGTAACGGTACCTTGAAAGTCGGTGACCCCTTTGTCGTCGGCGTCGAAGGCGGCAAGGTCCGTGCGATGTATAACGATAAAGGCCAGGCCGTCAAGGTGGCTCCACCCGCCACGCCGGTTGAAATTTTAGGCCTTTCGGGAGTTCCCAATTCGGGCGATACCCTGAACGTTATGGCAAGCGAAAAAGAAGCTCGCGAGATTGTCGACAAGCGGCAAGAGCTTGCACGCCAGCAACAAGCGCAGCAAGTAAAAAAAGTTAAGTTGGAGAACTTCAACGAAACGATTGAAGAAGGCAAGCTGCAAGAATATAAAGTCATCATTAAGGGTGATGTCAAAGGTTCAGTCGAAGCGTTGAGCTCGTCGTTGGAAAAGCTTTCGAACGACGAAGTCCGCGTCAGAGTTATTCTCGGAGCAACAGGTGAAATCACGGAAAGCGATGTCATGCTGGCTTCTGCGGCAAATGCAGCGATTATTACGTTCAATTCGCGTGCGAATGCGAAGGTCCGCGAAACAGCGTCAAAAGAAGGCGTAGAAATCAAGAACTACAGCATCATCTACCAAGCAATCGACGACATGAAACTGGCGCTTGCAGGTTTGCTATCACCCGATATTTCCGAAAAAATTACGGGCGAAGCAGAAGTCCGGCAGGTTTTCAAAATCTCCGGCATGGGGACGGTTGCAGGCTGCTCTGTTCGGTCGGGATTTATTCGCAGACAAAACCCTGTGCGCGTACTGCGCGACGGTGCAGTTGTTTTCACCGGCAGCTTGAAATCGCTCAAGCGATTCCAAGACGACACCAACGAGGTCAAAGAAGGCTTTGAATGCGGTCTGTTGGTCGAGAACTTCAACGACATTAAGGTGGGCGATGTTGTCGAGTCGTATGAAACGGTCGAAACACAAAGGACGTTTGAAGAGTCGTCTCAAAGCTAATAGTTATTCGCAAGGCTTTGATTCGCTCCGTCGAGGTTGAGGGTTTATGAACGAAGTAAAACGGTTGCGTCTGCAAAGTCAAATCTTTCGGCATGTAGTGCGATACTACCAGAAAATGTCTGGCGCAGGCCTCAATGTACAAATACCGGTGGATGCTATAAATACCACTCAGTCTTCCAACCCGTTCGAGCTTGCCTCAATTGAAGACATCACCGATGCGGTTCATGACTATGCGACTTTCACTCGCTGTGAACTGTCGTCCGATGCGTCTTTTGCGCGCATCTTTGTGAATATTTGGGGCTCCCCCCATGAACAGGACCGCACGCTTAAAGAAATCCGTAAGCACATCCACGGGATGCGGTCGAGCATTGCAAAGCATATTCGCATGCGTGTGATACCCAACCTCGACATCGTCAAAGACGACTCCTTTGAAAAATCTCGCGCAGTTGAAAAACATTTGAGTTGAACATTTGAGTTCAACTGAAACCCATCTCTTCTATAATCTCACTCCGGATATAATTTTAGACGCAGTGAGCCAAACTGGTCTCGAAGTCTCGGGACACATCGCGCAACTCAATAGCATGGAGAATCGCGTCTTCGACTTGCGATTAGAGTCCGGCGCACACGTCATCGCAAAATTCTATCGCCCACAACGATGGTCGAGAGAGCAAATTCTCGAAGAGCACCGGTTTGTGAAAGACCTCGCCGAAGAGGAGGTAAACGTTTTAACGCCGTTAGTCCTACGAGATGAAACGGTCTTTAAGACACAAAACATTTTCTTTACTTTATGGCCGCGCAAAGGAGGGAGAGAGCCGGAAGAGATTTCCGATATCGACTTGCAAATTCTCGCCCGGCTCACCGCACGACTGCATAACTGCGGCGAAAAATTACCGTTTGCTGAAAGACCCCCGTTTTCATCAGGAAGACTACTACTCGAACCTCTTGAAATTCTCCAGAAAAAAGGATTTCTACACGACGAGATCATTGACGAGTATCGTTCGCTTGTCACGCAATGTATAACGCTCTTCCAAGAGGCGATTGAGCCCTTGCCAAAAATCAGAATTCACGGCGATCTGCACAAAGGAAATATTCTGAATGGGCAAGAAGGCTATTTTCTTCTCGACTTCGACGACGCTCTCATGGGCCCCGCGTTGCAAGACGTCTGGATGCTCTGCCCTCTCCACGACCTCGCGCGACGGCAAGTATTTCTCGATGCGTACCGAGAGTTTCGGGAGTTTGAAGAGTCTTGGTTCCGGTCGGCGGAGATCTTCCGTGCCGTGCGTATTGTCCACTATTCCGGGTGGATTGCTCGCCGTTACGAGGACCCCGCGTTCAAGGCGGCATTCCCCGCGTTCGCAACTGCAGCGTACTGGCAGGAAGAAATTACCATTTTGGCGGATATACTGAATAGTTACTCGGATTTTTCAGAGGTGCCGGTTTCACCCAAGCTCACAAACCGGGACTATTTTTTTGATTTGTAGGCCGAAATCCCCCGCTAAATCAGCGTTTAACACAGTCGCCGACTAACTATTCAGCGGATCCACTCCACGCGGTGATAGCCGTGCTCGCCACCGGTTTGCCGTTGAAGTAGACCACGCCATTATCTTCGGAAAGAAGCTCGCCCAATGCAGGCGCGACGGCGGCAGGTATGCTTGCATAGCAGTCCAAGCGTTCGTAGTAAAGGTAGAGTGCCTCGTCTTCGGTGTTTTGGTATATTTTTGCACTTGCCGTGGGCAAGGTATCGAGGCTATCGAGCATGATTTCGTTCCGATCAATGCGAAAAACATGGAGGAGGGGGCCTTTCACCGTGATATAACCTTTTTCAGCAAATTGCCGAAAGGTCTGATAGACATAAATTCCCTTAGCGTCGCGGAAGAGACTTTGCTTGAAGTGACTAACTACTCGGAAATTGACGATTTTTTTGTCGCCGGTAAACCAGTGACCCTCACGAGTAATGTGAATATTGGTGTTTTCTTCACGTGCGTGGGAATGATCAGCTATTTCCACGCGGCCAGTCTTTACGCGTAGCTGGGTTTGTAGTCGAAGTGGTGGTGTGACTTAATCCAGCGGATAGTGTGCGACTTTGCGCGCATCACGATCGATTCGGTAATGGCACCTTTGCCGGTAAAGTGGACGCCTTTGAGCATTTCGCCGTCGGTTACGCCGGTTGCGCAGAAGAGGACGCTGTCGCCTTTCGCCAATTCTTCCATTGTAAAGACTTTGTCAGGATTAGTTATTCCCATTTTTTTCGCGCGTTCGCGTTCTTCGTCGTTGCGGAACTTGAGTTGTCCTTGAAAATCGCCGCCCATGCATTTGAGCGCCGCAGCGGAAAGAACTCCCTCGGGCGCACCGCCAATCCCGAGCAAAATGTCGACAGGGCTTTCAGGCATGCATGTAGCCAAGGCGCCTGAAACGTCGCCATCGCCAATGAGTTTGATGCGGCAGCCGACTTCGCGGACCTGCTTAATGAGTTCGTCGTGGCGTGGGCGGTCGAGAATGCACACAGTGATGTCTTCGAGGTATTTATCGAGTGCGCGGGCGAGGCGTTTCAGAGTGACAGGAACCGGGTCAGAAATATCGACGGCACCCTTCGCTGCAGGCCCGACGGCGAGTTTATCCATGTATGTATCGGGTGCATGCAGAAAACACCCTTTCTCGGCGACAGCAATGACTGTCGTTGCGTTATACCCGCCTTTCGCGGTGATGGTCGTGCCCTCAAGAGGGTCAAGCGCGATATCGACGGGAACTCCACCAGCGCCAACTTCTTCGCCGATATAGAGCATCGGAGCTTCGTCACGCTCGCCTTCGCCGATCACAATTTTTCCTGAGACCTGAACAACGTCGAAAGCCTTGCGCATCGCGTCGACGGCGGCTTGGTCTGCAATTTTTTCATCGCCGCGCCCCATCTGGCGGGCAGCTGCGAGCGCTGCGGCTTCGGTGACGCGAACGAATTCGAGGGCTAAGTTACGGTCCATAGTTTACTTCTTTGGTTGTGTTGGCTGTGCTGGTTGGGCAGCAGGGGCCGCTGGTTGCGTTGCTGGCTGAGTTGTGGGATTTACACCCGTGGCTGGATTCTTAGCATCAGCCGGCGCAGTCTGTGCAGGGATGTCTTTATTGAGTTCCATCGTGGCGGCGCTTGTCGCTCTACCCGAGGTCTTAATCATTGCGAGAAGAAAGCTAATCACAAGAAATGCGACGGCAAATCCGCCGGTTACCTTGGTGAGAAGGTCGGCCGAACCCGCGCCAAACGCCGTCTGCGAACCCGAACCGAACATGCCGCCTGCTGCGCGGTTCGATTGGAGCAAGATGACGATAATCATGAGGATAGAGACGATTATCAAGATGACGGTCAAAATCGTAGAAAGAATGTCAAGCATACGGTTGGATTGGGCGGGCGAGACTCTCTGTCTACCAGAATGCCGGATGCGTCCGGGTGGTCCGAACCTCCGTTTCGTTGTCACAATGACTCGTCCACGCAATGCGGCAATGGTTCGGCAATCCCATGCACATCATTTATCTTACCGACATCCACGACAACTTCTCTGGGGTGAGCACGGTTCTGAATAACACGCAGGCTGATCTCTATGTGCTCTCGGGCGATTTAACATACCACGCATTCGGCAGCGACGACAATGCGCTCTTTCGGTTCATCGAACTTCAAGAAAAAATTAGACTGCTGTTGGGTGAAAAGCCCGAACCCACGGCCACTCTCGACCTTGCGAAGACGGCAGAGCGCGGTGGCGATGCGTTGGGGCTTTCCTCGGCTGAGGGCGGCGAATACATCGAGCTGGCTGAGCGCGCTAAGGCGGAGCTCTTACGTAAATACCAAACCTTGCAAAAGGCGATTTTGCCGACAGGAAAGAGGTGTATTACGATTCCCGGCAATTATGACTTGCCGCTTTCTGAAACTGCAGTCGCCGCGTTTGACATCCATCAGAAAAGGGTGACCTTCGACGGAATCACTTTTGCAGGGTATGGCAGCGCGCCGATTTTCACACCCGGCATTCCCGAAGAATTAGCGGCGCGCTTTGAAGAGAGCGGAGCGGGGTCGAGTCTCAAGAGCCGGCCGCGTGATTTCATGACTGAGCAGAAGTCCGATGTCTTTGTGCTCCACAACCCGGCTTACGGTACACTCGACAAGCTCGCGCGTCGTGGGCACTGCGGCTCGCAAGGTCTTCGCTCCGCTGTCGAAGAGATGTCGCCGCGCTTGGTTCTCTCGGGGCATGTGCACGAGCATTACGGACTGATGAAGATGGGGCAGACTTGGTTTCTCAATCCCTCGTGTTTCGGTTCTGTCGAGGGTATCGATGGACGCCAACCGGGCGGGTATTTTGCAAGCCTCGTCTTGCAGCACAGTGACGACAACGTTCTTTACTTGCGCGAGGTAGTATGGAAGAGGCTTCACGGCGGCAAGATAGACGATCTTTGCCAAATCAAGATTGATAAAAAATTTCGAGCAAGCGAGCAAGTGATAACGACGAGCGAATTTGAACCGATGGAGCGGTTTTTACTTTGACCGATGCGCAACCCGTTTCCAGAAAACGAAACGTTTAAGAAGTTCTTAGGTATCAAAGATTATTTTAGAGCGTTCACGACAAAAGAAACAGTGCGTCGCACACGCGAGCTGGCCCGAGCGGCGAGACTCATACAGCAAACGGGCACGCCTATTTCGTTCGATCTCTTAGGGTCGGTGAACTTTGGCATGGCTGTCGAAGGTTCGGATGTCGACATTGTGATGTACGTTGAATGCGACCACGAAGAAGAAGCGCGTTACGACAACACTCCGATGCTGCGGATTTATGAATCGCTGTTCTTCACCACAATCCTTCGCGAAATTAGCAACCATCCATTCCGTTTGCAAATTGTCGACTTCATCAACCTGCGCAGACTTGCGCGCGCGATCCGTGAGCCGGGTTTCGACGACGATATTTTAGCGCGCTTCGTTTTCTACCGCACTATTTGTCGTGGGATTAACAAACTACCGATTAGAAAATACGAGCAGGCAATTTCGGGTAACAAAGACCTCTTTAAGAATATCGAAGATAATTTAACCGAAGCTCTCAAAGAGTTTACGCGCTCTTCGAGTCACCGGCTGTCCTTTAATAAATACGTCTCTCGATTGAAAGAGCAGAACGTGAAAATTCCCACATCGATGGTCGACAAAATTCAAGAATATTTGGACGCAAACGACACCCACTAAGTATTCTGTTGACGAGTGCGAGAAGAAGTATTAGAAACACTTTTGACGCAAGTGCGTGCGTGCCGCGTTTGCGAGAAACATCTACCGTTGGGGCCTAACCCTGTTGTCGTTGGCGATGCGGCATCGCGCATTTTGATTATTGGCCAGGCACCGGGAATCAAGGTTCATCGCTCGGGAGTTCCGTGGAATGATGTCAGTGGCGATACGCTGCGGCTTTGGTTGGATGTCGACCGCAAAACTTTTTACAATCCCAAAAATTTCGCGATTGTGCCGATGGGCTTCTGTTATCCGGGCAAGGGCAAGTCGGGGGACTTGCCGCCGCGTCCCGAGTGTGCGCCGCTGTGGCATTCTAAAATCTTCTCGCTCATGCCGCAAGTAGAGCTTACGTTAGTTGTCGGCTCTTATGCGATGCGGCACTATTTGCCCGAGAGCGCAAAACTCCCACTGACGCAAATTGTGCAAGAGTTTGATTATTCGCGCGAGAGGAAGCTGCCTCTCGTTCACCCTTCGCCGCGCAACAAAATTTGGCAAAAAAGAAACCCGTGGTTTATCGAACGCGTTGTACCGGTATTGCAAGAGCGCGTGCGGCGAATTTTGAGCTCTTAACCGGGGACGAGTTCTGAGCCTAAACACGGACTATAATTCCTGTGTAAGAGCTAAATCTCGTTTTCGATCATCTGTTCAAAAGTCTGAGGCTTCCGAATAACGCTGAGCTTTCCTTCTTGTGTGAGCACGACTGCCGGCAAGAGAACGCGTGCGTTGAAGTTCGAGCTCATCGCCGAGCCATAAGCACCCGCGTAACCAATCGCTACCCAGTCGTCTTCGGCAAGCTCGGTTAATGTGCGCTGGCTCGCGAAAGTGTCTGTCGATTCGCACACGGGACCTACGATATCATAGACAGCGCTCCCCATGCGCTTCTCGACGGGCAAGATGGGATGGTATGCCTCGTAGAGCATCGGGCGGATGAGATCGTTCATTGCTGCGTCGATGATTGCAATTATTTTGCCGGTGCGCGTTTTCAAGTGCCGCACACGACTCATCAAGACGCACAGTGGGGCAGAAATAAAGCGTCCCGGTTCGAAGTGTAGCTCCATGTTTTTGTCGACAACGCTGCGAATTTCTTTTAAGAGCGCTGCAAACGGAAAATCCACGGCATTCCCTTCGGTGCGCTTATAGTCAATGCCAAAGCCGCCGCCGAGAGAGAGATATTCAACCGGTTTGCCTAATGCAGCACGTAAGATATCCGCCTTTTTTTGTAAGTATCTCGCGGTCTCGACGTAGGGTTCGTGCGCAAAGATTTGCGAGCCGATGTGCGCCTGCAAACCAACGAGCGCAAGCGAGGGAGTGCTCTTCAAGATTTTTGTCGCCTCAGAAAAATCGGCGTCGCTCAAACCAAACTTATTTTCCTCTTTGCCGGTGGTGATGTGCTTGTGCGTATCTACCTCGACATCGGGGTTGAGTCGCAAACTGACGGGAGCCACTAAATTTTGAAGCGCAGCAAGACGCGCAATGTCTCGAAGTTCGGAAATACTTTCGACGTGAAAGCTTCTTATCTTTGCCTGGAGCGCCGCTTGGATCTCTTCTTCGCTCTTGCCGACACCTGCGAACACAATGCGCTCGGCAGAAAAGCCCGCCTTGAGTGCGCGGAAGAGCTCGCCGCCTGAAACGACGTCGGCTCCGACTCGCGCGTACTCAGCCATTTTTGAGAGGATTGTCAAATTCGACTGCGATTTGACAGAGTAATAAAAATGAAAACCGGGTAACTCCGCTTCGAGAAGGCGCACGCGGTCATGCAAGATGCTTTCTTGATAAAGCCAAAAAGGCCCCGAGTAACTATGCGCGCTCTTTAAGAGGTGTGTTACATCGTGAGTGAGGGTTTCAACGCTCAGTCCGTTCCAAAGGAGTTTATTTTTTTCATAATCGAACATAGAGTCTCAGGTCGAAATCAGAGAGAGAAATATATTGTAAAATATCTGAGGATGTCTAAATTAGACATCCTCAGACGCCGCCATCACTTGCCGTGCTTTGAGAAATACGCCTGAGCGCCTTTCGTGTCTGCTTTCATCGAGTCTTTGCCCGGTGTCCAGTTAGCCGGGCAAACATCGCCAGGGTGTGTTTCAGAGAACTGGTCTGCTTGCACCGTGCGCAAAACTTCGTCGATGTTGCGGCCGACGTTGTTGTTGTTAATCGTCGCAGATTTCAGAACGCCTTTGCCGTCGATAATGAAAACTCCGCGCAACGCAATGCCTTCTTCTTCGATAAGAACGCCATAGTTACGTGCGATGTCTTTCGTGATGTCTGCAAGCAACGGGTATGCAATTTGCCCGATGCCGCCTTTTTCACGGGGAACTTCCGACCATGCAAGGTGGCTAAATTTGCTGTCTACCGAGCATCCAATCACTTGTGCGCCAATTTTTTCAAACTCGGCCGCTTTTTCAGAGAACGCAATAATCTCTGTGGGGCAGACGAATGTAAAGTCGAGCGGGTAGAAGAAGAGTACGACGTACTTTCCCTTGTAATCGCCTAAGGAGACTTCTTTGAACTGATTGCCCACCAAAGCAGTTGCTTTGAAATCGGGCGCTTTTTTGCCGATTGTAATCATTTTAACCTCTTTAATAACTAATGTGAGTAACTACCAACAAGATGAGGGTCTTTGGAAATAGGAGGCAAACCAAAGACTAACCTCAATCTTAAATTGGATTGAGTCTAATATATTAAAGATATAGAACCCCGCCCAATTTTAGTGTCTTACTTCTTGCATCGGCCGTATTCTTGCTGGGGGTAAAGGACGGTTCTGCTTCTGGAATTCTAAAATAACTTCATCAATGGTCTGCAATAAATCTTCAAAGACTTCTTGCGCGTTATCGCCATGGATTCCTGTAATCAAATCGGGGCACATTCCCAAATAGACCTTATCGTCTTCGCTCCACTCAACCCATTTATGATATTTTTCAGCTTCTTTCATTTTTTTACCACCTCTATGGCAGCTAAGACTTGTCTTTCTTGGTAATGTTTTGCATCATCACCCATTTGACCGCTAATTGTCACAGCGCCGGCGTATGCACTATGCAAGAATTTTCGATGCGAGCCTTTTCCGCCAGAAGTCTCTCGAAAACCTGCTTTTTTCAAATCGGCAATTAACTCCCTTACTTTTCGGGGCATCTGCTAGCAGGTAAAGTCAAATCTTAGATTGTCAATAAAAATTCGAGTTACAGCTGCGAAATCATGTCTTCCCAAAAACTTGTCGCGGCAAAACGTTTATTCAAATCATAAGATTCGGCGATTGTTTCTGCGATGTCCGCGAGAGTGACGCGCACACCTAAGTTGGGCTGGCGGCGCGGTCGGAACATGCGCGAGTAGACCAAAAGCGGGACATACTCGCGAGTATGGCTTGTACCCTCAAACGTGGGGTCGTTGCCGTGGTCGGACACAATATAGAGCATGTCTTCGTTTTCCATGGCGCGAAAAAGACGTGGGAGGTATGAATCGATTGCCTGCAGGCCTAACGCATAACCCACCGTATCGCGGTTGTGGCCAAACTGGCTGTCGAGGTCGGGTAGCGTTGCAATGATGAAAGACTGCTTATTCGGGTTCGTCGCTGCCTCGCGGCTCGTCTGGATGATGGCCTCTAAACAGTCGAGGTTGTTCGTGAAGTCGCGCCCTTCAGTCAATGAAGCGCCCTCCACCATTTCAGAAACCTTTCCAAACGCATAGACGGGTAAACCAGCGTCAAAGAGATGCGAAATCAACGTAGGCGCGGGTGGGGGGGAATTAAACATCGCCGTCGGCATTGTTTCGTCGAGTGCAAAGTTCGTGACATCCCCCGAAAAATAGTGAACGTGCATACGGCCCACACCGTGCTGCGACAAAACTTCCCAGACAGATTGCCCCAAAAGATAGAATTCATCGGGCGCAAACTTGTCGACGTGGACATAGAGATGAACGAATGAGTCGTCTGTGACTAAGAGAATCGGATTTCCCGTTTCAAGGTGTGTTTCTCCATATTTCGTCAAGAACCCCTGCTGGATGTCGTTGCTGTTCCCTAAAAAAGTTTTGTCTGTTGCTTCGATGAGTTCGGTCATGATCTCGTGCGAGAGCCCATTCGGGTAGGTAAGATATTTTGCTTCCTGAAAAATGCCCAAGAGCTCGCGATGGCCTCCAATCGAATCGTTCCCTTCGTTGCGTTGAGCAACCTTCGCATAAAATCCGATGGGTTCTTCTTCTCGCGGCCAACCTTTGAGGTACGTTAAGTTAGAAATTCCCATTTTGGCGAGGTGTGGAATTTCCATAGGCGTCTTTGCTTCGGCGACATGCGCCAAAGTATTTGCTCCACGCGGGCCATAGAGATACGCGTCGGGTTGTTCGCCGACACCTAACCCGTCGATGACGAGTACAATTGTTTTGCCGACACCTAACGCCATAACGGGATGGAGAGCGTCATGGCCCTATGTATTTCTTTTTTGCGGCATTGTGCTCTTTATATGTCTTAGAGAAATAGTGTGCGTCGTCGCCTTTCAGCACAAAGAATTTGTAATCTGTTTTTTTGGGGTTAACCGTTGCGTCGAGTGCTGCAAGACCTGGCGAACCAATCGGGCCGGGAGGCAACCCTCGTACTTTGTATGTATTGTACGGCGATTGAACCTCTAAGTCTTTGTAAAATAGTCGCGCCTTCGGCTTTTCAAAAAGATATTGCACTGTCGCGCACGACTCGAGAGGTTCGTTGTCGCGCAACCTGTTATGAAAAACCGCTGCGATGAGTGCGCGCTCTTCTTTGAGCTTCGCTTCGCGTTCGACGATGCTCGCAAGAATCACCGTTTCGTGGATCTTTCTGGGGTCGGTAGGAAAATTTTTCACCTCTTTAATTTTTTCAAAGAAGTGCTCCACCATATGCTCGATAATCTTTTCCTTTGGATATCCCGGAGGAAGGTTGTACGTATCGGGAAAGATATAGCCTTCGACACTCATCGCGGGGATTTTGAATTTCTCTAAGATGGATTTCTTCGAGGCATATTGTAAGAACTCGTCACGCGAACCGAAGAATTTCTTCTGAACAAATAAGTCGGCGATTTGACGATCGTTGAGCCCTTCAGCAATCGTGATGCTAATTGTTTTTGTCTTACCGCTTGTAATGGCGCGGGCCACTTGCGAAGCAGACATGCCATCGGTCAGGTCATAGATGCCGATCTTGATTTTCTGTGCCTTGCCCACAAGGCGCATATAGAGCTTGAAAAAATAGGGACTCCGTATAAGACCCACTTCTGACAAACGCTCGGTTACTTTGTTCAAGTTCGCGCCTGCCTTGACTGCAAAATCGACTTGCTTTGCTCCGTCGGAAACCGACCGCAACGACAAAAACATAACGAGGGAAAGTATCAATACGACACCCACGAGGATTGAACCACCTAAAACCCAAACTTTGCGGAAACTCTGCTTTGTATCTTGAAGCATGCTCTCCTTAGACAAGTGATTGACATGCTGTAAAGCGTCATCAGCGTCTTGCTATGGCCTTGACCCAGATGAAGCTGAGGAGTTATCTTTTGAATTTTAATCTTCTTTTTGGAATTTTTCTTTTTTGCGCTGCCGGGTGCCGTTCTGCTGGCAGCGTAAGTTTCGAGCGTTACGCAGGCAAACTTGCAGAAGCCCCCAACGGCTATCTCTCTTTTTATGCCGCCGCGATCGAGGCAGACCTAAAAACCGAGACTGAGACCAAGAGGCGAAACTACTTTCTTGCGGCGATGGCCGAGCCCGACACCTCGCTGAATTGCGCGTCGTGGGATTGCTTCTCGAAAACGTTGAGTGAGATCAAAGAGGCGAAGCGTTCTCCACTTTACCCCTTCGCCATTTTTCATTTGGCTGAGATTGCAAACCATGAAAACGAATTCGCAGAAGGTTTGAAGCTCCTCGCCCTCATCGACGCCGCGCCGCCTCCGTTGATGCGGAAGGCTTCGCTCCTCAAGGGCTCGCTATTAAAAGCGAATGGCGCCGAACGCAGCTTGCGAGCGAGACATTGGAAAGCGCACGCATCTGACTTTGACGACGCAGCATCGCTCTATTACGCCGCGCACGGTTTTTACCTTTCGGGGAAT
Source organism: Spirochaetota bacterium (assembly GCA_963205035.1). Taxonomy (GTDB): domain Bacteria; phylum Spirochaetota; class Leptospiria; order Turneriellales; family Turneriellaceae; genus Turneriella. Next base: position 16,013 of record CAUJII010000055.1, read on the forward strand.
TCGCAAGACGTGCAACGTCTATCATGGCTTGCTCTCGAAAAACCCGAGGCAGATTTTCCCTTTGCGCAAAGTGGGCTTCTGCTGCGCAATATACTCGGTGCGAAAATCGATCTGTGGCAAGACACCCACCAAAAAATTCGCCTCATGGAAGCGTTGCGTGTTGGAAAAGATAAAAGCACTGCGATGAGACTTTTTACGCAACTAAGAAAAGCGTCAATCCCACCAGAAGATGCGCTGCTCTTTGCGTCTTACGCCGCACGGCTCTTGATCGACAAAAAAGATTTTAGAAATGCGGCGCATTTTGTTAATGAAGCGGGTCTTGCTTTCTTCGCCGATGCGAATGAAAGCGCGGCGCTCGATATTTGCGAGAGGTTCTTAAAGAAGAAACAATATCCTCTCGTCCGTTCGCTCTACAAAATCAAGACTCCCACGAAGGCGTCTGAGCAGTGCCTATTGAGAGAAGCGCAGCGCTCATCGAGTTTCACCGCAACGAACCGCGCAATCGCTTTGGAGTATTTGAAAAACTTTGATGGGGCATCGACTCTTGCGGAACGAATCGCGCTCCGGTCGTGTTTTCAGATGCAAAAAAATAATGCGCACACGCTCGACATTCCCTGTCTTGAAGATTTGCGCCTCGCCACTGAAGGTCGCCCCACGGGCGCGGCAGCACGGTATTTCTTGGCGCGTCATTATGATGAAAAAAATGCAGTTAAAGAAGTCCATACGCTTCTTTCTGAAATCGCCGCACACTACGCCGACGATTATTATTACTACCATCTCACCGAAAGGCCGCTGAAAGAACAGATGGCGTGGGCTAAAACTTTCGAGGCGCCTTCTTCGCGCGAAGGCAAACTTTTGAAAGCACTCCTCATGCGAGACCTGACGCAGGCAAAGGATCTTCACGAAAACTCCGAGCTCAAAGATTTTTTCAAGAGAACGCAAGAGCGTATGGCGGATTTATCCCATAACCAAAGCCTTGCACTCCTGTTGCTCGCCGCAGACAGCCGCAGTGAAATGCGCGAACTTTTGCGCAGTGAAAAGAAGCCGGAAATTTACGAGACTCTTTTCGCGCTGGGTCTTCTCGCGAAAAAGAGCGACATCGCGCTCTTTGCAATCAAGCAACAAATCCGCTTTCAAAAATTACGATTGTTTCTTTTTGAAATTCCGCTTGAAGTGCGCGAGCACCTTTATCCCACAACCTACGGAATGTTTGTTGAAAAATACGCAGCCGAGAACCGGCTCGAAAAGGCAGAGGTCTTCGCGTTAATTCGTCAAGAGTCGCAGTTTTTCGCGGGAGCCATAAGCAGCGCCAAAGCGCAAGGCCTCATGCAAATCATGCCCGCCACGGGTAAACCGCTTGCAGCGCGCGCCGGTTTGAAAACTTATAGCCTCTTAGACCCTGAAACAAATATTCGGCTGGGGACAAGTTTTATGCGCGACATTAAAGATAACTACGCCGCAGATTTCACAGGCCTCGCGATTGCATACAACGCGGGTCCCGGCAGACTCATCCAATGGAAGAAGAAATATAGCCGGGACGACGATATTTTTCTTGAAGAAGTGCCGTTTCAAGAAACCTACCATTATTTGCGCATTCTCTTGGCGGATAGAGCGCTCTACCGCGTGCTGTTGAACGAAAAATGACGCCACAGAAATTACTCCACGTTGCAAAAAAAAGTCCACTCTTTCATTCGATTGGCGAAAAGCAGCTTAAGACCATCTTAAAAGAATTTCGTATTTTACAAATTCACAAAGGCGATATTTTATTTCGAGCAGAAGAGCGAAGTCGAGTCATGTATGTCGTCATCGACGGGAAGCTCCGTCTTGAGAAAAAGAACGAACAGAACCGCACCGTGGGCCTTGCGTCGCTTTCACCGGGTGAGGTCGTCGGTGAAGTCGCCGTTCTGACCCGCAGCAAGCACTCGGGCCAAGTGCGCGCCATTACCGATGCAAGTCTCGCCGTTATTAACAAAGCCGACCTCGAACGTGTTTTGAAAAAGTTTCCGCGTGTGCTGCGCAACCTCACTCAAATCGAAGCGCTCAGACTGCGCCGGAACATTGTCAGAGACCCTCAAAAACATAAGGAGCTTGGGTTTGTGCTCCACCTTTATTGTGTAAAAGGCCGCGACTTTAATCTGGTGGAAAACGAGACGCGTAAGGCCATCGAGAATGAAGATTTGCCTTCGTTTGTCATAATGAACACCGACCGCTTGCAAGCAATTCAAGAGGACACGGTGGCGATTCGCGCGCAGGTCAACAAGGCGCTGATGCACCACAACTCGGCTTACCTTTCCGTTTGCCTTGAAGACTTGAACGAGAAGGCGTTGCAAGCACTTCTTCTCATGGCAGATAGACTTGTGCTCACGCTTTCAGAAGATATGCTCTCGGTGCGCCAAGTCTCTGAAACGCTGAAGAATAAAAAACTGAAAGAGCGCGCTGCCGCAATTTCTGTGGGAGTTTTTCTTGTGCACCGAGCGTCGACACAGGGTGCGACGGTGCGCGAAATTGAAGAGACGCTTGGGTTGCAGGTCAGGTTTCGCCTGCGACTCGATAAAGATTTTTGGTCGAAGCAAGAAGTCCACGGTATTCAAATGCAGTCGACTACGATGGCTCGTATTGTGTGCGATTCGAGCCAGGGGATTGCTTTCGGCGGCGGCGGTGCGCGTGCGCTCACAGAGATTGGAGTCATTGCCGAACTCGAACGAAACAACATGGAATTTGACCATGTCGCTGGAACGAGTATGGGCGCTCTCATTGCCGCCTTCTATGCGCAGGGGCTGACCTCGCGTGAGATGAGCGAAAGGTTTCAAGAGTTCTTGCCTTCAGATAAGGGGCTCTTGCATTACAGTCTGCCGTTTATTTCGTTTTTTAGCGATAGAAGCATGAATAATATTCTGCGCAGACTTTTCGGCAAGACACGCATCGAAGACCTCCCACGCCCCTTAACGATAATAGCCGCCGATTTAATCAGCGGGCGTGAAATCCGTTTTAAGAAAGGGCTCGTGAGACGCGCGCTCCGCGCAAGCATGAGCCTACCTGTAGTTTTTCCGCCGGTGAGGTACCGAGGCTATTACTTAGTCGATGGCGGTGCCATAAACAACGTGCCGGGAAATGTGTTGCGCGACCAAGGCGCAACCCGCGTCTTGGGAGTGAACTGCACGCCGCTCGAAGACAACAGCATCAACCAATACTTTGAAGAGACGAATCTTTTTCAAATCTTAAAACCCGGCGATAGTCTGTGGGTGAAGATTCGGCGCGTCTTCAAAGCCATTGTACTCTTTCTCTCGCGCCCGCCTATTTTGCAAATCGCGAACCGCGCAATGAACCTCGAAGGCTCTGAACTCATCAGGCAAAAAGAACGCGAATTCGATTTGCTTTTGAGCCCCGACGTATCGCGCTTCGGCCTTTTCGATTTCGACCGCCGTGAAGAAATTGTCGATGTGGGTCGCTACCATACGCGCAGCCATACGCGCAATTTGAAACGACTCTTCCGTTAGGGAGAGATTCATAAAAATTCCTGTTTTTGTGGTAGTTATTACAAAATTCGCGCTTTTTTTGGTTTTTGAAAAAAAAATTCAAGTTTCGTGAGAAAAAAACACGGTTTCTCGGTATTTAATATATAGAGGGGGAGTATTTATGGAATACCATCAGACATCGGTTTCGCTGCGTGAGAAGTCGTATCGACGACTCAAGGCTGCGCAACTCATTTTCGCTCGGCATGGGATTAAATGGGGCGAGGGAGAGATTATTTCGCGGCTCTGCAAAGAGACTGTTTTGCGCTACAGGTCCGGCGGTCCATGGACAGTATCCGCACGTCGGTACAATATCCAGACTGACGAGACTAAATATGTCATCAGGCCCTGGCGAGTTGATAAGAACCTCTACGGCGTGCTTTGGCAGAGGACGATTCATTCGGGCGAGTCGGTTTCGCGGTTCGTCGACTTTGCGATTCGGGTGTTTATGCCGCGGTTTGTCGAGATGTATCTACACACCCCTCGGCGCGGGTCGGCGTTCTCAGCGCGAAATCACCATTTCTGGGCGGCGCGGTATGCCCGGCGCAAGAGTTTTCCTGACTATTTTATTAACTACCAAAAAGGCACTGAAAAAAATGAGAACGGTGGGCTCGAAACGGCCCGGAAGGCGATTCTCATCGCGAAAAAAGACCTTTCGTACGCTGAATACATCCACTGCCTACGAACGTGCATTTAGCGCGTGATTTTTTTAGCGGCGTGTGAAGGCACGCGATGTGCTGAAACTTCGCCGCCGCCACGGCTTGCATTGAGCCGGTCGAAGTGATGTCGTCTTTGCGGCGTGCGCGACGCCTATCTACTCACCACAATCTTACCGCGCATAGCTTCAAGCATCGCGCTCTCGAAGTCGTCGTTCGACGCGTAGCAATCACCAAAAACAGAATACCAATACTTCGCTTCTTCCATGCACAGATAAAAAAAGACCGACGAGTGCCAAGGTTTCAAAAATCCATACACCGTGCTGAAGAGCTCTTCTTTGATAGCCGCCGGGTAAGTGAGCTTGCCTTCGGGATTTTCGGCTGTCAGATTTTTCGTCACCATCGTTTGAAATCCGCCCGCACGGATTTTCTTGCGCACACTGCGTGGGATTGTCAAACTTCCCAAAGAGACATACACAATATTTTTTGCGTCAAACTCTGAAAGAAGCCGCTCGCAAAGCACCCTGTATTCATTCTGCCAACCTGCGAAATGAACTATCGGATGCAGGTGAAATCCCACTTTGAAACCGAGGGCAATCATCTTGTGCGCGGCGGCAAGCCTGCGTTCTAAAGGAGCCGTGTGCAGCTCTTCGGCATCGATAAAAACTTGTGGATTAACAGACCAACTAAAAAACATATTCTGCGGCAAAGCCGTGGCATCTTTTCGGTGTGTCTCTTCAAACCACGCCGTGTTGGAGGATTTACTTTTGAACTCCAGAAAAATGTTTTTGTGTGTGTGACAAAATTCCGTGAGAGCATCCAAGATACCAAATTTATTACCGACCAGAAGCGAATCGGAGGACTGCCCTGTGCCGACGTGATAGAATCGGTTGGGATCGAAGGTGAGCGAGCGGAGTTTCTCCGCAAGGTTTCTGTCGACCTGCACGTTGTCGTTCGAGAACATCGTTTGTATAGCGCAGTAATTGCACCCCAAAGCGCAATCGGTGACAGCGTCGATTGTCTTGAGGTTGCAGCAGACGGTCTTTTCCGACGCAACGGGGCAGTCGCCGTACACTTGGTTTTGCTTCTCGTGTGCTACAACACGGCCGGGGAATTTTTTCTCGGGCGTTTTCTCGCGTGCTCGGTAGTCGGGATCTTCTTTCTTAAGTTTTTCTACGGCATCGATGAAGAAAGAAACCCAGTCTCGATCCTGCGCGTTGGCACGGTTATTCACTTTCTCTGTGACTTCTTCGACAGTAACCCCACCCCATTGAGCTAAATCGATAACTGCTTCTGTGAAAAGTCGTGCGTTTGAAAAGGATGCGCTGTGCTCTCTCAATGCGGCTTCAACGAAGACTTGCATTTGCTGCGGCAAGCGTTCAAACCCGGCTGCCGTCTTGGGGTCAAAGCGTGGTTTTGTTTGTATAGCAGACGGAGCGATAATACACAAAGATAAATAAAAAATTGCGTTCGGGCAAAAATCATAACCAAACTCGGACTTGACGCAGTGATTATTCACTAAAGCCTGCGGCACTCAAGCAATGCGTGCGTGGCTCTTCGCTTTATTCTTTCTTTCGCTACCTTTGGGTGCGGCACAAAAAGTCAACTGGGAAGAAATCGACTGGGTGAGGCTCAAGACCGAGCACTTCGATATTTATTTCCCTAAAGGATATAATTTCATCGCGCAAAAAACGGCAGAGTATGCAGAGTCGGCGTATATCTACCTCGGCAATAAACTCAACCACCGCCTTTCGATGGTTACTCCCATTTTTGTTTACCCTTCGCACGGGCACTTTCAATCGACGAACATTATTCCCTTTGCGATCGACGAAGGCACCGGCGGATTTACCGAGCGCATCAAGAGACGCGTCGTCGTACCTTACTTGGGTTCGCTCGACGAATACCGCCACGTCGTTGTGCATGAGCTCGTGCACGCATTCCAGTACGACATTCTCTTGGGGCAAACTTTGGGCACAACACTTTCTCTCGTGCAAGGCGGGCAACCGCCGTTGTGGTTTGTCGAAGGCATGGCGGAGTATTTCTCCCTCGGCTGGGATAATACAGTCGACAGGCAGATGCGAGACGCGGCTCTCACAGACACTCTACCGACGCTCCAGATGATGACGGAGTACCGCGTTCAGACGGGATTTATTTTCTATAAGGGCGGGCAATCCGTCATGCGCTTCATCGCAGAAAAATATGGCGAAAAGAAAATTGGCGAAATGCTTCGCGACTTGCGCGATTTACGCGGCATCGAAGATGCGATTCAGACGAACACGGGTGTCTCTTTTGAAGAGTTCGATGTCGAGTGGCGGCGTTGGGTCAAGAGGCGATATTTTCCGCACGTCGAGAAGAAATACGACGACGAAGAAGGGCCGCTTGTCACGCGCCACCTCGACGACGAATCGATTATCAACCTGCACCCCGCAATCTCTCCCGATGGAAAAAAAGCTGTCTATATTACTGCGCGGGGTTTTTATCCCGTTATGGTCTTGCGAGATATTCACGATTTGAAAGTGAAGCGCGATTATTCGCTCAAAGAAAAAAAAGATCCCCAAGACGACGAGCGCGTGATCGTTAAGAGTTCCGACAACCCGACATTTTTTCAGTTACACTTGCTCACGAACCGCATCTCTTTCACCCCCGACTCGAAAAAAATATTTTTCTCGGCGCGCAGCCAAGGTAAAGACCGTCTGATTCTCTTTGACCTTGAAAAAGAAAAGATACTCCAAGAACTCACTCCCCCGGTCGACATGGTGATTCGTCCGAAGCTCTCACCCGACGGAAAGTATGCTCTCTTTGTCGGCGCGACGTTGGGAGTCACCGACGTTTACCGCGTGGAACTCAAAACTCAGAGAGTCGAAAAAATCACAAACGATTCTTTTTCAGAGAAAGACCCGGCGCTCTCCCGTGACGGCCGTTACGTTGTCTTCTCTTCAAACCGCAACAAAGAAAAGTTTTTTGAAAGCACCGAATACCATCTGTACGAAAAAGATTTGGAGACAAACGAAGTCACGCAGCTTACGTTCGATCGAGGTGAGCAGGTGAGTGCGGAGTATTTCGATAGCGACAAAAAAAACCGCGTGCTCTTTGTCTCGAACCACACGGGCATCGATAACGTGTATCTTCTCGATAAGACAACGGGAAAAAAATCGAAGCTCACCGACCAAGCGGGCGGAGCGCTCGAAGCGCAGGTGGATTTTTCAAGCCCCTCGAAGCGGCGCATCGTCTACACACAATTCCGTCAGCAAGGATTCGACATTGCGCTCAGAGACATCGACGAAGAGAATATCGTAAACTTAGACGACACGACGCTCCACACATACCAAGCGTTCAAGTTGCCAGCGTATAGTTTTTCAAAAGGGCCGCCGACATTCGCGCCTTACAGAACTCGCGTGGGCCCGGACTTTCTCTTTTTCTTATTCGGTTACGGTGCGTATTCGAGCGGCAGCTATTTTGCAGGCATGGTTGCCGTCACGGGCTCTGACCTGACAGGCAACCACAGCTTTAGCGTCGTCGGGAATTTTTTGACGAATGGGTTGGGCATCTTCAACCTCGACTATGGCTATTTGAAGAAGCGCGTCAAAATGCACTGGGGCGCTTACCGAACGACGTTCGCCATATCGCCTGTCAATCTCAT
>CAUJII010000056.1 GCA_963205035.1 Spirochaetota bacterium
TATTATTCCGACGGCAGCGATGCGATTGTTATGGAGAAAGGATTGGCTGGCGGTTTGTAATAGTTATTACATTTCTATTGTGAGCCTGTGCGGGAACTCATTGGTACAATTTTTTCTGCGCCAAGCCCACGCTAATCAGCGTAAATTCTCCCGCAAATCGTTCCGATTCGCTCGACGTGTTATTAGAATTCGCGCTGATTTGCTATTTTTTGTAGCAACGCGTGTTCTTTTCGCAGAAAAAATTGTCTTTTCGCATCGTTTGCACGAGTTCCCGCACAGGCTCTTGTCAGACCCGCACGAATCAAGTATACACTGTACACCTATTGCAGATACTATCCGTTCCGTGCCGACGAAAAAGAAAGACCCTAAAGAGCGCATTCTATCGGCCGCCATTAAACTCTATTTATCCGGTGGATTGAAGGCTGTCACGATGCGTCGCATTGCAAAATCGGTGAAGCTCACCCCGATGGCGCTCTACCGGCATTTCCATAATAAAGAAGAGCTGTTGATTGCGCTCATCGACGAGGGCTACCGTATTTTTTCCGAATACCAATTCAGAGCGTTGGCTGGCAAAACTCCCGTAGAGAGACTCTGGCTCGCGGGCAATGCTTATGTCGACTTTACATTGGAGCATCCCGAGTTCTTCAAAGTTCTTTTCATGGCCCCCGATCTTTTCGAGAGCACTGAGCTTCCCGAAGAAGTCAATACGCGAGGTCGCGCACTCTACCAGTTCCTGCTCGATCGCGTCAGCGAAGGCATCAGCGAAGGCTATTTGCGCGCGGGTTCTGCCGAATCGCTGGCGCGCAGCATTTGGGCATTGAGCCACGGTCTGGCCGTCCTCTATCTTTCGCAAATGCTTGAAACCGACGCAAAGGGCTTTAGGCAGAGTTTCATCGAGGCGTTCATGCACATGGGAGCCGGTATAGCGGTTGACGCGATAACTCCCTAATGTATACAGTGTACACATGGCACACAATGTTGTTTCGCTAAAAGGCGTTCAAAAGTCTTACCCTTTGGGCGAGCTCGAAGTGAAGGCTCTGAACGGAGTCGATTTAACGATTAGCGAAGGCGAGTTCACGGTCATCATGGGACCTTCGGGCTCGGGCAAAAGCACTCTGCTTAATCTATTAGGGTGTATCGATTTACCCACGGCAGGTTCTGTCGAGGTGTGTGGTTTTACCACCGATAACCGAACGGAAAAGGAACTCTCTGAGCTCAGGCGAGACAACATCGGTTTTATCTTTCAAGCGTTCAACTTGATTCCCGTACTGTCGGTTTATGAAAACATAGAATATGCGCTGATACTGAAAAAGACGCCCGAGGCAGAACGCCAAGCGATGGTCGACGGTATTATCGAACAGGTGGGTCTCACCGCGCATAAGCACCACCGACCCAACCAACTTTCGGGAGGTCAAAGACAGCGCGTCGCGATCGCGCGTGCGCTTGTCACGAACCCCAAAATTGTTTTGGCCGACGAGCCGACTGCGAACCTCGACTCGAAGACAGGCAAGTCGATTTTAGAGCTCATGCAAAAAATGAACCAATCGCACAAAACGACTTTCATCTTCGCAACCCACGACCCCGATGTATTGGGTTTTGCAAAACGGCAAATCCACATCCACGACGGTAAAATCGATAGCGATAGCGCGAATAAGAAGAAGAAAGCAACCCCGACAAAAAGGAAAAGAGCATGAAAAAACTGAGAATTCCACCGAGCATAAAAATCGCGTTTAGGAACGTTTTCCGTAACCGCCGCCGTACGCTCTTGACACTTTCTTCGATTGTTTTGGGCTCTGCCGCGATGATCGACTTCGACGGCTACCGCAACTTTGCCGATTGGGGTTTGCGCGAAATGTACATCCGCTCGCAGTTGGGGCACATCCAAATTTACAAAAAGGGATACAGAGAATCGAAAGGAATGACACCTTTTGCATACCTCATCTCGAACCCGAACGACATTAAGGCGACTGTGCGCGAAACCTTGGGCGATAGGCTGAGTAACGTCGTTGCACGGCTGGAGCTCAACGGTCTCGTTACGAAAGGCGGGCAGTCGTATAATTTTATTGCGCAGGGCATCGAAGTCGAGGCGGAGCAAAAGATGTCCACCTTAGAAGACGGCTCGGGGAGCGCACTCAACATGCGCCAAGGCAAGAAGCTCACAGGCTCCGACACGGGAATGGTGCTTTTAGGCTATGAACTCTGCGGCGCACTGGGGGTTCAAGACGGCGATCTCTTGAGCTTTATGGGCGCAAGCGCTGTGGGCGCCCTGAACGCCATCGACCTGGGTTACAAAGGCTGCTTCTCGACCGTCTCAAAAGAATACGATAAGGTGGCGGCGCTCATGTCGTTAGAAGACGCGCAGCGTTTCTCCGCAACGCAAGATGTCTTGAAGCTCGTCGTCATGCTCAAAGAGACCGACATGACACAAAAGGCCGTCGAAGATTTGAAGAAAGCGTTTGCGGCAAAAGGCTACGATACGGAGATTGTGTCGTGGCTTGAGCTTGCAGACTACTACAAACAGGTGATGAAATTCTTAGACGGCATGTTCATGGTGATTGCGACAATCATTATCTTCGTCGTCGTCTTCTCGATTGTCAACACGCTCACCATGTCGGTCTTCGAGCGCGTGCAAGAGATTGGTACTATCCGCGCGATGGGTGCCCCCGGCAGCTCTATTCTCAAACTCTTTATTATCGAAGGCATCATGCTGGGGCTCATCGGGGGTGTTCTTGGAATGCTCTTTGGTGGCGGCATGGGCGTCCTTGTTAACTACGCGCACATCACGATGCCGCCGCCGCCGGGAGGCACACAGGAGTTCTTGCTCAAACTCAGGCTCTACCCTTCGAGTTTTCTGACTGGATTTATTATTGCGGTAACTTCGAGCTTTGTCGCTTCGATTTATCCCGCAATGAAAGCGGCAAAATTGCGCGTCGTCGATGCGCTGCGCCATGTGTGAGTTAATACCACAACACACAAAAAGGAGACCAAGATGAAAAAAATTCTCGTAACATTCTTCGCGGCGGGTTTTGCGCTTGCCGCAGAAAGTGGGCACTCGATTGTTCAGAAGGCAGACAACGTGCGCGGACCGCAAGGCTCTTTTCGCATGAAGATTAAAGTTTTATCGCAGCGACCCGACCAGGCGCAGCAAGAAATTTTTATGGAAACGTATGTCAAAGACAGAACAACGTCTGTCGTAAAGTTTACCGATCCCGCGCGCGAGCGTGGCAAAGCGATGCTCATGGTGAACGACGACTTGTGGATGTATATTCCGGGTTCAAAGCGCACGTTCCGCATTTCGCCACAGCAACGTCTTGTCGGCGATGTCTCGAACGCCGACGTAGCGCGCGTCAACTATGCAGAAGATTACACATCGACCATCCTCAAGAAGAGCGAGAAGGTCGATGGCAAGAACTGCTATCTGGTCGAACTCACAGCCAAGAATAAAGTGAGCTATGCTAAAATCCACTATTGGGTCGAGCACAAGACTTACCGTCCGGTGAAGGCGACGTTTTTCGCCGTCTCGGGTAAGCCTTTGAAGTATGCGACGTACAAAGGATATAAATCGATCGCTGGCACGGTGCGGCCGACCGTTGTCTACATCGTCGACGGCATCAAACCCGAGTGGAAAAGCGAGATCCACTACACCTCGATGGGAAAGAAATCTTTCCCCGCAAGTATTTTTCAGCAGTCGGCGTTACCTGATCTCCGTTAGAGATGAAGCAAAAGCTACGGTGGATCCATCCCGTTTTCGGAATAATCTTTCTGTCGCTTTATTTTTTGACTCCGCTTTGGGGAGCAAAGAAGGCGGCTTCGAAAGCGACACCTGATGCAGCCGAAGAAATACCCGAGCAAAGTGTCGAAGAAAACGAAACCGACGACGAAGGGTTTCGACCTATCTTCGATTTTTTGATTCGTGAGGAGCCCGGCTATGGCCTCAACCGCAAAGACAGTCTCTTGAACCCGGGCGACATCTTGGGTATGCCGCGTTTTCAGAATCGACTCCTTGTGAATGCCGACGCCAAGATTCCTTTAATTAGCGGCAGGGGGGTTAATCCCATAGCGGAGCTTGTCGTCGCAGATACTTTTCTCTATCTGCAACACGAAGCGCCGGAGACACTCGCGAAACCGCAAGTTGCGGACTACCGCAACTTTCTCAAAGAGATTTTTTTTAACGTACGGCCTCTCAGCAATACGCTGGTTACTCTCGGCCGCCGCAACATTACAGACGGCACGGGGTACTCGCGCAATCCCACGGACTTTTTGGCCAACCCCACGACACTGCCGGGAGCCAATTTCGACAACCGCTACCGTTTGAAAAACCGCGAAGGAACTTTCATTGCGCGCGGAGAGTATCTTTGGAAAGGAGGAGCTCTCTCTTATACGTATGTGCCGACGTTCACGGCGAGCAATGCGGCAGACGCCAAGGTACGTACAGAAATCGATCGTCTCACACAATTTAATCGGAGCGACGCACACTGGGCGAAGCTCTACCAACTCGTTTACGGCTTCGATCTTTCGCTCCACTATTTTTACCGCGAGCGCCACCATGTCGGCTTGGCGTTTGCAAAGGTCATTGGCGATGCGCTGGAGATCCACGGCGAAGTGCGTGTGCAACAGGGGAGCTCGGTAAAGACGCCTTATCTTGTGAACGATGATATTTATGTGGGACCAACACTCGTGAAGCCGGCTCTTTACAGTTTTGAGGCACGCTCTGAAGACGCTTGGTTTGCGCGGATCCTCTTTGGTGGGCAATACACGTTTGAAAACAAACTCAACCTTTCGGCAGAGTATTACTTCAACGGTGAGGGCTACAACACGGCGCAAATGCAAAAATATATGGACGGCCTTTCGCTTGCAAGCACGCGTTATACCAATTCTGCTTTCATGCTGCCGCAGGGAAATCCATACTA
>CAUJII010000057.1 GCA_963205035.1 Spirochaetota bacterium
AGAAGACTACGCGGCAGGCGTTCGCGAGCGAATGTACGCTTGTCTGCTCGAAGTCAACGGGGTTTACAGGCATCGAAAAAAACTCAAGGTCGACGAGGCACGCGCACTCGATAGCGAGTTCCGCAAACTCAAGCAAGAGTATGTTGCCGCCAAGTCGCAAAAGAAAGCATACGAACCGCGCCTCTTGCAACTTTTGGCGATGCTCGTCATCCACGCACACCAAACACAAAACTTTGAGAAGTTTGAAGAGTTCCGTTCTGAAATGATTGAAATCGACCATTCGATTTGGCAGACATTCCAACAAAATAATTTAACACAGGGCGCACCATGAAGCAGTGGTTTCGAATAGTTAGTCTCATCGCAGTCTTTTCTCTCAGCGCCGAAGAAAGAGGGCAAGACGGAGTAATTCCCACACGCGAAGCCGAGCACACCCCATCGGAACAAACGGGAGACTGGGTGCTCGACCGCAAAACGTGGGATGAACTGCCCATTGCCGGGCATGTGGGTTCTATGCTTGAGTTTTTATACCCGGGCGCGGTGGTCGCAAATACCGACACTGGGGGGTTTGCGCGCGCAGAGAATATCCAATTTGGTGTCTTAGGCGAGTCGTACAAATGGCAGCGCTGGTTTTTAAAAGAAAGCGACATCTCGAACCCATCGGCGGCGGGCGAGCCTTTAGTCTATCTACCCTTGCAAGCACTCTCGCGCGTGTCGCTACGAAAAATAGGCACGCTCTCTGCGGAACGAAACGGCGTCCATTTAGATGTACTCGACGCTAAAAAGAATGCGTCTTTCGGCGCTCTCTCGTTTCCGCTGCCTGTGGGTGGGCCGCATTTCATTCCGCGTGCGGTCGCCGACCGAGAGCCTGCTCAAGATTGGGGCGCTCCCGAATCCTCGCGCGGCTATGCACTCGGTTCTTTTGAAGCGTCGGTATTCAAGAAAATGGGTACTGAAGAAAAGACGTATCTCTTTGCCGATGCGTTCTACGCACGCCGCGCATTCAACTCTCTCACACGCCCAGAGAATGCACTCGAAGCGACACTCATGGCGCACACGACGCCGCAATGGATGCCGAACGATTCTCTCAATTTTTTTGTTCAGGCCCGCTCGCGCGAAAACCAAGGCGTGGAGTTTTTTGAAGCGCAGCGTGAAACAATGCAAAAGAGTCGCACCTCTGGCCTGTTTCAATATAGCTTCGCGTCGGATAAAGCGCAAGGTGCGCTCGCCCTGGGTTATGCATTCAATTCTCTTGCTGCGCGGAGTACATCTTTAGATCGCTCGGCAGTCGATAGTCTCATTACGCCACCTGCGAGCTTTCCACAAAAAACACACACAGCATTTGTTGATGCCTTGGGATTCAAACGGATAAAAAAAGAAAATTTCGATATCGAGTATGGCGTTCAATCGCGTTTGGAATTCGAGCACAAAACGACGTGGAGCGAAAACAACTTTTTCACAGAAAGTCTTTACGGTATCCCTTTAAGTCTCACGCGGTTTGACGCAGATGCAAGAGAAGCTAACGCCCTCTTGCGCTGGCAGCCTTTCGTGCGTCTTGTGCATCAGAAAGAACGCAGCGAATATAGACTCATGACCAATGCACATATCGATTGGGGAATGACCGATAGGGGCACGCGTTTGGGGTTTATCCACCCGGCTCTTGCGCTCTCGGGAAAAACATTTCTCGGCACTTCGTCTTTTTTTATCGGCGGCGGCGCATTGCACGATACGCTGGGATTTTCCTTGCAAGAAATCTCGTTTCTAAACCAAGACTCTCTTTCAGGAAAACGATTTTTGTGGAACGACGCAAACTCCAACGGTCGCGCCGAAGACAGCGAACTGAGTCAAGGGGAGCGTACGGGGGGTGCATACCACTCCAAATCGGGCACACTGCAAGCGCCGCAGAAAGAAGAACTTCACCTCAACTTCGGCTATGCCCCCGCAAACGCATGGCGGTTTGAATTAAATTTCAACGGCCGCCTTTACCGCCAGCTTTTTGAAGTGCGCTACAAAGACGCCTCGTCGCCGATCTTCCCCCAAACCTCGATAAACAATTTGACGCTCTTCAACAAGACGCAAACCGGCAACGAAGAGTATGTGCTGACGAACTCCGATAAGCCTGCGTATTACCTTCACATGGAGATTGCAGTCCTCAAGACGAACGACCAAAGCCCGTGGATTTTTTCAGGTACTGTAGGAGCCTACTTTTCCGCCGGATATGCGCCTCAAGGTTTGGGAATGTTTTACAACGACCCCGGAGCCTATAACGAGACGACAGCCGACCCGAACTTCCGCGAGAACCGCTTTGGTCGCTTCGACAACGACCGAGGTTATATCGGTAAAGTTATCTTCGGCAGAAGGTGGCTGAATTTTTTGAGCATTACAAACGTTCTACGTTACCGCGACGGCGAATCTCTCGCGCCCTATTCCATTGTAACAGGCCTGGCGCAAGGCCCGATACTCGTGCCAACCCAGGAACGCGGCGGAGGGTTAGAAGGCATCGGACGGCATACTTACTCGCTCGCTTGGGATGTCCGCGTACGCATCGACACGACAATCTCAGGGAACAAAGCTTGGTTTTTTCTCGACATCTATAACCTGTTGAACTCGCGCACCGAGCTTGCCGAATATCCGCTCAAAGGCACGGCATTCCGCGACCCGGTCGAACAAGGCATCCAGCGCACACTGCGTGTCGGCTGTGGGATGAATTTTTGAGGGCGCGGGATAAATCAGGTGGGGCCACGGCGAAAATTTTTGCCGTCTTTTAGAGTAACTATTCCGTGAAAATCACGAGCAGGTTGCAAACCGTTTTGCGAGGCTTTTCTAAGAGGAAAAGCCGGCGCTCGTGATTTTATATAGCGTTCGAGGCAAAATTTTTTGCAAAACATACCCTCCCACTTGATTTATCCCGCGCCCAGTTTCTGATACGCGTCTTGCGTTTGCGAATCGACTATTCTTTCGCCTGCGCTTTCATCTCTTCCCAGGTTTTCATAAGCTGGTCGGCTTCACTCTTCGAACCCAAGAAACGGAGCAAATAATGATACTCCGGTACAAAGAACGGAAACTCCGGCGCGAACTCTTGAAAACGTATTTCTTTGTAATACGTCAACTGATCGCGGATGCGTTTATCGCGCCCGCTGAGAGAACCCAAAGTATAGAGCGCAATATCTTTCGCGAACGCGTCCGCTGAATTTTTTGCGAGCTCTCGCAGAGAAGATACACCCAAAGGAGAGTTTCCCGAACGCAAATAATAGACACTCTTTGCATACGTTGCAACTGAGGTGCCATAAGAAGCTTTCAAGAGATCGAAGTCCGGGGTCTCTTTCGCAAGACCCGCTTGCATTAGATGCCATGCGGGCATTTTCTTAACCGCCGGAGCAAGAAGAGCCGCCTCTTCGGCGCTCTGCCACCACGGCCTTGAACCCAGGAGGTAGACGTCCAACTGATTTTCATAGAGCTTTTGCGCCATCGCCGCAGGAAGTCCCAAAGCGAGAGCGCGTCGCCCTGTTAGAAGAGCCTGTTGCCAAAGTTTCTCGTCGATTTCTTTCGGAAATTTGGGTTTCGATGCGAAGTCGCGGAATAACAACTCGACAAGAGCTTGAGGCGAGTCTGCCACACTGCGGCGTACTAATTCATTCAAGACAGAAGCTTCGTGATAAAAAAGGATTGGGTCGTCGCCGTGATCTTTTTGAAGCGTATGCGCAAGCGATAAAAAATCTTCAACCTCTGTGGGGACCTCGTGCACAAACGCATTTTCATTTCTGTTCTGCCGGGGCAAGTTCTGGATTGCCTTCAAAGCCTCTGTATGTGCCCGCTCAATTTCGGAGTATTTATTCTCTCTGAAGTAATAAAGAATTCGAGGTGAATTCAATACGACATAATAGACGAATGCCCCCGCAGCGACCACAAGAAGCAAGATGAAAATGTATGTGAAATAGCGACTCTTGTCGCGCTTTACCGTTTTGTTGTGGATACTAAAATCATACGCCCGCATTTTCTACTCGAAAGGTTTCTAAGACCTTGCGGATGCTTTCGGTTTCTTCCATAAAGAGTAAAGCAACGGGCTGTTTTGACCTGAAAGTTAGCGCGATGCAATTAGGATAAAACCCAATCGTTTTGAGAAGCGATAAAGGAAAACGCTCCTGACCGCTGGTGTGGTCAAAATAAAACCCAAAGCCGTCATAAGAAAAAACACCGCGCCCGAAGCGGCGGATCCCACTCACCTCGTTCAAATCGAACGCTGCAAGAGACCCTGCGCCATCGTAGACATTCTTATCGCTCGAATCTAAATACAGGTGAGCAAACCGTTCAAAAAGCCGTGGATTTGTTTGCGCCACGCTGACGGCGACCGGGGAGACAGGCTGAGCGGCAGGCGAAACTGCGGGCTTATCCTGCACAAATTGAAACGGCCCAGGCGGGGCAGAATGCTGCACCGGCGCCGCATAAACAGGTGTGCGCAGGATAGTTGGTTCGTCCTGTGGCGCGTTTTGTGCCGGTGCTAACGGAGTCGACAGACTGGAACTCTTAAACGCACTTTCGGCAGCCACCTTCTCGGGAGCGCTCGAGTTCAAGCTGCGGCCCAGAACGGCCATTTGCCCTCGCTTGTCTTGCCCTTGAAGCAAGATGCCTGCAACGACAAGCAGAACCCCTATGCCTAAAAATAGAAATGCTATGTATTCCACGGTTTTATTATCGTGGAGTTATGTCGTTTCTTTTAGCACGATTTTTGGAGCTCCTAACTATGCGGAACGCTTCCGCCCCCTTTTGCTCGCCACCACATCCCCCGTTTTGGGAGGGTCGCCGTAGGAATCTTTATGTCGACGTATGTATTTTCTCCCGCCATGGAAGCGAGGTTTCAAGATTTGGAGAAGAAATTCCCCAAGAGAACTTCGCTGGTCTTGTGGTCGCTCCACCTCGTTCAAGAAGATATTGGATATATCAGCCCCGAAGGTGTCGACTATGTCGCCGAACGTGTCGGCGTTTCGCCGTCTTGGATAAAAGGCGTTGTCTCGTTCTATTCCATGTTCCGTGAGAAGCCTTACGGAAAATACCATCTGAACGTCTGCAGCAATCTCATGTGCCAGCTTGCGGGCTCCGACCAAATCGAAGCGTGCATCAAAGAAAAATTGGGCATCGACGACGGGCAAACTACCCCCGACGGCATGTTTACCTACACGAGACAAACGGAGTGCCTCGCAGCATGCGGGTTTGCTCCGGCGATGCTCGTTAACGACGATTTCTACGAACTCCTTACCCCCGAAAATATCACGCGGCTCATCAACGAACTTCAAGCAAAGGGTTGACGGACTGATTCAATTACCGGTTTTTCCTTTGCATTATTGCTGCCTTAGCTCAGCCGGTAGAGCATCTGCCTTGTAAGCAGAGGGTCGTCAGTTCGATTCTGACAGGCAGCTAACAGACGTCAGAATACCGAAGACGGATGGCTGAAAGATACTGTGGCCGTACTTGCCGCATGGATTGAATCTGTCCTCTGTCTTCTGATTTCTGTCCTCTGACGGGTAGGTGGCCGAGTGGTTAATGGCGCCAGACTGTAAATCTGGTCTCTCCGGAGTACGATGGTTCGAATCCATCCCTGCCCACATTGTTGTACGTTCTCGAACTTTCTTTGAGAGAGAGAATGGTCTTTGAAATGGGGAGACCTTCACGAGATGCTGATCAATTTCACCCAGAAAGCCATACAAGAACTTGAAATAAAGAAACAACTGCTTGATCGTGAGGCACCCGAAGTAAGCGCAGAAAGCGATGAACATACGTGGTATTGTGGCGATCTAGAAGTATATTCTGATGCCAGTGCAATTTTAGTTGTTCATAAGCTGACTTGCTTCAGTTTCCCTATCATCTGCAAGAATCCTAAGGGAGACCAGGTTGAAGATCTTATTCGGGATAGCCTGCTGAAAACGCTCATGAACTATGAGCTACCCGGGCCGCAGATCGACCGCTTCATGAAAGCCAGCGAAGTCATGCACTTTGTGAAAGGGGATAACAACAGGCGCCTACTCGGCATCATGAGCTCCATGAAAGCAAAGGTTCAACACATGGTCGATTATGCGCGTAACAAGGACCGTGACGAGAATTGGTATGACATCATGCTGACCGTGAACAGCATGCCTTGTGGCGGACCACACCATATTTTTCCAGAGGAAGAATTTGTGAAGCGGTATGGTGGCAAGACCTTGGGTAGGGACAATACAAACGAGTGGATTTCAGAAATTATGAAAAATCATGAGGACTGAAGACAAGAATTGAACTGGTGGCCTTGATAGTTATGGTGCCTCGGCACCGTAGCCATTTCACAGAATTTCTTGCCTCCCAAAATCCCATCACGAAATAGGATAATCGTGCCTACCGATACCTTTTTCAATGAACCAATCCTCAATTCTCCCTACGAATACCCCAGTCGTCATTGGGAGCTGGACAATACCGGTCAGCCGACCGGCAACATTGTCGAAACGCGCCGGGAAGCGAAGCTGATTTCGCCGATTCCCAAACCGCAGAAGGTCAAAGGGAAAAAGGCACAGCAAGAACTCGATCTTGAAGCCGGCGAAGCCGAGGCAGGCGAGAAGCAGAAGTATGACCCAATACCTATCATTGATACTGTTCGCCGGGCGGTGGATGAATGGCGAAAACTGCCGCCATCTGATTGGCAAGTAACGCCAGAAACCGCACGACTGTTGCTGCATTGGCGTGACGCGTCGTTTCAGGGAATGCGTCCGTTCTTCTGCCAAGTCGAAGCAGTCGAGGCTTTGATTTGGCTCACCGAAGTTGCACCTCGTATGCCAAAAGGTTCGGCAGGCGCTCGTGTCCTCAAGCATCTTGAAGATGCAAATGGTGAGGCGAATCCTGAACTCCACCGGATCGCTTTGAAACTCGCAACAGGCGCTGGAAAAACAACTGTCATGGCGATGATTATTGCATGGCAGACAATCAACGCAGTGCGCCGGTCGGGGAGCAAGAATTTCACCAAAGGATTTCTGATCGTCGCCCCGGGCATTACCATCAAAGACCGCTTGCGTGTTTTACAACCGAACGACAGTCAGAGCTATTTTCAACCACATCGGGGTCTGGTGCCTGTGGACATGTTGAATGATCTGCTGCAGGCTCGCATTGTTATTACCAACTATCACTCCTTCAAGTTGCGTGAACGGCTTGAAATCAGCACGACGGGCAAGGCACTACTCAAAGGACGCGGCGAAGATATTCAAACACTGGAAACCGATGGCCAGATGATTCAACGAGTCATGCCTGAACTCATGGGAATGCGCAATATTCTCGTCATTAACGACGAAGCTCACCACTGCTATCGCGAGAAACCCGGTGATGCAGAAGATTCTGTAGACGACAAAGCGGAAGCCAAAGATAACAACGAGGCAGCCCGTGTCTGGATAATCGGTATCGAGACGATCAAACGTAAACTGGGCATCATGGCTGTTTGCGACCTTTCTGCGACGCCATTCTTCTTGAATGGTTCGGGCTACCGCGAAGGCACGCTGTTCCACTGGACTGTAAGCGACTTCTCGCTGATGGACGCGATCGAATGTGGCATTGTGAAGCTGCCACGGCTACCGATTGCTGACAATGTGCCGGGTGAGGAGATGCCACGGCTCCGCAATCTTTGGGCTCATGTCGGCAAAGACATGCCGCAGAAAAGTTCAAAAGCATCGGGCAAATTAGACCCGCTGAGCCTACCACTGCAGCTCAAGACTGCGCTCGAAGCGCTCTATGGGCATTACAAATTGACTTTCGATCTTTGGCAACAGGAAGGTATTCGGGTGCCACCGGTCTTTATCGTGGTCTGCAACAATACCGCGTCATCGCGCCTTGTGTATGACTACATTTCTGGTTTCAATGCTGTCACCAAGGACGGCAAGGCAACCTTTCACGGCGGCGCACTGCGGCTTTTCTCAAACTACGAACCTGACGGTAGGCGCAAAGAGCGACCAATGACCTTGCTCATAGACAGCCACGAGCTTGAGTCAGGCGAGCCCTTGAGTAAAGAATTCAAAGACGCTGCCTCGGCAGAGATCGAACGCTTTCGCCAGGAAATTGTACTGAGGACCGGCAATCGCCAAGAGGCCGACAATATCACCGATTCTATGCTGCTGCGCGAGGTGATGAACACTGTCGGTCGTGAGGGTAAGCTGGGCGAGCAAATTCGCTGCGTTGTTTCTGTCTCGATGCTGACCGAAGGTTGGGATGCCAATACGGTGACTCATATTCTCGGCGTCAGAGCTTTTGGCACGCAGCTACTCTGCGAGCAGGTCGTCGGCCGTGCGCTCAGAAGGCAATCCTACGATCTTAATGAAAAGGGTCTCTTTAACGTTGAATACGCAGATATACTTGGTGTGCCGTTTGATTTCACGGCGAAACCCATCGCCGTAAAACCCACTCCGCCTGCGGAAACTGTCATGGTGCAGGCGATACCTGAACGTAAGCACCTTGAAATTCGCTTTCCCCAGGTTGTCGGCTACCGCGTCGAGCTGCCTGCTGATGTCATCACAGCAAAATTCTCTGGCGATTCGGTGCTTGAGCTGACTCCTGATTTAATCGGGCCCACGATTACGCGCAATAGTGGAATCATCGGTGGGCGCGTCGACCTGACTTTGAAACAAGTTGCCGAAGACCGGCAGAACAGCATTATCTATGCGCTTAGCAAACACATGATTTATGAGAAGCTGCGCGAGCCAAATGAAGAACCCAAGATTCATTTATTCGGGCAGCTGCGCAAAATCGTTGAAGACTGGTTAAGCGGCGGCAACCTCAAGTGCCGTGCGGGTACGTACCCGGCGCTGCTCTTTCACAGCGAGCTCGCCGACCTTGCCTGCGAGAAAATCAAGGCGGCGATTGTCAATGGCCAGCCCGGTAACAAGACCAAGCATGCAATTCTCGATGCCTACAATTCGGTCGGTTCAACAGCTCGCGTTTCGCTGCCGACGACGTCTAAGAAACGTTGGACGACTGACGCAAGAAAGAGCCATGTGAATTTCGCGATTTGGGATAGCGAGTGGGAGGTTCAACTCTGCCGTGCCGCTGAAGCGCATGAGAAAGTTATCGCCTACGTCAAGAACCATGGCCTCGGTTTTGAAATACCCTACGTTTACCAAGGGCGCGAGCGCCGGTACCGACCCGACTTTATTCTTAAGATAGACGATGGTCATGTTGACCTCGGCGCACGGAGGCGCGAGGGCGGTGCGCGACACGACGTCGCTCTTGGCACCGACCTCGGCGCACGGAGGCGCGAGGTCGGTGCGCGACAGGATGTCGCTCCAGGCAACGACCATCTAAACCTGATTGTCGAGATTAAGGGCAAACGGCAAGAGGATGCCAAGATCAAGGCTGATACCGTGCGAAGCCAGTGGCTCCCGGCTGTAAACCGGTTAAAGAAGTATGGGCGTTGGGATTTCATGGAGATTACAGACGTGCACTTGATCGACGAAGAACTCAATACTAAGATTCAGCAACTACTGAACGACGGAGCAAAACAAAGTGCCTAATTCGAAGTTAGCAGCATGATTACGAGTAGATCACCAGAATATCTCATTAGCCTTGTTAGGGAATTCTGTAAATTACCAAATGAAACAGAATGGCTCGAATTTAAGGCAGATAATCCTGAAGCTGAAGCCATCGGCGAATATATATCCGCCCTTTCTAATTCAGCGGCTTTGCACAATAAGGTCAACGGCTATCTAATCTGGGGCATCAAAGATGACACGCATGAGATTATTGGTACGTCATTTGATCCGCAGAGCATAAAGGTTGGCGGAGAAGAACTGGAAAATTGGCTATTACGGCTGCTCGCGCCCAAGATTGATTTTTACTTTAACAGAATCACCATTGACGGTATGCCCGTTGTGGTACTTGAGATCGATTGTGCCGCGAGACATCCGGTCCAGTTCAAGAATCTTGAATATATCCGCGTTGGCAGCTACAAGAAAAAATTGAAAGATTTTCCTGAAAAAGAGCGGGAGCTTTGGCGTCTCTTCGACAAGACGCCATTTGAAGCGGGTGTTGCGGCTCACGATATCTCCACAGATGATGTTCTAAAATTCTTGGACTATCCCGCGTATTTTGATCTCTTAAACCAACCGTTGCCCGATAATAAAGAGGGAATTATTTTAGCATTAGCGGCTGAGGAATTCATACTGAAGAACGATGCAGGCAAATGGAATTTGACAAATTATGGTGCCATACTATTTGCCAAGAATCTTTCAGAGTTCAAATCTCTCTCGCGCAAAGCGGTGCGGGTGGTCGTCTATAAAAAATCGAACAAAACCGAAACGGAGCGCGAGCAAGTAGGTAGCAAAGGTTATGCTTCGGGTTTTAAAGGGTTGATCGGTTTCGTCACGAATCTTTATCCCGAAAATGAGATTATCATCAAGGCGATCAGAAACAAGGTGCCGACGTTTCCAGAATTGGCGGTACGTGAGCTCATCGCCAACGCGCTGATCCATCAGGATTTTTCCGTAACGGGTGCTGGGCCCATGGTCGATATTTTTCCAGACCGGATGGAAATTACGAATCCTGGCGAGCCTCTCGTACAAACCGACAGATTTCTCGATTCGCCGCCACGATCCAGAAATGAAAAGATTGCTGCGTTTATGCGGCGTATCGGCGTTTGTGAGGAACGCGGTAGTGGCATCGATAAGGTTGTGTTTCAGACCGAGCTTTATCAATTACCGGCGCCACTTTTCGAGGTTGTCGGTGACAATACGAGGTGCACGCTTTTTGCTCCAAAACAACTACGCGACATGGAAAAGCAGGATAGAACCCGAGCATGCTATTTGCATGCTTGCCTGAAGTATGTAGCTCGTGATTTCATGACGAATGCGAGCCTGCGCGAGCGATTTGGTATCGAGGATCAAAACAGTGCAACTGCTTCGCGAATCATAAAAGACGCGATCGATGAAAAATTAATAAAACCAAATGACCCTGATACCGGGACGAGGTGGATGAAATATGTACCATTTTGGGCGTAAATTTCTCTTTGATGGCTCTTTGATAGAAAGGGCTGTTTTACGCGAAAAATCACTGTTTTACGGGGTTTTTCTCTTTGATGGGTCTTTGACAGGAGTTATATATGCCTAAAAAATCAGCATCTACCAAACCCCCAAGAGGAATGCAGAAGAAGATCGAAAACATCAGCCATAAAGAGCAGAAGCGCACGAACATACCCACAGCCGAGTATGAGTCGCTGATGCAGGATCAGCAGAAGACGCCGATTCGCGTGGCGTATGAACGGCGTAACCGCGATCTTGACCCGCAGCTTGTTTGGCGCGGCAAAGACGAACAAGATACAAATGATCTTGTGGTAAACGCGCCACCCCTCTACATTCAAGAAAAAGTACACCCGCGTGTCTTGATTGAAGACCTCAAGAACGAAACGCAGCGCCGCGTCGAAGAAGCGGCACCGACTTTGTTTGGGGATTTCAACGGTTTGAACGACCATAGCAAATCGACGGATTTCTACCACCACCAGCAGAACTGGACGAATCGCATGATCTTGGGCGACAGTTTGCAAGTCATGGCGTCGCTCGCGGAACGAGAAGGATTGAGAGGCAAGGTGCAGTGTATCTATCTCGACCCGCCGTATGGTATTAAGTTCAACTCAAACTTTCAATGGTCGACGACGAGCCGCGATGTCAAAGACGGCAGCAAGGATCACATCACGCGTGAGCCAGAGCAGGTGAAGGCATTTCGCGATACTTGGCGGGATGGTATTCATTCGTA
>CAUJII010000058.1 GCA_963205035.1 Spirochaetota bacterium
AAGCACGGCATCGCAATCTCCCTGGACGGGGTTAGGCGCGGATTGGACAACCAGCTCAAATTGCAGCAGTTGGGGAAGTACCGGCGGAAATGGTCAGGCGGGTTTGGCCAACGCTACGTCTCCAAGTGCAATAAACGCCGGCTTCGGTATGGGCTCCGGACTAACGTGCGCTGCCATGTATCCCATCTACTGCGCTGAGCAGTAGGGGGACCTGGTGGGGGCGGGATAAGATACTGATAAAATTAAGTTGACGCAAGGCGCTTTGTTTGTTATTTGAAAAAATGGAGTTGCATTTTCTCGTTACTGAAGATGAAAGTTCAGGTTGGCTTGTCGCATCGGCTTTGGGCCATGGAATAGTGACCCAAGCAGAAAATGAAACCGATCTTAAAATTGCGATCCGTGATGCTATTCAATGCCACTTTGATGAAGGTATGGCACCGGCAATCGTACGGCTGCACTTCTCCAAAGAAGAAACTCTTTCATTCGTATAGATGGGGTTGTTTCGGGACATCGACGGATTAGAATTAGTAAAAAAAATTAAGACTTTAGGTGTTCTTCATCGACTGCCACGCTGAGCGGAGTTTCGGCAGAAATGAAATTTTCCGACTCAGGGTATCGTTTGCTGTTTGGCCTCGAAATTTCGGTCGCTCCCATGATTGGTATTTTTGCTGAAGGCGGTATTCTTGGATCCACTTATGACGTTACAGTCGTAAGTATTTCAGGGCTGAAGGCCAAAGCGACAGGTTATACTGTGAACTTTGGTGTTTCCCTAAACCTGTAGATTAAACCTCTTTATTCTGTAGATTCGTTAGCTGAAGTTTTTGGCGGCTACGAGGTGGCTTGTCCCCGGCTAGCGTATGTATCTAAAACCCGTTTGATTAGCTTCTGATAAGGAATGCCGTATTTCGCGGAAGCCTTCTTGAAATATCCGACACTTTGTTCTGTAAGGTTAATAGTCACCTTTACGTCCCGGCTCATAAGAACAAGATCTTTGGGTTTCGGAAGAAAATCTTCCATCACGACACTATTCTCCAAAGCCTTCTGAATGCTCTTAGGAGCATCTTTATACGTTATTTTTTTCTTCATACATTGCCTCCCCCCTCGCAGGGCTTTTTCGAAAGATTCGTTAGCTGCCGTAACCCAGGGCGATAAAATCTTTTGGTGTAATGGGTTTTATTGTGGATTTTTTGTAATCTTTGATGTTTCGCGTCAATATCCAGTCCATATTTGATCTGGCCGCAATACTCACTTGAACAGCATATTCAAAATCCGGCATTTGTAAAACCAGTGCGCCCAAAATATCGTCCTTCTTCAAATCAATTATATCCAGCAGAGTTAAGATTGCTTCTATTTTGCTACGGGCAGTCTTCTCGTCCGTAAGCTTTCGAAGAATATAATGCAGGTTACACAAAATTAGAGAAGAGGTATAGCCTCGTATTTTCTTGAATTCCGATAGACTTAATGCCTCAGCGGATTTTTCATAATGGCTTGGTCGTCCGGCCAAAACATCTAGCAGTACGTCTGAGTCGAAAAATATCTTCATTAGCATATGCCATGCTTCTCACTCAAAATTTTCGTCATCTCTTTTTTGTAATCAATCTCTTTATTCTTTAAAATTCCCGATAGCGAACGCACTATAGGTGAGATTTTTGGACTACTCGCTCCGCCCGAGGCCACGGCAATGCCATTAAAATACGATTCAACCATTCTGGACAGACTGGTTCTGTTGGCCTTTGCATAGGTTTTCGCCTTGCGAATCGCGGATTTTTCGAGCTTTAGCGTCAGTTTTGCAGCACTCATACGTATAGAATACATACAAGTACGTATTAAGTCAATCTTTTTTATGTTTAAAATTTTTGCGCCTATGCGAGTTTGAAGCCTAAACTCCTTTGGGGCAAAAACGCATTCTGATTGAAATGCAGAGAAGCATCTCTTCTGTGGCCCTGATTCAAATCTAAATTATGAGCCTTAAACAACACTCTACCCCGCGCGAATCGGTTTTTTCCACAGATCGGCGGGCGACCCGCCTACGCCAGCTTTCCCGTCATTTCCTTGTAGCCGCATTTAAGACTTAGAGAGTAAACTCCTCCGATGTCGAAACAAAACCCCGGTGTCACGTCACCCCTGCAAAAGTTGCTCGACGGCTTCAGAAATGCCTCCGCCAGCGAGCGTGAAAAGGGCACGTATTTTGAAGAGTTGATATTGCTCTACTTAAAGAATGAACCGAGATACCGAGATCTTTATGACGGCGTCTGGATGTATGCCGATTGGGCGCGTGAGGTAGGTGGCGAATATGGCTTCGACGGCCGCGATATTGGTATCGACCTGGTGGCGCGTACCGAAGGCACTCAGGAATTTCATGCGATCCAGTGCAAATTTTTCGCGCCCCAGCACAGGGTGCAAAAGTCAGACATCGACAGTTTTTTTACCGCTTCGGGGCAAAAGCCGTTTGTCTCGCGTCTCATCGTCGTCTCGACCAACAACTGGTCAGAGCATGCCGCTGCGGCGCTCATAAATCAAAACCCGCCGGTCATGACGCTCTCTCTGTGGGATCTCGAAGAGAGTGCCATCGATTGGAGTGCGTATCAACCGAAGCAAAAAGCAATCCTACATGAAAAGAAAACCCTGCGTCCGCATCAAGAAAAGGCTTTGGCGCAAGTTGCCACCGGCTTCAAAGCCGCCGAGCGCGGTAAGCTCATCATGGCTTGCGGCACCGGCAAAACGTTTACCTCGCTCAAAATTGCCGAGGCTCATGCCGGAGCGGGTGGGCGCGTACTCTTTATGGTGCCGAGTCTGGCGCTCTTATCGCAGGCACTCAGCGAATGGACGCAAGAAGCAACGATTGCGCTCAAGGCATTCGCCGTTTGCTCAGACGCCGAGATTGGCAAAAAGCGTCCGGGGGACGACGAGCGCGTCGAGACGCTTGTGCACGAGCTGAGTTTTCCGGCGACGACGAAACCCGCGAGCCTTGCACGCGCGATCGAGCAGTGCCACGACAAGAAGAACATGACGGTGGTATTCTCGACCTACCACAGTATCGATGTGGTGAGCCAAGCGCAGAAGAAGCACGGCCTGGCTGCATTCGATCTCATTATCTGCGACGAGGCCCACCGCACGACGGGCGCAACATTCGAGGGTGAAGACGAGAGCGCGTTTGTGCGTGTGCACAGCGATAAGTATATCAAGGGCGCAAAGCGTCTCTACATGACGGCGACGCCGCGCATTTTTGGTCAGGCTGCAAAAGTGCAGGCAGAGGCTGAAACAATTACTCTTTGTTCGATGGACAATGAAGAGCTCTTCGGTAAAGAATTCTATACCATCAGTTTTTCAGAAGCCGTGGCGCGCGAACTCTTGGTCGATTACAAAGTGATTGTGCTCGCGGTCGACGAGGCGCATGTCAATCGCAAGCTGCAAAAGCTCTTAGCGGACGAAACGAACGAGCTCAGGGTCGACGACGCAGCGCGCATCATCGGTTGCTGGAAAGCTCTTTCAAAACACCGGCTCGACCCATTAGACGACGCCGAACCCATGCAGCGCGCGGTTGCGTTTTGCCAGCGCATCGAGGTTGCGACAACTGCACGGGGCAGAACCCGTGCCACCGCGTCAAAACTCATCGCCAAAATGTTTCAGGCAGTCGTCGACGAGTACCAGAAAAACGAACCCGAAGCGCAGGGTGTCGTGTGCGCGGTGAAGCACGTCGACGGTAGCATGCAGGCTTTCGAGAAAGAAGACAAACTGCGCTGGCTCAAAGAGAGTGCCGACGCGAATACCTGCCGCATCTTGAGCAATGTGCGCTGCCTCTCTGAAGGCGTCGATGTACCCGCACTCGACGCGGTGCTATTTCTCTCACCCCGGCAGAGCCAGGTCGACGTGGTGCAATCGGTGGGCCGTGTCATGCGCCGCGCGCCGGGTAAAAAACGCGGCTATGTCATTTTGCCGGTGGTGATACCGGCCGGGGTCGAACCGCATGAGGCCTTAAACGACAACCAGACGTACCGCGTGGTGTGGCAGGTGTTGCAGGCTTTGCGGGCGCACGACGACCGCTTCGATGCGATGGTCAATAAGATGGATTTAGTCGGCCCCGACACGAGTAAAATTGAAATCGTGAGTGTGACCGACCGCGTACCGCAGCGCAGAGCGCAGACTTCTGAAAAAGAGCGGCTGACAAGTCGTGCGCACGGCGGCCGTAGCATCGGCACAAGTGTAAATCCCACTGCCGAAGCAAATAGCAAGCAGACAGAAATCGAGTTTGAAATTGGCGACATGGAGCGCGCCATTTATGCCCGCATCGTCAAGAAAGTGGGTAATCCCCGGCATTGGGAAGAATGGGCGTATGATATCGGCAAGATTGCGAACACGCACATCGACCGCATCAAGGCGATTTTAGAAAACAAGAAGAACGAGGTGGAGATCAAAGCGTTCAATGCCTTTGCTCTCGAATTGCGCGACGATTTGAACGATGCGATCAGCGATCAAGATGTGATCGAGATGCTCGCGCAGCATTTGGTGACGAAGCCGGTTTTCGATGCGCTCTTTGAAAATTATAGCTTCGCAAAAGAAAACCCGGTGTCGCAGGCCTTGGACAAGGTTTTGAAAACGCTCGAAAAGCACAGCCTGGGCAAAGAAGCCGACACGCTCGAAAAATTTTATGCGAGCGTAGCGCTCAGGGCGCGCGGCATCGATTCGGCGGCGGGCAAGCAGAAGATCATTCTCGAGCTCTACGATAAATTCTTTCGCGGCGCTTTTCCGCGGCTCACCGAGCGCTTGGGCATTGTCTACACGCCGGTCGAGGTGGTCGATTTCATTCTGCACAGCGTCAATGACCTCTTGCAGTCAGAATTCGGCCAGAGCCTCGGTTCGAAAAACGTGCACATCATCGACCCCTTTGTCGGCACGGGCACGTTCATCACGCGCCTCATTCAAAGTGGGCTCATTCATCCGGCGGATTTACCCCACAAATACAGAGAAGAAATCCACGCGAATGAAATTGTTCTCTTGGCGTATTACATCGCCGCGATCAACATCGAGGCGGCGTATCATGAGGC
>CAUJII010000059.1 GCA_963205035.1 Spirochaetota bacterium
TTTCATCCTGAGTCGTCGAAAATTGCGTTCATGGCGTCGGGTGGCAGACGCGGGCTTGCGCAGTCGATTTTTCAAGGCGGTGGCAATGCGGGGTCTGCGATTGGACCGATTTTAGCAGCGGCGGTGATTGTGACGTACGGCCGCCAGCACGCAGTTTACTTTGCCGTCTTTGCACTTCTTGCGATTACGATTCTCTATTTCGTAGGCCGCTGGGCAAAGGCAGAACTCGTCAGTGCGAAGAAGCAAAACAAGTATTACACGGGGGATGAATACAACCCGCACCTTTCGCGCCGTGTGATTTATTTTTCTGTCGGCGTGCTTCTCGTGCTCATGTTCTCGAAGTTTTTTTATCTCGCGAGTATTAGCAGTTACTACACATTTTTTCTTATCCAAAAATTCGGCGTGAGCATGCAGGTTTCTCAAATCTTCTTATTTGCATTCTTGGCGGCATCTGCACTCGGCACCTATTTCGGCGGGCCGTTGGGCGATCGCTATGGGCGAAAATACATCATTTGGTTTTCAATTCTGGGAGCCGCCCCTTTTACTCTCCTCATGCCTTATGTCGGTCTGACATTCACCGCTGTCTTAAGTGTCGTCATCGGATTTATTTTGTCTTCGGCATTTCCTGCGATTTTGGTTTATGCGCAAGAGCTCATGCCAGGCAAAGTCGGCATGATTTCAGGTCTCTTCTTTGGTTTTGCATTCGGCATGGGCGGTTTGGGAGCAGCACTCTTGGGAGTTCTCGCAGACCACACGAGCATCCATTTTGTGTACACAGTTTGTGCTTTCTTACCTCTCATCGGGTTTGTGACGTGGTTCTTGCCTAACCTGACGCATGGTAAAGACTAACAGCTTTACGCTGCGTTTGCAAACACAACCTTCGCAAGATGATTGAGCGTTATTCGACCAGCCCGATGCGTAATCTTTGGTCGCTCCAAAGAAAATTTGAAGTCTGGCGCGATATTGAAATTGCTGCTTGCGAATTTTGGCATGAAGCGAAAGATCCGAAGATTCGCATCACCGACGAAGAACTCGATGCGATTCGCAACAAGTCGACATTTACCGTCGAGCGAGTGAGTGCGATTGAAGCGGAAATTCACCATGACGTGATTGCGTTCTTGACCGCGCTTGCCGAGAACATCGGCCCTGCTTCGCGGCATGTCCATTTCGGACTTACCTCTTCGGATGTGGGAGATACCGCTCAAATGCTGCTTCTGGTCGAGGCGGGCACTCTTATCGAGAAAAGTTTTAGAGGGCTCTTGAATGCCGTTTACAATTTTTCTATCCAATACAAAGATTTAGTCGTTACCGGTCGCACGCACGGCGTCCATGCAGAGCCCACGACATTGGGGTTGAAGTTCTTGGGGTATTACGCAGAACTTTCCAGGGCCCATGCGCGGCTTTTGCATGCGCTTGAAGAATGCCGTTATGGAAAAATTTCCGGTGCGGTGGGTACTTATTCGCAGATGCCGCCTGAGTTAGAAGCGTATGTACTGAAGAAACTGAACCTTAAAATCGAACCGGTGAGTACGCAAGTCATTCCCCGAGATAGACATGCCTATTTTCTGCAAGCCATTGCTCTCGCAGGGCAAGCACTCTATCGCCTGATGCAAGAGATACGTCTCCTGCAACGGACAGAAGGGCGTGAAGTCGAAGAACCTTTCCAAAAAGGGCAGAAGGGTTCGAGCGCTATGCCGCATAAACGTAACCCCATTCTGGCCGAGAGAATTTGCGGGCTCGCGCGCGTGCTCTCGGGTTACGCGAACACGGCGGAGTATAACATTGCGCTGTGGCATGAGCGCGATATTTCGCACTCCGGCGCCGAGCGCGTTATCTTGCCCGACGCCACCTCGCTTTTAGAATACATGCTGATCAAGTCGACGTTTGTCGTCGAGAATTTACAGGTGCATGAAAAAAATTGTGCGCGGGTTCTAGATCTTACGCATGGCCTCTTGTTTTCCTCGCGCGCGCTTTTGACTGTCACGGCGCAGACGAAGATGAGCCGCGAAGAGGCGTATTCTATCGTACAAAACGCAGCGATGGCAACGTGGGAAAGTCCTCAGGAGGGCACGCTTCGCACACGCTTAGAGAGCGACGAACGCCTGAGTGCTATTTCTCAAGAAGAATGGGATAGAGTTTTCGACGCCCGCTCTTTTTTGACGCAAATCGAAACGATTTTTGCGCGCGTTGAAGCTCCGCCTAAATAGGGTATTTTGTTTTGACTTCTTCTTCTGTTAAGAACGAGAAGAAGCTCATGAGTCCCGCCACTTTGAAGATTTTTTCAATCATGGGTTTGATACCGGTGAGGTAAACTTCTGCCTGCTGTGCGTGGACTGCGTTTACAATTTTAATGAGAACCCCGATGCCGCTGGAATCGATGTACGATACATCGTTGAGAAGCAACACCAGGCTGTCGTTGGCTTTGAGAGATAGCTGGTCTGTTTGGCTTTTCAATTCGACAGAGGTGTACATATCTAAGCTGCCTTTGAGATATATTACAGAGTAGCCTGATTTTTCATGTACTTTTATATCCATCGTAACCTACTTAGGAGAGAAAATCCACTGTTGGGGAGTTGATTTCTCTTCAAGGACATGTGTACAAGTTACAGTAGAGGTGTCTACCAAAAAGAAGATAAATATGATTTACGCTATATATTCCAACGGGGGGAGTCGATATTTAAGACAGTATGAACCGCTATATACCGATTGTGTTTTGCCTTACAGTTGCATTCTTTGTGCCGAATCTTGGCGCTCAGATGAACGGTGCGGGAGACTTGAGCCATCCCACAGTGGATGAACTGCACAAGAAGCTCAACGAATTGGTGAGTCGGTTCAAGGCAGATGAAGACGAGAAGCGCAAAAATGCGGACGCGGCCAAGACCTCGAAAGACAAGAAGCAGGACCAAGGACCTTCGGACGAATTCCGTATCTTGCTCGACATGGGTGGCAAGCGCACAGCGGGCGACCGCGACAACCCTGTTATTTTTGAAGAGATGGTTCTGAAATTAGCCGGTGGAAACATTGTTTCCGTCGACTTGCGCTACGAAGAGGCGGCGTTGCGCCGTCAGGTGATGGCGAAGCGGTCTATCTTCAACGATGATATAAAGAAGACGAGTTATGGCCATTTGAAGCTTTCTTATCAAGCGCAGGGGGATTTACCCAAATCTGAAATTCTCTTGAATATGAACACAGAAGACAGAGCAAAACTTTTGTCGATTTACATCGACGGGCTCTTGCGCGGCATCCGCGAGCTCGACAACCGCGTGCTGGCGGCAAAACAGGCGGCGGGCAAAAAAATGAATGACGCGCTCAACATGGGGATTCGAATACGCTAAATGTTCAAAGCACAAGCCTTTGTCATTGCTACGGCAGTCGTCTTAACCGGCGTCGGTTTTTTTCTCGTTTCCGAAAACCAAAACTCTTTGGGAGCGATTTCGCTTTCTACCTTTCTCGGCGTGATTGCAATGGCTGTGGTGATGCAGCTGTCGAGCGCATTTCTCAAAGGGCCTAAACAAAGCATTAACGGAAAAGAATACGGGCACGTCATGGGCTGGGCGATGCTCCTCTTCGTCTGGCCAAGTTATGTGACGCCGCTCATTGTGTTGCCGATGCTTGTCGGCAAGACTTCGCTTGTCATGGGGCTTTTTGTAACGGGCATCTTGCTCTTTGTTGGGATTTCTCTCTTCGCGCTGAAGGTGAGTTCTGACCGCATACAGGGCAAGAGGCGTTATGCGAAGTGGCTCTATTTCATTCCGTCGTTCCTCTATGTCGTCCCGGCGCTTGTCATTGGTTATTTTGTTGTCGGAGCTATGGCCTCTAACCTTACGGCACTCCGCATCGCACACTACGGTTCGCTCTTGCTCGGTGGAGTGTTTAGTTATTTCGTCATACGCATAGCGCTTTTCGATCTTTTTCCCTATGAGAAAAGAAAGTATTCGATTCTTGATTTATTCCCGTTGGGTTCGGTCTTAGTGGGAGTTGTCGTCTTGAGCGAAATTGTATTTCCTCTTTTTCAAGGCCAGACGCAACAGATGTATCTTCTATTCACGCTGAGCCTCTACACACTTGTGTGCGCGCAGGTCTTGGGAGTCCTTTCGGTTTCTCGGCGCGCAAAGTTTTGAATGACAGCGTGTTCGCTTCTCGCGTGTGGACATAAACCGTCAGAGGTAAGACTGCAACGCCTGTGGAAAATACCAATACCGCCGAAGCTCGCTTGAGCGTCGTTCCCCAAAAGTTCTCTTTCGCAAATTTTGTTCTTGAAAACGGCGAAGTTCTCGAAGAGGTCACTCTCGATTTTGAAACTTACGGTGTATTAAACCCTGCACGGTCGAATGCGATTCTGATTGCGCATGCTTTTTCGGGCGATGCGCACGCTGCGCTCTTTCACGAAGGCGACAAACGCCCCGGCTGGTGGGATAACATGATTGGCCCCGGCAAAGCGTTCGATACCGGGCGCTATTTTGTTATCTGCTCGAATGTTGTCGGCGGTTGCGCGGGCTCGACTGGGCCTTCGTCGATCAATCCAAAAACAGGCAAAGAGTATGGCTTGGAGTTTCCGCAGATTACAATCAAAGACATGGTTGCTGCGCAAAAAAAACTCGTCGAGCATCTGGGCATCGAAAAACTTTATAGCATTGCAGGCGGCTCGATGGGCGGCATGCAAGTCTTAGAGTGGCTTGTGAGCTACCCAAATAGCATGCGCTCTGCGATTCCGATTGCGACGACAGCCCGCCATTCGCCGCAGCAAATTGCGTTTAACGAAGTGGGTCGCCAAGCGATCATGGCAGACCCCAAGTGGTGCGGTGGTAACTACTACAATCAAGAGATTCCCAAAGCAGGGCTTTCTGTGGCGCGCATGGTTGGGCACATCACGTATATGAGCGAAAAGTCGATGGCTGAAAAATTTGGCCGTCGCACAAAAAGCGAACAAGAGCCGACGAAATTTCACGCCGATTTTGAAGTGGAAGGCTATTTGCGCAACCGAGGCGATTTTTTCGTGCGCCGCTTCGATGCAAATTCGTACCTTTATATCAGCAAGGCGATGGATCTATTCGACGCATCAGACGGACGGCACTTGAGCGAAAAGTTTTTAGAGCTCGATGCCAAACTCTTGGTCTTGGCGTTCAAATCCGACTGGCTCTACCCAGCGCACCAGTCGCTCGAAATTGTCTCTGCGTGTAAAATTGTCGGCGTGCCCGTGACTTATTTAGAAATCGACGCGGACTATGGGCACGATTCGTTTCTTCTCGAAACAGAAACACAGTCGCGTGTGGTGAAACACTTTCTCGCACGCGTCGACGGGAGCGTCTCTTAAATGGAAATCCCAATTCAAGAATTACACACCGAGCGCATCGACTACCGAATTATCATGAGTTTGGTCGAACCGCACTCGCGTATTCTCGACATGGGGTGCGGCGATGGCGAGCTACTCTATCTCTTGAACCACACGCTGCACACGCGCTCGCAGGGTATTGAAATCGACCACGATCAAATTATGCAATCGGTCGAGCGTGGTATTAACGTGCTCTTGGGCGACCTCGACAGCGGGCTCACCGATTTCAAAAATAACTCGTTCGATTATGTCATATTGAATAATGCGCTTCAAGAGCTGCGCTACCCCGACGATGTCATCAAGGACGCGCTGCGCGTGGGCCGAAAGCTCATTGTGGGATTTCCCAATTTTGCGTATTACAAAGCGCGGTTCCAACTTTTTTTTTCGGGCCGCACTCCGGTGACTCCTTCGCTGCCTTTCGCTTGGTATGAAAGCCCGAACCTGCACGTCTTAACAATTTCAGATTTTAAGTCGTATTGCAAAGAACGCGGATTTAAGATTCTAAGCGAACGATTTGTGCGCAACCAAAAAGAAATTTTCTTTCGACCCAACCTCATGGCGCAATGGGGAATTTACTTGATTAGTCTTTAGTCTGGCTCATTGGGGCTTGTAGCATTCTTTAGATGCGTTTGAATCGCGTCTAACGAATGCGGGCGTGTCATCTCTCCGCATCACGGCAAAATACATTGTGTCCGAATCGAGCGCAGGCGAGCCCACGATCGACGATTGTAAAAGGGTAAATCCCACGACATTTTCAAGAAACCTTTTCACAACATCTTCGTTCTCGTCTCGAAACACACTGCACGTTGCATAGATGAGCTTGCCGCCTCGCTTGACGTGCGGATGGACTGCGGTTAATATCTTTAGTTGCAGAACTGCGAATCTTTCAAGGTCTCCCGGCGCGATGCGAAAGCGGACATCGGGGTTACGCCTAAGCGTTCCCGAAGCGGAGCAGGGCGCGTCGACGAGGACACGGTGGAAGCCACCGCTGTTTTTTATCTCGCGCGTTGGCTCGATGTCTCGCTCGGCGTCGTAAACAAATCGGCGGATGTGATGGAATCCTGCGCGGCGCGCTCGCAGTTTTACCTCATCGAGCTTGTACTCACGGATGTCGGATGCGTAAAGCACGCCACGCCCCTGCGGCTTTTCGCCCGCGCGAGAGTGCGCGAGCATCTGCGACGCAATTTGCATCGTCTTGCCGCCACCCCCGGCGCACACGTCCCAAACCGACATTCCAGGGTGTGCGTCGACCGCCTCGCCTAAACGCTGCGACGCGAGGTCTTGGATCTCGACGAGCCCTTTCTTGAGGCTGTCTAATTCGTAAATGGGTGTCTGCCCCACGGCTCGCAGCGACACCAGACCCGACTCGCTTTCTGTAATA
This sequence comes from Spirochaetota bacterium, assembly GCA_963205035.1. Taxonomy (GTDB): domain Bacteria; phylum Spirochaetota; class Leptospiria; order Turneriellales; family Turneriellaceae; genus Turneriella. The sequence continues at coordinate 6,714 of CAUJII010000059.1, forward strand.
GTTACTCCAAAGCCCGCCGCACGCAAGTCGGCCTCAATAGCTTTGGCCTCTGTGGGATAGTTCACCCTGAGGTAGAGCGGCGGTTTGGTGGCGAGATTTCGAAGAAACGCCGGTATTTCAAGCGGCGCAAGGGAGGAGCGAGCGAGCCACGCGAGCCAGGATTGTGGTAAGCCTGCCTCATGGATCGTCTCGGGGGTGATATCCAGCGAATAGTTAGTCGCCTTCGGGCCACCGGGCGCATAGTTAGTCGCAGGGGATAAATACGGCGCATAGTTACTCGCTTTCTCAAAAAAGCGGCCCGCGAGCTCGGGAGTTTCCTGGAGAGCCTGCCACGCGGCAACCGCATCGGGAGATTTTTCAAGCGGCAGAAGTCTCACCGCTTGTCGCAAGAGCGCGAAAAACGCTTCGGCATACCACGCACGGTCTTTTTTTCCATACGCTTTGTGCTCGCGAAAATAACCCGCAATCCACTTGTCTGCCTGGCGCGCCGTCGGGTGTGCGAGATACGACGCCCAAAGGCGTTCAAAATGCGGCTGACGGGGCGGTGATTTCTGCAAACCTATGGCAGCGCTTTCTGCGCAATCGTAACAATCGCTTTGTTGAACTTTGCGACGTTCGCAATTTCACCGCCGTCTGCGATGACCGCTTGGCCATAGAGTAGCTGCGAGAAATCGGCCAGCTCTTCGGTTGTGGGATTTTTATCGTAAATGGCGAAGATTTTTTTGACGAGATTATGCTCGGCATTTATTTCCAGAGTCTTTTTCATCGGCGGTACTTTCTCGCCGTTGCGGCTCAAAACTTTCGCGAGGTAGGGTGATACATCGAACTCTTCGCCGACAAGCCGCGAGGGAGCGGAGACCAACACGCTCGAAAACTTCACCTCTTTAACATCGTCCTTGAGTTGTTCTTTGAGAGCACCCAAGAGAGCGCCCATCGTCTTCTCGGCTTCCTTAACTTTTTCTTCGTCTTTCTTTTTTTCCTTTTCGTCGGCCAAGTCGAGATCGCCTTTTGCAGCCGACTTAAATTTTTTGTCGTCGAAGGTTCCGATATTTTGCAGTACGATTTCATCATACGCATCGACGAGGTAGAGGATTTCATACCCTTTGGCGCGCAGCGATTCGGTATGCGGGGAGTTCTCAAGCGTCAACCGCGACTCGCCTGCAAGGTAATAGATTTCTTTTTGGTCGGCTTTCATGCGACCGATATATTCTTTGAGCGACGTTGGTTTTTCGGCATCGTTGGAGGAAGCGAAGAGAAGCAACCCTGACAGTTTTTCTTTGTTCTCGTAGTCTGTTGAAGCTCCTTCTTTGATTGCAGGCCCGAACTCACGGTAGAAATCCGCGTATTTATCGCGCTCCTTTTCCATGAGCGTCGCGAGTTCGGAGATAATTTTCGTCGTGAGGCCCTTGCGCACGGCTTGGATGTGGCGGTCTTGCTGCAAAATTTCGCGAGAGATATTGAGGGGTAAATCCGCGCTTTCGACAACGCCTTTGACAAAGCGCAGGTAGCGGGGCAAGAGCTCTTCGGCGCGCTCCAAAATCAATACCTTCTTTACGTAGAGTTGCAAACCTGCCTTAAAGCTTGTGTAATAAAGATCGAACGGGGCTCGCTTCGGCAAATAGAGAAGCGCTTGGTACTCGATGCGTCCCTCTGCGCGGTAATGGATCACCTTCAAAGGGTCTTCCCAATCGTGCGAGACGTGCTTGTAGAATTCGTTATACTCTTCGTCTTTGACGTCGCTTTTCGCGCGCGTCCAAATTGGCTTCATCGAATTGAGCGTCGTGTCTTCGATGGTAGTTTCCATTTTGGTTTCGTTCTCGCCGTCTTTCTTTTCGCCCTCGTCCACTTTGACAGGCTTGTGGACTTCCTTTTTCATAATGATAGGGTACGCGATAAAGTCGGAGTATTTCTTGACGACGCTTTCGATTTCAAACTCGTCGGTGAAATCGGGCAGCCCGTTTTCTTTGTCTGCCGGTTTAAGGTCGAGGGTTATCGAAGTCCCGATTTTCGCAGCGTCTGTTTCTTCGATAGTGTAAGTCCCCGCGCCCGAAGAAACCCACCGAGTCGCTTTCTCTTCGTTCGCACGGCGCGTCACCAGAGTGATTTTGTCGGCAACCATGAACGCGGAATAGAAACCGACGCCAAACTGACCAATAAGATCGGCGGTTGATTGGGCCTCTCCCGATTTTTTCATTTGATCGAGGATTTCTTTAGTTCCAGATTTCGCAATCGTCCCGATGTGCTCGACAACTTCGGCGTGGCTCATGCCGATGCCTGTGTCGGAAATCGTCAAGCGACGAGTCGCCTTATCGATTTCGATACGGATAGAATTTTCGTCTGCTTGCGTAATCGATTTGTCGGTGAGCCCTAAGAATTTGCGCTTGTCGATCGCATCTGATGCATTTGATATGAGCTCGCGCAAGAAAATTTCTTTTTGCGAATAGATAGAGTGGATCATGAGATCCATCAGTTGGCGGGTTTCTGCCTGAAATTCTAAAGTCTGTTGAGCACTCATGGCTTCAGAACCGGAAAAAAAGACAGGGTGTCAACGCACTCCCTCTTAGCGATTGACCCCGTATTTCACACTGCGGCCATAACTCATGCTCAAAACCCTAAAGACGCAAGAACTCCGAATCTTGAACGCGCTGAGTGAAAACGCACTCCTTTCAAACGCAGAGCTCGCGTCGATAGCGCAAATTCAAGAAGCGGAAGTTCTCGAAGTGCGCCGCGAATTGGAAAACGCGGGTATCATTCTAAAATACCGTGCGATTATCAATTCAGAAAAAATTGAGAGCAGCTCAGTCAATGCAGTCATACAGGTCAAGGTAACGCCTGCGCACGGGCATGGATACGACGAAGTGGCTCGCAAAATTGCGGCGTTTTCCGAAGTGCGCACCTGCCTCTTAGTCTCCGGCTCGTTCGACCTCTTGATTGAAGTCGACGGGCCTTCGCTGCGCGATGTGGCTTTTTTCGTCGCCGACAAACTGGCGACCATCGAGGGAGTGAATCACACGAGCACGAATTTTCTTTTGAAGCGCTATAAACAATCGGGCGATATTTTTTCAGCGAGCGGCAAGACACACCGCCTGCCGATGGTCATTTGATTGTTTAGAGGTCTTTGATCCACAGTCTGACGCGCGACGCAGAAGGCCCGTTCGGTTGCAGCTCTAAAACTTTTGTAAAATACGCCTTCGCTTTATCTTTCTTCTTGAGTTTCGAGCTCGCAATTCCTGCGCCTAAATACGCTTCGGCGCGGTCGGGATATTCTCGAACGGCCCGTTCGTATGCCGCCAATGCCTCGTTTGTTTTCTTCGCGCGCATCAAGATGGCTCCCTGATTCAAAGCGAGTCGCGAGTCGGTAAATCCCACTTTTTGAGCCGCCGCATAATTCGTGATGGCGCCGTTTAGATTCGAGAGACTTGCTTCGAGATTGCCTCGAACAAAAAGAGCGCGGCCATAGTTGGGGTTGCGCGAGAGAGTCTCTTCAAGTTTTATGCGCGCCTCTTCTATTTTGCCGTGAGCGAGCTCTGCCTCGGCAATCGAAACGAGACATTGTTTTTGCGTGGGGTTTGCTTTCTCGCCTTGCTTTGCGACAAGAAGCGCCTGCCTAAAGTCGCCTTTCGCAATGAGGAGTTCTGACGCATCGCCTAAGAGTGCGGCCTTGCGGTTGTCGTCTTTTGTTGTGGCAGCCTCTTTAAGAAGCGCGTCAATCTTTTGATTAAAGGGAGCGTTTTTATGAATCGAAGTTTTTTCTCGGCATGCGCAAAGCATAAGAAGAATTAGTCCCACGGAAAATAATTTGGTTCGCATCATATCTCCTATTTCTGTGTCTCTCTTTCGACGCCGTTCATGTAAATGGCAATCATTTCGTCAACTTTGACGGCGATATCTTTCGAGTAGCGACCGTCGATGAGCCAGTGCGTGACAACTTCGCGCAGCCCCCCCATCACGAGGAACGCCATAAGCTCTGGGTCATGGTTCTTGAGTCTGCCCGATTGGATGCCGCGCTCGAGCATCACACGGATTGTCGCCTGCGTCAGTTCTTGAAACCACGCGGTCTGCACGCGGATGCTCGGTTCGGAGTTCATCGTCGTGAGGAGGAGCCCCACCACCGCGCTGTGTTTTTGAAAAACAGCTAAGAGAGATTTTGCAAGTTCGCTCAAACCAATCTTAAAATTTTCGTGGTCGAGCGCTTCGACTTGGAGTTCCGTTACAGAGCGTTGGATGTCGATAAAGACTTCTTGCAAGAGCGCGTTCAGGACTTGCTCGACATCCTGAAAATAGAGATAGAACGTGCCGCGCGCAAGACGGCTCTTCTTGACAAGGTCGGCGATGCGCGTCGTCGCATATCCCTTTTGCAGAAAGACTTGCTTTGCCGCTTCGAGTATTTTTTTACGGGTGAGCTCTTTTCGCTTTTCTTGACGCACGTTGGACAGCCTGTCTCTGAATTGCGCACCGGTCTACGAGTAGAATTTGGATAGTTAAGATTTATGCTAAAAGATGCAACATTACGCCACGCGCTGCAAATGGCTTACGCGGAAGCGGAACTCGCGTTTGCGGAAAATGAAGTGCCCGTGGGAGCCGTCATTGTAAGAAACGATGAAATCATCGCACGCGATCACAAC
>CAUJII010000060.1 GCA_963205035.1 Spirochaetota bacterium
ATCTTCGCCTCTTTTGCTCCTTTAGAGTACGAAAGCATCAAGATAATGAGAGCCAGAGTTAGATACGCCGCAGCAATCATTAAGGGCGATGGGCCATGCGCGTTAGGAGTCACCGCCCAAGGCAAGTACATGCCGCCGTCGAGATGGATCGAATGCATCAGCCCAAAAAGCGAGAGCACTGCACCGACAATAAGGTAAGCTGCCGCACGGGTGAATTCTCGGTCGATGAGCTTCGCCGTGAACGCCCCCCAAATCATCGCGGTAATAATGAAGCCGTTGCCCAACGCAATGAGAGTAAACCAAGATTCTTGAAACGAAGGCTTAAAGAATTCGAGAGAAGGTCTGAGCTTTACTGCAACGTCCGCCGCAGCAGAGCCCAGACTCGCGTAGAGGCTCTGGACCTGCTCTACGAGCCCCTGCATCTTGATTTTGGCAAGGTAAGGCATCGCCGGTAGGATTGCCATCGTCACAGCGGTCGCATGCCGTTTCGGCGTCGCATGGTATGACTGCTCGACAATATCTAAGCCGACAAAGATGAGAATCGGTGCGAGAGCCGCCTGCGGAATCACTTGCGCGAGGAGGCTAATAAATCCCAAGATGCCGCCTAAGCCGATGAAGAGCCCGGTCGCGAGTGTATACCCCGCGCGCCCACCCATCGCCTTATATGCAGGCTGCCCGATGTAAGGCGTCGATTGCGCAACACCGCCTGTAACTCCCGCAGCGAGAGTCGCGACTGCCTCTGCTAAGAGCACGCTTTGTGTGCGGTATGAATCGCCACCCAACCGCGCACTCGCCGTCACGTTAATTCCTCCGATAACGGTTAATAGCGCAAAAGGGATTGCAATCGGTAAGTAAACCAACGCGCCTTGCATGCCGTCTTTGAATTCGAGTGTGGGGTGTGGGAATGCAATAATGAACTGCAAGCTAATATCCGGAGAATGGATCAATCCCATGGCGATGAGCGCATAATAAAGAAGAGTCGCTCCGACTACCGAGAGGAAGACGCTCGGCAAATTGAGCGGTAGCTTGATTTTCGCAACGAGCGCATAGATGATGATTCCAAGCGCGACCATGCCCACGACGGGTGTACCGAAGACGTGCTCTAAAGGAAGAAGCCCCAGAAGTGCAATGCCGACACCCGCGAGAGAGCCCAAGAGTCCCGCTTCGGGGATGAGCTTCTCGACCCAATGCCCAAAAAACGAGAGTGCGAATTTGCACAGACCAATAATCACGAGAGTTGCCATGCCGATTTTCCACGCAATCATGCCGGCATCGTGAGGCGACATCCCCTGCCCTTTGGCCGCCATAAACGCGGGGCCTATTACAGCAAACGCAATGCCGATAGTCGACGGCGAATCGAGACCTAAAGGCATCGCCGTGACATTGGGGTTTTGCGTGCGGCGTGCTAAGCGGAAAGCCATCCACGTATAGATGAGGTCGCCCACAAGGACGCCGAACGCGGTGCCGGGAAACATGCGCGTATAGATAATGTCTGCGGGGAACTGAAAGACAAGGATCAGAATTTGCGCAAGAAAAACAAGGTTGGTGACGTTATCGAGCATCAGCCCAAAGAAGGCGTTCAGGTCCCCTAAGGCAAGCCATCGGTAACGGAAGGTGGGTTCTGCGGTTTTTTCCATGCGGTGACATACCGCATTGGCTGCCAAGGGTCAACTGAAAATAGGAACAACGCTTATGCGTCGAGACTCTTGCAATACAGCCGCGTCACAAGCATCTTGCGCAAGAAATATTTTTCTTTCTGTGGTATTAATCCCACTGCAGAAAATGCATTCGAGAAATTGGGGAGCTGAGCGACTCGGAGTGCGCCAATGAGATTAAAGAAAAGATACAGCGTTCGCGTTACAAACCGCGTGAGATATCCGATCGATCCCTCTGCGATATAAAAATCGGTAAAAAGCCATGCTCCGTTCGGAAGAAGTCTATCGTTCAACTGCCGCATCGTGTGCGCCAAATCGGCTTCGTTGAAACAGTCCAGAATGAATGGAGTAACTATGGTATTGAATTTCCCTTTCGGAATATCTTCCTGTGTCCCGCAGATAAACTCAACCTTCGGCATTGACTTGCGGGTCTTGGATAATTCCCACAGCCTCTTCTTGGCGCGAGATAGCATTTTTTCAGAAATGTCGACATACGTGTATTCGCGGCTTGCCGATTTCTCAATCAGCTCGACAAGGATGCGACCGGTTCCGCCGCCGAAAATGAGAGTTTTTTTCACAGGCGCCAAACTGGTAACAAAATGGCTTTGCGCCCTCCAAAGAGAGCCAAAAAATGCAAGCCCGGCAAAAAAATCGTAAACCGGTGCGATTAGATTAAATCCACGCTTTTTTTCTCTCGTTAAAGAAGATTCCCGATTCTCTTTCTTGGAGCCTGCATTGCGGCGTTTGTGCACCGCTTACTTGACCAGGCGAAGAGTGTGCGTGTCAGTAAAAAAAGCCGCGCCGTTTTTTGGCCCTAATGGATGTTTTTGTCCCGTAATAGACAGGGGCAAAACCCCGTCGGGAACGGATGCCCGAAATAAAAAGCGATGGGAATGTGATGGGAAGTGCAGCAATGGCAATTGCCGATTTTGGTGATGGAACCGATGAAATAATCGAAAACGAAAACCGCTTGGTCGTTCGCGCGCATGGTGTGTTGCGTTCGACAGAAAAATTTCTGCGCGATTTTGTGCAGCGGGCCATGGCCAAAATTAAGCGGCCTGATTTAACCGAAGCGCTCGGGATCATCCTCAAAGAGCTCGCGACAAACGCCGTCAAAGCCAACTTCAAAAAGATTTACTTTGCTGAGAAAAATCTGAATATCAATAATGCGCAAGAATATACCAGCGGCATGATTGATTTCCGCAAGACCTATTCGGAAGATATGTTCAGCGAATATGGTTTGAAAGCCAAGGATTCAGATCTTCTTGTGATGATTACTTTCGACTACGACGATGATCGTGTTATTTTAGAAATCCGCAACAACGTGCCGATGACCGAAGTCGAAGAAAGCCGCGCACGCGACAGACTGCGGCTCGCTATGCAATGCGAAGACGTGGGAAAGTTCATCGAAGAAAATGGCGATGAAACAGAAGGCGCAGGTCTCGGCATTATGCTCTGTATCACAACGCTGCGTTCCTCTAATCTCAACCCGCGCCTCCTTTCGATTTCGTCCGACTTGCGCACACATACATTGGCGCGGTTGGAAATTCCAATCAGTGAAAACTACATCCCAACACGCGAACGCTTTGCAGACCGTCACGGTAAGAAAGCGTAATCGTCTCGAACTTCACGCACCACGTCGCCTGAAACATAGCGCGCAGCCACATCGACCTTGCCGTCTTGAATAGTTAGTCGAACGTGGTGGCGCCAAGTCTGGCCCTCGTGCTTAAAGATGCGTGGCCAGCGTGCTGCGTTGACATAGAAGATCCCGTTCCTTTCTAAATACCACTGTTTCGGCTTCCGGCCATGCTTTGTTGGGTAGTGCATGTGCCCCGCCACTACAGCCAATGGCGCCTTGCCGATCGAACGCGCATATTCGATCACCTCCTCAAGGTCCGCATCGCCGAAGTCGGTCTCCTGCGGCAAGAAATCTGCACCAAATATGTCCGTGGCTTTTGCACCCAAACCGCGAGGGCCGTGATGCGCCATGAGGATGTACGGGGGATTTACCCCGTCGATGAGACTTTTCATGAGTTGCGCACTTTCAGCCAGCGTGCCGATAGCGTATTCACTTTGTAGATACGTCCGAAAATTAACCGTGCCAACTGTACTCCCCATCGAGAAAGGCCGACCCGCGACGAGTTTCAATCCCCCGGGGAGCGTATGCTCAGAATAGCAGCAGAGTGTCGCACCCGTGAGCTCGCGCGTGAGGCGCGCCATGCGGCGGGGTTGCGATGACGCGCCAAAGCGCATCAAGAATTCGTTGTGCGTAATTTCGCCGATAATCTGCCGCACGCCGGTCGTGTCGTGGTTTCCCGGGATGAGCCAAGCGGGCTTCGTCAGGCGGTTCATAGTCGGTAAGAGGCGAAATAGACTGTCGGGGTTCTTGCTCGCGAGATCGCCGACGAAGAGTAGCGCGTCGTATTCGGAGGTGTTGAAGTATTCGATGTCAGCGTCGTCGAAGAGCATGTGCATGTCGCCGATGACTGCGATCTGTAGGGGTTGTAGCATGGATTACGGGTAAGATAGCTATGGATTTCCATAGCTGCAACCACGAAATTTCATTTTTTTCAAAAAAAATCTCCTCTTTCAAAAAAAAATTCAAAAAATCTGAGAAAAAAACCCACTTTCTGGGTAGTTAATATATAGAGGCCCTATGAAATGTACAAAACAACCCGCTTTCCTTGAAGGTAAACCTACGCCAATAACAGACGTCTGGGAGGTTCGTCTTTCCTCCGTGGTTTGGGAAAAGATTCGAATAACCGCAAAAAAATACCGTCTTACATTCTCTTCCGTGACGCGCTTCTGTGTTTTTGAGCTGGCCGAGCGCGGGAGCTTACGAAAGCACCGAAAATTCGACGAGTTGTTAAAGCAGGAAATATCGGAGAGAGTTTCGGAAAAACTGAGAAACGTACGTAACCACCGGCATATGGTCTGTTTTTATGGAGAAGATATAGCTCTCGTGCGGATGGCTGCGATGCGGTTGGGGGTGACGGTTTCAGCATTCATTCGACTCGCTCTTAGTCTGTATCTCCGCTACTTTGCTATGGATTTCCATAGCCCCCGCCGCGTCACGCGGGAGATGATATTTTGGAAAGGAATCAAACGCTGGGTAAAAATCCCCCTCACCGCCATCAACGAGTTCTCACTCCCTGCCGTCCGATCGTTCCTCTTCCTCAGCTTCCCCCCTGAAGCCCGCTGGGGATACCCGAGTTAGCCAAGCTACGCACAACCTAAAAACTCTTGCAGCCCTAACCCGACATCCGAATCTCTCACGCTATCTCGAAAAGGAAATCCATGCCGCAAACAAAAGTCACCTTGAAACGTATTGGCGAACCGTACTACTTCGAGGCCACGAACGCGACCGGTAATACGGTTTCAATCGACGCCGGCGCCGCAGTCGGAGGAACCGGCAAGGGTGCTCGTCCCATGGAGCTTCTGCTGATGGGGCTTGCTGGGTGCTCTGGGATTGATGTCGTGAACATCTTACGAAAGCAAAAACAAGAGATTACCGCTTTCTCCATCGAGACAGTCGGCGAACGCGGCGACTCCCAAGGCGCAAATCCTTTCACCGACATCCTCGTTACCTTTCGCCTGCAAGGGAGTATCGACGAAGACCATTTGAAACGCGCTATTGAGCTTTCGATGACAAAGTATTGCTCCGCCGCTGCGATGCTCGAGAAAACGGCGACGATCCGATGGGAGTACTCGCTCAACGCATAGCGCAACTGATAAAGAGCCAATATGGATAACGTAAAAGAGCCCACAGCAAGTATTCGAGAGCAAATACCCCGCACCGCTGAGCGCGAACACTCCGCACCTATATTCATGACGTCGAGCTTTGTGTTTGATTCAGCGGAAGAGGCGCGCGCGCTTTTTGCAGACGAGGCGCAAGGGAATATCTATTCACGGTTCTCGAACCCCAACACCGACGAATTTGTCGCGAAGATGGCGCGCTTAGAGCACCTCGACGGCGGCATCGCCTGTGCGTCGGGAATGGCTGCGGTTTTTACAAGCATGGCGGCCTTCTTGAAAAGCGGCGACCACGTCCTGTGCGCGCGTTCTGTCTTTGGTTCTACGCACCAAATTCTCTCTACGATTTTTCCGCGTTGGGGGATCGACCACACGTACGTCGATATTGCCGACGAAAAAAACTGGGAGAAGTCTTTCAAACCCAATACACGGATGTTCTTCTTAGAAACACCCTCGAACCCCGCGCTGGACATCGTCGACTTGGAGCACATCGGCGCATTATGCAAAAAACACAACGTCCTTCTCAATGTCGATAATTGTTTTTGCACGCCCGCGCTACAAAAACCGGCGGAGTTTGGCGCCTCTATCGTGACGCATTCGGCGACAAAATTTATCGACGGGCAAGGCCGCGCGGTCGGGGGAGTGATCCTCGCAAAAGAGGCGCTTATGCACGACTTGAAGTTTTTTGCGCGACACACGGGGCCAGCGCTTTCGCCTTTTAACGCGTGGATATTTTCCAAGAGTCTCGAAACACTCGACTTGCGCATGGAGAGGCATTCCGCCAACGCGCTTCGCGTAGCCCACGCCCTCGAAAAAAATTCTGCGATCGAGAAAGTTATTTATCCTTTTTTGCCGAGCCATCCGAGCTACGCCCTTGCAAAAAAACAAATGCGTGCGGGTGGCGGTCTGGTCACGTTGGTCCTCAAAGGCGGGGTTGAAAGAGGGCGCAAGTTCTTGAACGCACTTCAAATCCTTTCACACACCGCAAACTTGGGTGATACGCGCACGACGGCGACTCACCCCGCATCGACTACACACTCGAAACTTTCAGAAGCCGAAAGACAAGCGGTGGGAATTCTCCCCGGAATGGTGCGTCTTTCTGTAGGGCTCGAAGACGTGACGGATATTCTCCGCGATATCGAGCAGGCGCTTTCTCAATCCGACAGATAAAAGAAAATTAGTCTTTGCCGAAATTACCTAATAACGGCTCGTCGAAAGATCGCACGTCATCGTTAGGAAGCCCCGTGGGGTATTGCTCCCGCAACGTTTTGACGGCGTTGATTGCAATCTCCAAATGTTTTTCTTTGCTGTTCTTATAGAAGGCTTGCGCCTCGCCGCTCAATTTTGGTTTGCCGTGCAGAGGCTTGTCGCTCACACACAGAAGCGTCGCGTGCGGGATGCGGTACCTGTAGCCGTTCGCCGCAATCGTGGCCGATTCCATATCGACTGCGAGCGAGCGGGATATTTTCATCGCTTCGACGGTTGTGTGCTGGTTGAACTCCCAATTCCGGTTGTCGGTCGTGTAAACCGTTCCCGAGCGGTACTCGATTTGTGCGCTTTCGATTTCACGGCGGAGAGCCATGTTGATGAGAAAACTGGGGATGACTGGAACGTGGACGGGAAGGACTGCTTCCATGACGCGGTCGGCGCGCATATAAGAAGAAGCTAAAACATAGTCGCCAATCTCCTGGTGGTTTCTGAGCCCGCCGCAATGCCCCACCATAATCATGAGATCGGGCCGCAAGACGGCGATGTGGTCGGTGATTGTCTTGGCGTTTGCGGGCCCAACGCCGATATTGACGAGGGTGATGCCGTTACGGTTTTCTTCGACGTGGTGGTATGCGGGCATTTGCGCGCCTTCTAAAGAAGGTTTCGTGCAGTGCGGATACATCTCCAAAAATGCCTCGATGTGCATGCGGTAGTTCGTAAAGAGGATGTGTTTCTGAAAACTCTCCGCCGGCGTTGCCGTATAATGCTCTAACCGATTGAGGGAAATCTCGATACGCTCGGGGCTGAAGAGAAAGAGTTTCTTGGCGCGCAAATCCCAGTCGTCTTCGCTGAGTCTCGGAAAAAGCTCCGGGTCGTTCAGCGCATGCCGCGCACGGCCGGCTGTCACGGTAATTTGTGCGCCGAGAGAAAGAAGTCGTGTGAATTCCCGCGTGAGATAAACCTTGAGCGCCGTAGGCCTTGCAAAGTCGCCCGAAATAATGGGATTAAACAGTGACCACGGTCTATCGATTGCGACAGAGGGATAATTCCCCTTGTCGTAGACGCCGCACATTTGGTCGACTAAAGCCGCCGCTCGGCTTGCGAAAGTATCAGTGTTAAGATGCGTAGTCATAAAACCGAGTGTGAGAAGCAGGCAGAGGGCGCAAAGACTTTTGCGGAGTTACGGCGGACCTCTTTTTACTGGCCCATGACCACAGTCGGCGGTCAGTATATATTATTGACGCTATACGAGTTCTCTGGCTCCATAGCAGCATTACACTAAAAACTTAAATTTAGGATTGCACATGAAAATACGCTTATGTAACTCGTCGATGGGAGTCTTTCTATTATTGTTTTTTGTTTTTAACGCGGCTTGGTCGCAGGTTCAATTCCCAGTCATTCCGAAAATCGACGAATCCAACGAAGCGAGTCAAGGCACGAAAAAGGAGCTTAAGAAACCGGCCGACGCAAAAGCAGAGAAAGCATCTGACGAAAAAAAACAAAATACGCAAGCACCCGATAAATCCGAAGACAGTCAACTATCGCAAGCAGGTATCGACCGTACCGGAACGTGGATGTACGAATTCGAGCGACAGTTCGCCGTGCGTAAAGAAAAGCCTGAGTTTGAATTCTTATGGGGCTTCAACATGCTGCAAGAATTCCACGGCTACAACAACGGCGACTTGCGCAAACTCGACAGCACGAACGATTATCAAATCCGCACGACAGACGACCAACAAGGGTTAGCGCTCACCCGTGCAAAGTTCGACACTGCGTTTACCTTTCCGAAGCAGCGCGTTGGACTCGAGCTCTCTTTCGGTTTCGACGGTGTTTGGGGGAGTTTTCAACTGCAAGGCGCGGGGAACCCCGGCACACGGATTGCGCGCGCCAATATTTTCTGGGAGTTTTTTAATCTCAATGGGTTTGTTGTCGATACGGTTATCGGACGGCAATTTTTCAGCGTCGGTGGCATTCAGAACGACTATATGCTCCGCGATATTCTCGATGCGTTGGTTTTTAACATCCATTGGAAAAACATGCTCGACGTCAAAGTCCTGGGGTTTGACGTTTATTCGGGTGCGAACAGTTACGGTGCAGGAGAAAACGACCGTTGGAACGACGAGTTCCAGTATTTTTCGAGAGATACCTCGAATAAAATGCCGGGTTTGAATGGCGACGTATCGACCTACCGCACGGGCATCGTCGCCAGTTTCGAACCGATTGCGAAAAGGCTTATCGGTTTGCGCATCGATCCACGAGTCTATGCGTTTTACGCGCGTGTGCGCGGCGATAACGGCGGCAGCGATTATTCCGAAAACGGCCGCATCGGCAATTTTTCCGATAACGACTGGTCGGGCCTTTTCGGCGGCCGCGTTGCCGCGCATCTCCACGAAAATCTTTCGCAATTTTCTCAGCTCATCGTCTACGTCGATGGCGCACTTTCCACCGGGTCCGACCTCAAGCGGCAAGGCCAACCCATTGTCGATTACGCTACCTTGGGCGTCGGCTCGGGTGTGACTGCAAAACTCAAGCCGATGTTTCAATTTTTGTCTCCCTTGGCGGAAGTCGATTTCTTTTACGGGCAAGGTCCTAAGTACGACAAAAACGGAAACATGGTTTCGCATGGCTTCATCGGCATGCGCGGCGACCGCATCGGCGGTCTTCTGATGCGCCGCTACTGGGGTGTGCGCCCTTCGGGGTATGTCGGCTACAACGGAATCGACGACACTCCTTTCGATGCAAACCGTAAATCAGGCTCGATGCTTGCGCATGTTGGTGTCGGCGCCGAAATGTGGCGTAAGCTCGTTGTGCGCGCCGATCTTTGGCATGTGCAAGACACAGCTTCGACTTCGCTCGATCTTTCTCCCAATAACCTCGATCTCGTCAATAACCCCTATGTATCGCGTGCGGAGCTCGAAGCGCAAAAGCGGTTCGGAAAAACTCTGGGACAAGAAATCAATCTTACCGTGCAGTACTTTCCGAATCCGCTTCTCATGTTCCAACTCACAGGAGCGATTTTTATTCCGGGAACATTCTTCGATACCCCTATCGAAGACATCGTGAGCAAGAACGGCGTTCCGAAAGGTGGGCCGGCAGACGCCGATTTCTGGGGTTTTTTCTTAAGGAGCACGTTGTCGTTCTAATGCGTAACAAACCCATACGGAATTTTCGAAGACTCGGCGCGATCTTCTTGGCCCAGAATAGTTACTCCAAAGCGTTGCGTTTCTTAGCCTTTGTGGTATTACTCCCCCTTTTGATGCATTGCGCGACAGAAGTCGGAGAGCCTTGGCCGACAGCCATCAACGTCGACCGCAAACGCGGCTGCGCAGAAATACGAGAGGTCAACTGGGGCGGGTCGATGAAAAACGACGGCACATACGACGCGGACGACGATTTCATCGAAATACAAAACCTCGATTGCAATAAACCTATCGACCTGACGAATTGGCGTATTGAAATCTCGGGCGACGTGCACCGGATTTTCTATGTGCCTGCGACGCCGAATAACACGGTGCAACCGGGCGGCTACGCAGTCATCATTTCAAAAGCGTCGGGCGCGTTTAGAGACCAAGGTGCCTCCGATTACAAACCGATTGTTCTGCCCGGTCTCTACATCCCCGAGAGGAATTGGTCTATTACCACGCGCACGGGCGAAAACTTCCTCATGGAAAGTGGCATCAACACGACAGAAGCCGACGACGCGACGGTGAGAAATTTTCCTCTTTCGGGTGCTTTCGACGGTTATACAGTCCGTTCGATGGAACGCACGGAAGACCGCTTTGAAGAAGAAGGCGGCGCGATATCGACTTGGCACGCATCGACGCCTTGCAACGAGAATTCCCCCTCTGCGCAAGTCACTCCCCTTTTGGGTGTGAACTGCACTGCGACTTTTGCAGGTGTAACGGGCAAGAACGTCCACGCCGACTACGGCTTGCGTACCTTTGCAACCCCAGGCGAAAAAAACACCCCGGACTACCGCTGATGAAAAATGCAATACAAATAATCCTCATGAGTTCGCTCTTCCTCTTTTGGGGTTGCGATTCGGCTACAAATAAGCCGGAGCTTAGAACACAAAACATGAGTTACTATTTGGGTGTTGGAGGAAACCCTGAAGCCAAGACCGAGCTTCTGAAGGTCATCGCTTCAGCCAAGAAAGAAGTCGTCGCTGTCTTTAACGACATGACAGACACCGACGTGAGTAGTGCGCTTATTGCGCAGGCGAATGCCGGGCTCAAAGTGGGTGTCGCCGGAGATAAACGCAACAAAAATAGCGCGGGGTTCGCCGCACTCGAAGCGTTGCGGCCCGCTCAGTTCCAGACATACTTCGACGCGACTGCGTCTGCGGCGGCAGAACCCAACGTCAACTTGAAGGAAAAAATTATGCGCACGCGGCTCAACTTCAACCGCAACACGCACCCGACAAAGTTACGCTACGATTCGAGTTCTTATGATGGACGCGTCGAATACAATTTTGTCGTCGCCGATAAGACGTTCTGTTGGGTATCGACGGGCGGTGCTACGAGTTCGACTTTTTCGTCGGGGCTTTCGGTTGTTTTCGTGTTTCATTCATTCGATATTTGTAACGATTTCTATAACGAAGCGCAACAGCTTGTGTATGGCGGACTTTTTGGCGATGAGGGAGAGCCGTCTTTTGGAAAATTTCGATACAATAAATCGGTGACAGACCCCAACCGCCGGTTCCGGTTGGGTGATCTCATATTCAATATATACTACGCCCCACAGGAGTACCCTTTGACTGCTGCTGTGACCGAGCTCTTGCGCGCGGAAAAATCGATCCAATTTGCCGCCCGCGCCTTGACGCAAGACATCGTCAACGACGTCGGCGACCATACGAAGAACCGCAGCCATATTTTGAACGCGCTGCAATACAAGGCGACAATTCCCAAAGTCTACAGCAATACCTTTTCTATAAAAGGAGTCATCGGCACAGAAATAGATTTCTTGCCGACAACGATTCAAACGCCGTGGCCCACCACAACGTTGCAATACAACGCACTCGTTGCAGGTTCGTGCCCCACCATCAACACTGCGGCCGCATCACCCTTACGTCTGCCTTTTTACGACGGCTCGTCGACTTCGAGCCCAGGCTCGACTTACTGCCACTTAGGAGGCACGGGAAACGGCGCATGCACTGCGGGGACCACGCTCGCGAATATGACCTCAATCCATTGCGACTTGGCAGGGCTGCAAACAAGTGTAGGCGATACGAATATCGTTTCTGTAAAGAAGTACCCGGCGGCGTTGCCTTACAATGTGTTTTTGACGGATTATGGTGCGCGTAAGCCACGTCTCGTTGTCATGTCGTCGGATTTGCGCAAACGGTATTATTTCGACAAAGCCGGCGCGCAAGACATGGAGCCTAAGCGCACGCGCGACGATTTTTTTCTCATTACCGATGCGTTTGTCATGGTTATCGAACCGGCAGGCTCGCAGACGAATCTCAAAATTTTCGACGATTTTAACACACTCTTGAATAAACTTATGGACCAAGGGGGCTCCTTATGACAATAATGCGAAAAGGCACGGCTTTTACGCTTCCCCTACTGCGTGTAATAGTTATTACATTCGGGATTTTGGGCGCAATTTCGTGCTCCAAAGTGCAGACGACGCCAGAAGATCCCAACGATCGCCTTCTCGAAATCTACACCAACTATCCGGGCATCAAGCCTGGCGGCCACCGTCCTCCCGAGTTCGATATTAAATTAGCGGAGCTCATCGATAATGCAAAGAAGGAAGTCTATTGGGCGATGTACGGTTTTTATAGACCGAGCATCAAGGACGCCGTCCTTCGTGCGGTGAGACGCGGTCTCGACGTGCAGCTTGCCGGCGATTCGGGGACTTACTCCTATGGCGAAGTGGGTTATGTACAGTTTGAAGATCTGCTCCGGCGCTACCCCAACGCTAAACTCATTGCAGGTAATTCGTTATCGATCCAACACAACAAATTTTGCATCATCGACCGCCGCTATGTGATGACCGGCACGGGCAATATCACCGATTCTGAAATAGACCGCAACTATAACGTGTGGGCAATTATCGAATCGAAAGAGTTGGCCGAGGACTTCATCAACGAGCACCAACAAATGATGTCGGGCCGCTTTGGTCACGCCAAAGACCGCACCGACAACAATAACGTTTTCAATGTCGGTGGCGTCAAAATCGAAGCGTATTTTTCGCCGCACGAAGATGCAATGAGCCAGTTCTTGCAAGCGGTTGCGCAAGCGCAGCAATCGATCCACTTCGGGATATTCGCATTCACGCACGACCAGTTGGGTCGGATGTTTATTCAAAAGCATAAAGAGTTCACTGCGGCAAACGCGGCGGACGGCGGAAACCGTGTCGTGCGCGGCGTCATGGACCGTTCGCAGCTTACGCACAACCAGTATGTCGAAGTTTACCGTGTAGCGACTTCCTGTGGGCACACATACGGTTTTGAGGCGGGGCTCGCTGTGGCAGACGGTGGTACGATAAATCCATTCACGACAGCGTGGGTTCCTCCGACGGCGGTAAATTCGCGGTGCACAGCGCCCTTTGATCTACGCATCGACGGCGACGAGAATAACAATTCCATCGGCGACTGGCAAGCGGGCGGCGGCAGACTCCACGCGAAGACGATCGTCATCGACGCGGGCACTCCGAATGCGAAACTGATGCTCGGATCTTTCAACTGGTCGCCCAACGCAAACAACAACAACGACGAGAACCTTGTCATTATCCATTCCCCGGCGATAGTCGACCGCTATCTTAAATTTTGGAAACAAATTTACGACGACGGAGTTCCAATGGACGAACGTCTCCCGACGAACGCTGAGAAAGCTGCGGGG
>CAUJII010000061.1 GCA_963205035.1 Spirochaetota bacterium
GGCCAGCATAACGTGGTCGAGCGTCTCGAGTTGCCGCCGTATAGCTTCTACGATGTGCGGGTGGTTATGTCCATGGATGACAGTCCACCAAGAGGCGATGGCATCGATGAGCTTTTTTCCTGTGGCCTCGTAGAGATACTCTCCCTGCCCGCGCACGCTTTGGAGTGGCTCGCCCGCGCCTATCTGTCTTGTGAAAGGATGCCAAATCACAACAGAGCCTCAATTTTTTTTTCTCCATCGAAAGAGCGCGCGTGGCATCTAAAAAGTCTATGCATCATTTTCTTTTTCCGGTTCAAGAAAAACTCCCCTAAGTGCGGCGCATTGCTAAAACTGCACACGGTCCGCTGATTATCTGCATAGAGCGCATTCTTCGGACCGACGAAAAATACGCCAGAACACGAAACGCCGGCTCTACCCAAGGCTTCAAGCGAGAGTAGCGTATGGTTAATTGTACCCAGGCGCGTATCTGCAACAAGCACCACGGGGAGAGCAAGTGCGGCAAGCAAATCAAGGTTCGTCTGTTTTCGCGTCAGTGGAGCCAAGAGGCCTCCTGCAAGTTCGATGAGCGTGCGCTCTTTCTCGACGCATTCTAAAATATAATTTGTGAGACGGGATAAATCCAACAAGCGATCTTCTTTTTCTGCCGCAAGATGTGGCGAGGCAGCAAGCGAGAAGCAGGCAAATTCTTTGAAGAATAATTTTCCAGAAAGGCCCGAGAGGCGTTTGACTTGGCGCGTGTCGCTCTCTTTCGGATACCCTGTTTGCACCGGTTTCAAATAATGAAGGCCCAGAGCTTCTCCATACCGCGCCATCAGGAGAGCACTCAGTAGAGTCTTCCCCACCCCTGTACCGGTGCCTGCGATAACGAGCGACATCAGCCAATTCCTTCGAGCGCTCGAAGGAGTGCCGTAAACTGCGCATCGTCCAAACCGGCATTCAGAGAGAAGCGAAGACGCGATTCTTTCACTGTCGGCGGACGGATTGCTTTAACGTGGAACCCTTTTTGCGTTAGAGTCTCTGCACAATCGAGCGCGGCTTTTTCGTCTTCTAAAATAAGCGGCACAATATGTGTTGTCGATAACCCGGACGAATATCCTTCGCTCTTGATTTTTTCTCTCAATATCTGCGCTTGGTTCTGGATCTGCGTCCGCTCCGCATCCATCCTGCGGGCAAGGTCGATTGCCGTGAGCGCCGCGTGCGCAATCGCCGGCAGCGGTGCCGTCGAAAAGACAAAAGGACGCGCTTGATGCAAGAGAAAGCGGCGCAGCCTTTCATTGGATAAGACGAGCGCACCCTCAAGCCCCAGAGCTTTACCCAGCGTGATGACGCGCAAATCCGCGCCGCTGGATGAAAGCCCGCGCCCTTCGTCGCCGCAGACGCCCACCGCATGCGCATCGTCTACATAAAGAAGCGATTCGTGCCGCGCCGCTAAATCTTCGAGAGTCTCCATCGGTGCTCTATCGCCATCCATGCTGAAAATACTCTCTGTGATGATTACTTTGCGCGTTGACTTACTTTTCTTAAGGAGACTTTCTAAGTGCTCCATATCGTTATGTCTGAAGTAGGATTTCTTCGCTCCCGAAAGTCTCACTCCGTCGACAAGCGACGCATGCGCAAGTCTATCGACAAAGCATTCATAGGATGCATCGCAAAGAGCCGAGAGCGTGCCGACATTGGCCGCATAACCATTCGCAAAAAAAAGCGCTGTGGGAGCATTTAACCACGCTGCCGTTTTTTTTTCGATCGAGTCAAAAACAGCGCGGTGCCCACGCACGAGGCGGCTTGCAGTCGACCCCGCACCGCAGAGTTCAATCCCTTCGTGGAGCGCATGGATGAGTTCCGGATGCTTTGAAAGGCAAAGATAATCGTTCGAGCAAAGATCGACTGCACCCATGGGCGGCACTAAAAGCTCTCTTTCGCGGTTTGTTGAATTGAGCTTCTCGAAAAAAGTATCGAGGTCTTGGTCGGTTGCTTTGTTAGGCACTGTGGGAGCTACAAACTATCGCGCTTTTGAATCCAGTCGGTGGCTTTGGGCCACACTTCGATCGGTGCATTCTTTCCACAGACTAAATCCATGTGCCCATAGCTCGAACGGCTGCCGTATTCTTTTCCGAACACAATCAGTTTGCGCTCGCATGAAAGTTCGTCCATCGTCCATTCGACGCCGTCTAATGCACACAGCCAATCGCGGTCGCCTGCGAGCATGAGCGTCGGAACAGTGATACGTCTATCGTCTGCGCGGTGTGGAAACCCACCCGAGAGGCGTGGCATGCCCTCAGCCGCAGAGATAAGTTTGATTTGATTCCACTCGTTGACAGCAATCGGTTCAACCATCATTTCGAGAACGCGCTCAGCCACCTTGGGGTCAATATTTTCCGGGTTCCACAAGAAGCGGTTCCAAAAAGTGTTGAGCGATGCAAAAGGAATCATCGGCTTATAGAAAGTCTTGATGGGGTAATACTGCAACGCGCTGATATAATCCAAAAACGAACGAAAGTGATTCAAGGTGGAGTAAGTATAGTTGAGCGCGCTCGCAAATGTCGTGAGACTTTGCAAGTTGGAAGCCTTATGCCTAATCTGATAGAAGAAACCGAGGATACCTCCCATGCTATGGCCTACCCAGTGCATTTTTTCTGCGCGCTCTTTTTCCAGGACATGCGTCACGACTGTCGGCAAATCACACAGAAGGTAATCGTCAATCGACCACTGGCGGCTGCGTCCCGTGTGCGGGCCGTCGCTCCCCGTGCGCCCGCGCAGATTGAGCGCGTACACGGCATATCCCTGCGCGGCCAAGTGACGCGCAAAACTCGACTCTTCAAAACCAAAATCCCAGACGTTGTGGTTCGAGGCGATGCCGTGGAGTAACATCACCGGGTAGCGGCGCGTCACCTTCTCGGGGATATAACTATAGAGAGCAATCTTCCAGTGGTCGGGGGTTAAGAGGGTTGTTTTTTCTGCTTGAATTTTCATGGTATTGATTTATTCCTTAAACATCGATTCGATGAGCGGCGCGTATTTTTTGTGGACGACGCTGCGCTTGACTTTGATGAGAGCTGTGAGTTCAGCGCCCACACGCAACTTATCGGTCAAGAACCGCACATGGTGGATGCGCTCGAATGCCTTGAACCCGGTTTTTTCATTCACGAGTTCTTGGCAAATCTCTTTGAAGATTTGAATGAGCTCGCTTTGGTTGTTGAGGTCGTCCTTCAAATTAAATTCGGAAACTTGAAAGCCTGCGTCCAAGAGTCTGTCATAGTCGGGCCAAATGAGGACTCCTAAATTCCGCTGGTCTTGGCCCACAACAACTGCCTGCTCGATCAAGGGGTGCTGCGCCAAGAGAGTTTCAATCGGCACTGGCTCCAAATTTTCGCCCGAACGCAACACTATCGTTTCCTTAGAACGCCCACGGATAGAGAGTGCTCCCGATCGCGTGAAAACCCCTAAGTCGCCCGTGTCCATCCAACCATCCCGAAGGACCTTGCTTGTCGCTTCGGGGTTCTTGTAATAGCCAACCATGACGCCAGGACCTTTTACGAAAATCACTCCCACTTCATTTTTTGGCAAGACACGCCCCGTTGCCTCGTCGCGAATTTCAACGGTGGTCCGCTTAGGCACAAAACCAACCGTGCCTAAAATAACTTTGCCGGGCGAGCGCATCGCGATGAGGGGTGCCGTTTCTGTCATGCCATACCCTTCATAAACGGGAATTCCAATCGCATTAAAAAATTCATCGATATTGGGTGGCAGCGCTCCCCCACCGGAAATAGTGCCCCTGAGCTCGCCGCCCAGCATCGCACGGATGCGCGCTAAGAAAATCGAATCCATATAAACGTCAGGCGCTTTGAGCCCAAAGAAAGAAAAGCCTGCGAGTGTCTTTTGAAGAAACGCGCTCAAAAAATCTAAAGGATTCGTCTCACTCGTTTGGCCGACCAAAACATTTTGTGCGCGGTGGAGCCGCTCTTTGATCGCATACGACAAGTCGAAGAGCTCGCGATTGAACGCCTCTGTCTTGTCGATGTGCTCTCGGAGCTTTTGATAAATTTGCTCCCACAGACGCGGCGCCGAAGCCATGAGCGTGGGCTTTGCTCGAATAAAATCTTCCATTAAATCTTTTTTGTTCGAGTAGTAATAATGCGAGCCCGCAAAAATTGTCGAATAAAGCATGAAGCGTTCAAAGATATGCCAGACAGGCAATATCGATAAGATGCGATCTTTAGGGCCCATCTCCAGGTTACTCGGAGCAACTTCAAGCTGATAGAGCATGTTTGCGTGCGTAAGCATCACGCCCTTGGGTTCGCCGGTCGTTCCCGAAGTGTAGATAATCGTGAAGAGGTCGGAGGGTTGAATGGAATCCCGAAGAGCTTTGAGATTCATCTTGTCTTGCTCGGTGGGGCGAGGAAGAGTCGAAAGCAGCTGTGGCAAGATTATCAAACCTTCCTCTTGCGCCAAGCTCTCGCTAAAGTGGGAATCTAACACAAATACTTTTGCGTGCCGCGCCTTGAGCGTCTTTCCAATTTTTTTATAGAGCCGAAGGTGTTCCACAAAGCAAATTTGCGCCTCGCAATGGTTTAAGATGAACTCGAGTTCCTGTGGCGTCGAATCGGAACCGCGTGGCACGACAATCGCTCCCACCATTTGGATAGCCATATCCGCAATGAGCCACTCTGCCGAGTTATCGCCGAAGACGGCAACCCTGTCCCCCTTGGATAATCCCTCATTGGATAGATAGATTGCCAAAGCCTCAGCCTTTTCGTGCAAGACTGAAAACGGGGTTGGCTTGAAGAATTTGTGCGTATCTTTGGAGTAAAAGCCCTGTTCGGGGAATGCTCTTGCCGCATGCGCAAAAACTTCGGGTAAATTCTGCATCGTGCGGCTATTTGTGCTTTTCCAGACAGAGTGTCATTCAAAGCCTTTACGCGCTGAGTAAAAACCCATCGTAGGCAGTTGTGGCGGTCGCTCTTAAAAAGAAGATAAAAAAACGCACCCGTCTTGCGGAAATTGGCTCCGACGTCGAAATCAGAGCCGACGAACCCACCGATGCCAAAGCGCTCGCCAAGAACCCTTATACCGAATCGAGTATCCAATGGTATCTCGAAGAAATTAACAAGATACCGCTCTTAACGCGTGAAGAAGAAGATACTCTCGCACGAGCCACAATCCAAGGCGACGCGAAAGCGAAAGAGCGTCTCATCATCTCTAACTTGCGCTTTGTCGTTCAAGTCGCGAAGAAATACCAAAAGTTCGGTATCTCTCTTTTAGATCTCATCAACGAAGGGAACCTCGGGCTCATCAAAGCCGCAGAGCGTTTCGACCCGGACATGGGCTACCATTTTATTAGCTATGCCGTCTGGTGGATTAGGCAGGCGATTATTTTGGCAATCAACCAAAAGGCTGCGATGATCCGTCTGCCGATGAACCGCACCATCGACGTTGCACGGATCGACGCGATTCAAAAAGAACTCGAAAACGAGTTGGGCGAAGAGCCGACGCTTGCGCAAATTGCCGATAGGCTCGACATGCCCGAGGCGGAGGTACGCTGGTTAAAGCAAATCTCTTCAGACTACGTCTCTTTAGACGTTCCAACTAACACCGACTCCGAGAACACGCAAATCACACAAGTCCGCGACGACAAATATATCTCTCCTGAAAACCAGGTCATGCAGCAAGCGCTCAAGCAGTCTCTGCAAGAAATCCTCAAAGAGCTCACGGCAAGCGAGCGTGAAATTATTGAATACCGTTTTGGCTTGAACGGCAAGAAAGTGCTCTCGCTGACTCAGGCTGGTAAGAAATTCAAACTTTCTAAAGAACGCGTGCGCCAAATCGAAAAGCTTACGCTCCTCAAACTCCAAAAATATGGCAAAGAACGCCGCTTAGAAGATTTTCTCGAGAAAGAAGATTAACATGGCCCAAAACAAAACCAAAGCAAAAAAAACCGCGCTCGTGATTGTTGAGTCGCCTGCGAAAACTAAATCGATCGGGAAATTCCTCGGAAGCAAATACCGCGTCGAATCATCGAAGGGCCACCTCATCGACCTGCCGCGTTCGAGCATGGGAATCGATATCCAAAATAATTTTGAACCGCTCTATATTACAATCCGTGGCAAAGGTAAGACCTTGGGGGAATTGCGAAAGGCCGCAAAGAATGCATCTGAGGTGCTGCTCGCGACAGACCCCGACCGCGAAGGCGAGGCGATTAGCTGGCACTTGAGCCGCGCTTTAGGTGAAGTCAATAGCCAAATTCGACGCATCGAATTTAATGAAATCACAAAAGACGCCGTCTTGAAAGCGGTCGAACACCCGCGCACGATAGACATGCAGCGCGTCGACTCGCAGCAAGCGCGCCGCATTTTGGATCGCCTCGTGGGTTATGAAATCTCTCCCGTGCTCCAGAAAAAATTTGGCTCGCGCCGGTTCTCCGCGGGGCGGGTGCAATCGGCAGCTCTCAAAATCCTCTGCGACAGGGAGGCACAAATCGAGAAGTTCGTCGCCGAAGAGTATTGGGAATTCGACGCTTTCTTTGCGGGAGAAAAATCGAAAGCACGCGACAAAGAAACCGCGTTTCGCCTCACGCAAGTCGACGGCAAAAAAACTGCGATTGACAACAAAGCTGCGGCAATAGGTCTCGAAAAGCGCGTTCGTGAGGCGGAGTACTCGCTGATTTCACGAAAGACTTCCGAAAGACGAGTCAATCCGTTAGCCCCCTACATCACTTCTCGTTTGCAGCAAGACGCTTCGACCCGCTTGGGATTCCGTGCGCAAAAAACTATGTCGATTGCACAGACCCTTTATGAAGGCGTCGATCTGGGCAAAGAAGGCTCTCAGGGCCTCATCACCTACATGCGTACGGATTCGACGCGCATCTCTGAAACGGGGCTTACCCAAGCGCGGCAATTTATCTCTGAAAATTTTGACACGGCGTATTTACCCAAGAGCGCAAACACCTATACCAAAAAACAGGAGAACACGCAAGACGCGCACGAAGCCATCCGCCCGACAGACGTTTCGCGCACTCCCGAGATTATGGAAAAATATCTCGACCGCGACCAGTTTCGTTTATATTCGCTCATCTGGAAACGCTTCGTCGCATCACAAATGGCCCCCGGCGTCGATGAGTTGGTCGTGCTCGAAATACAAGACAAAGCAAAAACACTCACCTTTCGCTACTCAAGCTCCCACCAAACTTTTCCAGGTTTTAGAGCGGTTTATCCCTTAGGCGATGAAAAGGTGCAATACGTGCCCCACTTCACCGAAGGGGAAGCTCTCTCACTTCTCGATTTCAAACCGCAGCAAAAATTCACACAACCGCCTCCACGCTTTACAGAAGCCTCGCTCATCAAGGCGATGGAAGAATCGGGGATTGGCCGCCCTGCAACGTATGTGCCGACGATAGCCACACTCGACAAACGCGCGTACATCGAACGCAAAGGGCGACAACTCATCCCGACTAATTTGGGGCGTGTCGTGAACGACCTTCTCTCTGCACACTTTCCAGAAATTGTTGATTTGAAATTTACAGCCAACTTGGAAGAAAAGCTCGATAGCATCGCGCAAGGTTCGAGCAACTGGCGTGCGATGCTCGGTGACTTTTATCCAAACTTCCATAGCACGGTCGAAAAGGCCGACGGCGAAATTGCAGACCAAACCCACCTCGTGCGTATCCCGTTGGGCCGCGAATGTCCCAAGTGCGGTAACGAACTCATGCAAAAACTCGGAAAGAACGGTTACTTCATCGGATGCAGCAACTTCCAAGGCGGCTGCCGCTATTCGGAAAGTATACCTTTAGGAGTCTGCCCCTTGTGCCAAGGTAGCGTCGTCAAAAAGAAAGGCAAGAAAGGTCGGGGGTTTTTCGGTTGTGCGAATTATTCGACGACGGGTTGCGAATTCACGATGCTCGAAACTCCAGCTCGCCGCACTTGCCCGCAATGTAACTCAATCATGGGACAAAAGGTCCGTAAGAGTGGTATTACTCTCACCTGCCAAAATCCTGAATGCAAGCACGTCATTGAAGAAACAGCAGACGAAACAAATATCGAACAGGCGGGGACCTAACTCAAAGCGCTAAATAAAGGCTCCTCAGAGCTCTGTAATACGAAACGCGCAAATGCTCGGGCCTGCGCCCTGCAAACGAAAGAATATAAGAATACAACGTATGTACTGTTAACGAGTATTTCTCCAACCGACCTGTCTTGGGAGGATTTCTCTCGAATGCGCGATCGACAAAGTGAAAAATATCTCCTCCATAAAGACTGGTGAAACGGTCTGCAATCTCCTGTGGCGAAGAATATACCAAAGAGAAAAGTAGAGAAAAATACTCAGGATATTCCTTGTGGAACCATGAGACTGCGCGAAACATATCGCGTATCTCCGCCAAGAGATTTTCTTTGTGAACAATTTTTTTCTTGAGACTACGTATCATGTAAAGATGCGTTGTACGTAGCGAATTCCAATAGAGATTCTCTTTGCTCTTGAAATGATGGTAGATACTCGGTTGTTCGAGCCCCGCTTCTTGGCTAATTTCTCGAACGGACGTGCCGTAGAATCCCTTGCGCGAAAACGCAATAGTCGCCCCCACTAAAATTCGCTCTTTGGAAGAATGCCAGGGGTATAGCTGCCATGCCCATCTCTTTTCTTTGTCATCCATCGGGAAACACTCGGTGGCCGTCTTTACTCGATGGAACTTGCCATCAACGAAAATCGTGCAAGGCGAATTACCGCCTGGACTCGTAGTAGCGAGTGACTAACTATTCACTGGCTCAACTGACTCAATGACTAACGATGCGAAAGCCATTCGTTGTCATGTGCCGACTAACTACTCATCTCCTCCAATTTCCAGGGGATGAGTACGATAAGTTGCATTGCGTAGCTTCTGCGTTGAGGGTAAGCGTCTCATTATCTTCGCGTCTTCAATGCTGAATAAAAAGCTTCGTACCGTGCAGGCTTACCATGCAACGAATACCCATAGATCGTCACCGAAAAAGGAGATTTTTCACCCGGACTTAACTCCTTCTTCGCGGCAAAACCGTATGCGCTGCCGATAAACTTACCCTTGGCATCAAAGAGACTCATGAGGACTCGAGGATACGTCACCACGCTATCGGCGTCGTTCCGGATGATACCGCTTAATTGATAGCTATCCGCGAAGGAATCGCTGCTCTTGCGAAAGCGCAACTTCATAGCGCTCAAATCCAGTGTCTTGACGGAGAAGTTTAACCCTCCGGATTCGAGCGTGGCTTTGAAACGCTTAAAATCCGCCGAAGGCTTGAAGAGGCATGAGAAAGGTAGACTCTGCTTAGGCAAAATGGGTTGGTCAGGCGAGGAGCACGGTGCTGTCCCGATGAGTTCACCTGCTCCATCTAATAATTGCAAACGAACGTACCCTTGTAAGAGTGGAGCTCTACCACTATTCAAGACCCTTCCGATGACTTGATTATAGCCTCCCACACCACCTTTTCGATACGATAGGTCGACCAAACGCCCCACGGGGGTATCTTCCTTTTCCAGCACGCCATTTGCCGTGGTTTTTGGCGATGAAGTTGACGAATAGTTAGTCGGGTTTATGGGCTCTGCCGTGAGCCCAGCAGAATAGTTAGTCGGAGCATTCACGGCGAGACCGCCTTCTTGCTCTTTTGCTAAGCTTTTATCCGGTGGCAAGACCCCGTGCGCGGTCTTCAGAATAACAGCCGTCTCTGAATCCACCAAACGCAGGAAAACCTCACTCCCTGTCTCTTTGCGCTCCATTGAGCCAATAATCACGGCGTCGACTGAAAGCAGGCGGCCGACATGCGCTGCCGCTTTGGGATCGATAACGCCCGTCTGCCCGAGTTGCTGCTCGCCTAAAACCGCATCGAGCCGCGTTCTTTCCGCGACCTGCAGCGAAGTTGTCGAAACGAGTTCATGCGTGAGCAAATCAACCAGCGCCCGTGCATCGGTTGTCTCAGTCAGGCCGCGTCTTTCGATGGGGAGAATGGCGACTGTCTTTTTTCGCAGCTTAGGCTCTGCATCTGCCATCGTGCTGGCCATCTGAGCGACGACTTTTTCTCGGCTCGTGGCACACTGGAGCGCCAGAAACAGGCAAATTAAGGGGAGGAATTTTCGCATTTGACTAACTATTCAGACGACCAGGAAGCTCCACAAATCTACGAATTTCCGGGGATTTCTTTGACATCGATTTCTTTTACCCAGAGGTCGTATTTATTCCATTTCACAAACGCCTTTATCTTCCCCGACCACGGCACGAGTTGCCAATCGAAATAAGCGTACGTCAGCGGATTTCTCTCTCTTTTGACGGCGGTGACTGTGATTTCTGTACCGTCCATCCGCATGAGACCAATTTTTTCGATATAGGTGCTCTCGTCGACTTT
>CAUJII010000062.1 GCA_963205035.1 Spirochaetota bacterium
AAGTCTGGCGTTGACTGCGAGATTTGAAATCCGAGTTCTTCTGGCAGCAGTTCCAGCTCTCTGTCTTTTCTTTTTCTTGAGTGGGGTTCTTCCCGCAGCTTTGAGTGCACAAGGCGATACGAGTGTAAATACCACAACAAAAACAAACGCCGATTTGAAGCATGCGGAGCGTTTATTTTTTTCTAAGAAGTATGAGACGGCGGCGACCCTCTTGCGAAAAATTATCGCAACCGAACCGGAAAACGGTCGCGCGAATTCTCTCTTGGGTGATGTTTATTTTTTTCAAAATCAGTTCGAGAAGGCGGTTAGTCCACTTCTACGCGCGAGTGAGCTCAACGAGAAGAATGCGCTCGATTACTTCAGGTTAGGTCAAGTTTATGAGCGGCTCAAGAGACCTCATGAAGCTGTACGCTCTTATTTGAAAGCCTATGAGGCAGACGCTGCGCTCAAGAGTGCGCTTTTTCAAGTTGGCTTTGTTTACCTGAGCTTGGAGAGGAACAAGGCGAAGACGATTGAATACTGGCAAAAGTTTGTCGACGAAGCCGTGGGTGACCCACAGCGCGAGAAGGTCGCGAGCGTTCTTAAGATTTTGGGTGATCCCAATTTTGTTCTTCCCGATAAGAATAGCCCTATTTCTCTCGAAGAGGCGTTGATGCTCGGTGGAACTCCTGGAGTTGGAGAAATAAAAGCCGGCGAGGATAAGGGAGCAGGGCACGAGAGTGCCAAGGAAAAAAACGACAGTAAAGAACTTCTCGACGACGACAAGCTAAACTAAAAAATAGTCTATGCCTAACATAAATGATCGCCGCAACCAACACCGCGTCACGGCGGGTGCGTATATCGAGTACCGTGTCACCTTAGACGGGACACAAGTCAAAGACGCCATCATGAGCGATATTTCCGAGGGTGGACTGATGGTTCTTGCGGAAACTGCCGACATCGGGCGGGAACTAAGAATCGACGATGTAATCAGCGGCGAAATAATTCACGACCGCACGCGCTTCCGCTTTGTTTTCAAAGGACAAGTTGCATGGATTCAATCCCGCGAGATGCGGGGTCGCAAGTACGAGGCATTGGGCGTCCGGTTCGACGAAGGCGTGGAACTTCCCGCGCAAATTTACGCGCTCCTCATGGCCGACCACGATTTCTAGGCGTTTGTGCGGTCTGCTTTTTTTGCAGTTGCGCGCTTCATCTTTGGGTATTTAGCCGTTCTTGCACTCATCGTCCTCCTAACAGTCACACTGCAACATTTAAGAAAAGGCTCTGCCGAAGAGGTCTTGATGGGGCAACGGGGGAGTGCTCTGTCAACACCTCTTATCGAAAAAACATTGGCGACAAAATTCGAGGAATTCTTGCGAGACTTGCCTTCGATTACAGTCTGGAAATCGTTGCGCGGCACGCCGGTTTTTCCGCAAATAGGCGATGCTCTAGGCGCGACAAGCGTCTTGACTGCGCTGAGCCTCCTTTTTTCAGTCTTGATTGCAACTCTACTCTTGCTTCTTGAAGCAGTGCGTCCTCGATTATCGACGACGCTTCTTGCGCTTGCAAACGCCGTGAATACAACACCCATTTTTCTTATTGGAATAGTCTTTATTTGGTTTTTTGCACTTGCATTGCGCCTCTTACCTTCAGGCGGCGATGAGTCGTTACGTTTTTTTATTTTGCCTGCTCTCTCTATCGCGGCAAAATTTGGCGCAAGACTCTTTCTCTTGCTATCAAATTATATGGCAGAAGTCGAAAAAAAGAAGTTTATTTTACGCGCGCGCGCATTTGCGTTAAGCGAACGCCGACTCTTCTTTCATAAGCTTGCCAACTGCACGATGCCGTTTCTAATTTTCTGGCTCATCGAGACAGCCTCACTCTTTTCGGGTGCTGTGATTGTTGAAACGCTTTTTACAATCCATGGGTTAGGTTCGCTCTTACTGTTCGCTCTGCTTCAGTACGATATTCGTTTAATTTTTACAAATCTTATAGTCATCGCAACGATTGTCTATTTGACTTCGGTCATACAAAATTTTATCGCCGAGCGGAGTTCTCATTCTACATGAAGAAGAATCGCCTTTTTCGGTTAGCTTTGGTTTTTGTACTGATTATTTTCTTGCTACAGTTCTTAATTCCTCCACCTAAAATTATTCTCTCAGAAGCGTTCCGTTTGCCTGGGCAGGGATACCTCTTAGGTACGACCCCCCTGGGACAGTCTGTCTTCGCGCTTGTCTTAGGAGGGGTAGGGCAGACTGTCTCTTTGGCGGTCACCGCGTTGGGCGTGTGCCTTGTTGCGGCGCTCTTGGTTACTGCGCTCCTCTATCTCACGCCAAAATCCTTCCGCTTGGGGTATGCATACGCCGTCGATGCGTGGCTTGCGATTCCTGGTATTTTTATCGCACTCTCGATTGGTTATTTTCTGCCGCAAAGTTTTATGTCTGTGCTGATTGCTCTTGTGCTTTCGGAATTTGCGGCATTACAGAAATTTATTTTACAGCGGCTCGACAATGTCAGTCGAAACGATTTCATTACGATGGCGCAAGCTATGGGAGCATCGCGTTTTCACACGTTGCGTGCGCACGTCATCCCGCGTCTCGTTCGCGAGACAGCGTACTTGTTTGCGCTGAGTCTGCCGTCGATAGTGCTCTCTCTCTCGTCTTTAGAGTTCTTGGGAGTTCAAACGGGTTCTGAAGAG
>CAUJII010000063.1 GCA_963205035.1 Spirochaetota bacterium
TGCGCACGTAGCCACGCGCCAAATTGCGAAACGCAACTGCATTCGTTGGGTTACGCCTGACTCCCATGCGCAGCCACTCCATAGCCGCTTTAGGCTTTCCTTTCTTGAACTCTTGGTTGGCAAGGAGCGCATAAGTCTCAGGGTCTTTCTCATCGAGCTTTAATGCTTTCAGATATTCGAGGCGCGCTTTGTCGTTTTTCTTGAGCGATTCATAGACGCGCCCCTTGCGCTTCAAAGGCGCGGTTTGTTTCGTGTCTAAATCCGCCGCACGCGACGCGAATTGAAGGGCCTTTTCATTTTGCCCCATGGCTTCGTAAATTTTAGAGAGTAGGAGATACTGCGCGACGAGAAATTCTTTTGTGGCCCCCTTCCGCTCTCCAATCGAAATTGCCGCGAGCGCGTGTTTTTCGGCAGCAGGCAGTTCTTTGAGCTCAAAATGAAGTGCTGCGAGTTCTGCGTGCGTCTTAAAGTCTTCTGCGTCGAGTTTGAGAAGTTCTTGGAGCGATTGAATTTTGAGTTGCCGCTCGTCTTGGATGGCGCTTGGTTCAAAACCCTCGAGGGGATTTTTTTTGGAGTAACTATTATAGGCGATGACGAAAAAAAATGCTAAAAGCAGAAGAGAAAGAGCTGCTTTTAAGTTACGATGCGGCACCGGGCTCATGCCCGATTATCGGCAAAATTGGTTAATACGTTGTCTTTTTATCCATGCCCGGCGCTTCGTAACGCGACGCACACTTCGCCATGACTTTATGCGAAACAAAGACGTTGCGCGAGGCATCGTAGAAACCTTCAACGCCGGCCTCTGCACCGTCTTGAAAAGTATCGGGGAGGAGTGTTTTTCCCGAATGTTCGACGACGAGTTCGTTGCTTTTGTCAAAAATGACAAAACGCGCCCTGACCCCTTCTCTTTCAATGCTCCCTTCTTTTATTTTTCCATAGACGGTTAAATTCCGCTTTGCCAATTTGTCTACATTGCCCTGCAAAATCTCTTGCTTGAATTGATTGAGTTGCAGGTGAACCTGCGCTGCGTTCGACGAGGAGGTGACGACGAGGGTGCCCAACGCCACTGCGAGAAGAATAAAGAAAACGGTCAGTTTGGTGCGCATAGAGTTATTCGAGAGACTTGAAACACCGCGACAAGCGAAGAATGAAATAGCCCACGGGTGCGCGAGTTTGAGTTTAGGCTTAGAACTCGCGTTCTACTTAATTCGCAAACTGCGTCGCACTTATCGCACGCGCCAACGCCTGACGCACCTCGCTATCGGGCTCAATGGCGTGTGCACGCTCTAAATCCGTCAAAACTTCTTTATTTCGACAAGACTCTAAAACTTCGGCTGCACGGAGTCTTGCCGAACGGTCGCTACTCAAAAGAATTTTTGAAAGCTCGATGACGTGTTCCACCTTACCGCCTTCAAAGCGTAGCGCGGTATTGAGCATCTCGACTCGCGTGAGGTCGTCTTTTTCTCCGGCGATTTTTCCAGAGACCGCCTCAGACGCCGAACGATCATCCATGTCAAAAAGCGCTCGAGCGGCACGCCGGCGCAAGAGGGTTTCGCTATCCCCTAAGTAAGGCGAAATAGTCTTGATGTCTTCTTTGTTGCCGATAAGCCCCAGAGCCTGGATTACCGCCGCTTTGGCATGAAGGTCTTTTTCTTCGCTGAGAAGTTTCAAGAGACTCTCACGCGCTTCACTCGCCTTGAGATGCCCCAACGCATTGGCGCTCTCGCGACGCAGTGTCGCGTTCTCTGCGCCTTGCGTTTTGAGGTGAGCTATGAGAGGATAGACGCACGCTTGGATTTTACCGACTGCGCATTCGCGGATGGCATCAATTTGAATCTGCCCCGACTCTTGTCCCGCTTCAAAAGCCTTTCGCAACCGATAAGACCTTACATCTTCAGCAGACAACGTAGACAAACCCGCAAAGGCTAAGACAAGCGCAAGAGACTTCATAACCGCATCGAGCCATAACGCGTGCCACGGCGTCAATTCACAAATAAAGAAAAAGAATCGTCTCGTGAAAGAGCTTCTGCGCCGTGGTTCACTGGTGGCTCACGGAGTTCAAAACATCCCATGAAAAGAACACCGCGTATTTTTCTATTCGCTTTCCTTATCTTTTGGTTTGCTCAATGCACGAGTAACGATCTTGTCACATCGCTCGTCTTGAAAAATCCTCCGCAGAATCGCAAAGGTTCTCCAGAAGGAACGTTTCGCCTCTCCGATCTGCCCCACCGGCTTTCGTTATCGCTCCCAACGAATGAAAATATCGACGAGCTTTCCGAAGAGCTCAAACTCTCGAGCAATGCAAAATACAGCCGGCTGCCTCCTTTAACGTATCTGCGTTTTGATTTTGAAAACACGAACTCGAGTGTGTGGGATTTAGACTTGAACGCAGTCTATTTTACCGCAGGCGATAAAACTTTTAGCGTCATCCAAAAAAATGAATACCGAGAACGTTATACATCCGTCGCATATTCCCGGTTCCCTTATGACACAATTTTTGCGCCGTATATCACGTTGCGCCAGAAGAAGCCGCCCAAAGATAAATTTTGGTTCACGAAAGGAAAACCGAATGAACCCATGGCAGTCGGCTCTGAGGAAAGTGGTTTCCAAATTTTGCCGATGGAATTTATTCCGCTCGAAGTTGAAGACATAACGCTTCACTATCCGGGCGAGAATAAAACGAAACGCACTTTGCAATTAAGCATTAAAACAGAAAGGGGATAACCATGGAAAGTCGACTCATTATATTTAGCCTCTTGGTCTTAGCAGCCGTTATGGCAAAAGTCCTCAGACTGCGTGCGTACGGCATACTGAAGCCACTCCCCATTCTCTTTATCTTGCTCCTGGCATATCTCTCGGGAAAGCATCTCGAACCGCTGTGGCTCATGGCGATCCTCTTTGGTCTGGCCGGTGACCTTTTTCTCCTTTGGCGGCAGGGTTTTATTCCGGGTCTCTTGAGTTTTCTCTTCGGGCATATTTTCTATATCTATGCGTTTGGCGCAAAGTCAGTCGCCTCTTACAGTTCACTCAGCGTTTTCACAACGGGAATAATTGCTCTTATGGCTTTTTTCTACTTCGCAAGACACCTTATCCAGTCGCGCCAGAAGAAATACATCTTACCGCTTTTTTTCTATATTGGTGTTTCTGCTCTGTTAGTCGTTGCAGCACTCCAAGCGCCGTTGGTTTATACTGGAGCTATCGGTGCCATTTTTTTCGTTTTTTCTGATTTTTTGTTGGCTTTTGATAAGTTCGTTCGTCCAAGTTGGTATGTTCAGGCGGGAGTATCGCTTACTTACTTTGCAGCCCAGTGGCTTCTGGCACTGCACTTTGCTGCAATCTAAGCGAATCTCTCCAGAACAAACTATCGATAAACAGGGGATTTAACTATGGAACATGTCCGTATTTCACGGATTCAAGTCTTTCCACAAACCGACAGTAGCAACACGATTGGCTACGCGCATGTGACACTCTCCGAAGCGTTTGTCGTCAAGAATCTGCGTCTTGTGAAGGGTAAAAAGGGCGTGTTTTTGGGAATGCCCTCGTTCAAACTCCGTAACGGGGAATACTCCGACGTCTTCTTTCCTGTTTCCCGCGAAGCACGCACGATGTTGACGGACGCCGTCGTTGCGGCGTTTCGTGTCGAATACCCACACTTGGTCGAAGGTTTGACGGTTTATGAGGCTGATCATTCGACATCGCTCGTGGGATAAAAAACGTCCGAAAAAATTTCTCTGTGCGTCTTAAGCATCGGGGTTATATATAAAACTCCAGGAGAAAACAAAAATGAAAAAACTTTTAATGGCGTTAGCAGTTGCCGTCTTTGCAGTTGCGTCTATTTCAGCGAAGAAATTGACAGCAGAGCAAAAAACTTGCATCAAAACAGCGCAAGAAACTCGCAAGACTGCAAACGACGCCTGCAAAGCGCTCAAAGGTAAAGAAAAGAAGAAATGCCGTGCTGACGCAAAAAAAGCGTTCGACGAATCGGCAAAAACTTGCAAAACAGCGGCAGCTACGCCTGCAGCAGCTCAGTAAGAAGATTTGACGAGCGGGTGTGGATAAGATAAAATCTTTTATTCACGCCTGTCTTTAGAATAAAAGTCCGAAAAAGACACCCTAAACGTCGTATTGTTTAGGGACTGTCTAAAACATCAACGAAACTCTTTGTTTGTGGTTTTTTAGACAGTCCCTCCAGGAGAAAAAATACAATGAAAAAACTTTTAGTAGCGTTAGCAATTGGCGTCTTTGCAGTTGCGTCGGTTTCAGCAAACTTGACAAAAGAAGAAAAAGCGTGCATCAAACGCATCGACGACAAACATAAAAAAGCGTACAACGCTTGCAAAAAGAAAAAAGGCGATGCAAAAAAGCAATGCCAAGCCGACGTGAAAAAGGCGCGCAAGGCTGAGGTCGAAACTTGTAAGCCAAAAGCAGCAGCACCTGCGGCTTAATTCAAGAATCTATCTATACGTTTTTGGTCGCATGCGACCAAAAGCGTATATGCTCTAATTTCCTCCTCCATGGATGTCGTCGAATACTTAAATCAATCCCCCTCCCCTTCTTGGGCGTGTGAAAACGCAGCGGCATATCTGGAAGCTCAAGGCTTCCAAACCGTTTCAGAAATCAATAACGAGTCGCCGTCAAAAATAATCCTGCGTCTGGCCCCAGGAATGCTCTTTGCAGCGGTCCTGCCCCAGCAAGGGACCAATACCCTGCCGTCCTTTCGCGTTGTCGGTGCGCACAGCGACTCGCCCCATATAAGGCTCAAGCCGAATGCGCAAAAAGATGCGGTGGGCTATGCGACGCTCGCAGGTGAAATTTACGGCGGATTACTCAACTACACTTGGTTCGATCGCGAGCTGGGCATTGCAGGCGAAGTTTTTTACAGGGCTGAAAATCAAATTCAACAAAAGCTCGTGCGGATTGATAAGCCGCTTGCGATCGTCCCCTCTTTGGCGATACACCTGCAGCGCTCGGTCAACGAAGAAGGCTTCGTGCCGCAGAAAGCCATGGCCCTCAACCCGCTTTTCGCACTGGAATCCCAAGACGGCGCATGGATCAATTTTCTGGCAAGCGAGGCAAAAATTGCGCCCGAGTCTATTTTAAGCTACGACCTTTCTTTTTTTGATTTGCGCTCGGCCACACGCGGTGGGTTTGAAAGTAGTTTTCTTTTCTCGGCGCGCTTAGACAACCTGGCGAGCGCGTTCACTGCAATCCGTGCGCTTGCAAAAATCCAAAAGTCAGAGTCGATTGCATGCGTCCTTCTCTTCGACCATGAAGAGGTCGGGTCGGTTTCTGAAGCCGGAGCGCAATCGACCCTCACGACACGACTCTTCGAGGACTGTGCGCGACTCTATTATCAGAAAGGCTTAACACGGCAGATGCTTGAAAAGAGTCTTTTTTTGTCGGCAGATATGGCGCACGGTGTCCATCCGCATTTTAGCGAAAAACACGACGGCGTGAATGTGCCGCGTTTGGGCGGGGGCGTCACTCTCAAAGTGAACCAGAACCGGCGGTACGCAAGCTCTGCGTTCACGCAAGCCGTCTTCCACGACATTTGCATCAGAAATAAAATTCCTTCTCAGGTTTATACGCACCGAAACGATCTACCTTGCGGCAGCACGATTGGGCCGATTGTGAGCGCACAAGTAGGAATTCCCACGTTGGACGTAGGGATACCGATTTTGGGAATGCATTCGATCCGTGAAACATGCGCTTGGCAGGATTTAGAAAGCTACTATGATTTCATGCTAGCGTTCATGAGCGATAGACAATGATGCGGTAGTGAGTTCAGGCGCGTTCCAACAAAGTGCGTAAACCAGTTGACGTATCGTAACAAATTATGGACTGACTACTCGGTCATTATGCTTTACAGTAGTGCCAGCAAATACGGTGTCCGAGCATTGGCTTACATGACGTCAAAGCCGGGCAAGACAATTTTTACTGTCGACGAAATTGCGAAGGGCGCCGAGGTGCCGAAGCCTTACCTCAGCAAAATTCTTAAACAACTGGTGACGGGAAAAATCCTCAAATCGAACAAAGGCCCAGGCGGAGGCTATCAATTTGCCAGACCGCCCGCAGAAATTAGTCTTTATGACATCAAAATCACAATCGACGGTATTTCAGAATTTGTCGAATGCGCTCTGGGGCTCGACGCCTGCAGCGACCAAACCCCCTGCCCTGCACACTTTATCTGGAAAGATTTGCGCACCGCTGCGAAAAAATCGCTGCAACTCACAACGCTCCCTATCGCGCATGAAATCATGACAGAAAAAGCACAAAACCCAGGAACCGCAAAAAAAGTCGTGTACCGCAAAATAAAAGATCTTCCCCTCATCTAAAGAAGCCAGCGAAAGGGCCATAAGAGCCACGCGCGCAAAGTCGGTTTCAGCTCTTGCGCAAGAGCGACACGGCTCAATTTTTTAATCCGAAGAACAAGGCTCTCCCAATCTGCGTGTTTTTTTTCAAAAGCAAGAAGCGTGTCTAAATTGAGCACCATGCTGCGGTAGTCGTAGTTTGCCGAGCCTGTCACAAACATATCGTCGATGCGAAAAAGTTTCGTGTGCGAAAAACGCGGAGGATTTATCCCCCCATCAAAAAGCCAAACCGTAGCGCCGCGTTTTTGGAGCGAGTACGCCATCAAGAACGAAACCGCGTCGATCCAGGGCAAGTCCGACTTTTTTGAAAGAATGACTTCAACGGATAACCCTTGCTTAAGTTTTCGCGCTAAGATACGCCAGAAAAAACCATAGGGAATAAAATAGGGAACACAAATAACAATTTGATTTTTGGCGGTCCGTAACTTCCTTTTAAGATAGCGCGACATCGAATACGTTGGGGCAGTCTTCGAGCCACGAAAAAGTATCGCACGATTTCCGCTGCGCGTCAAAAGCCGTGTCGACCACTTCGTATGCCGTGCACGCCTACACGCGTCTTCGAATTGGTCTTGGAGTGCGGCAACCAAACCTAAAGACTCGGTTTCGACCATGAGATCCAACCAACGGTTCGCGCCATAGTGTTTCGTTGAACACTCGCGCATAATATTAAAGCCGCCGGTGAATGCTTTCTTGTTATCTATCAAGATAATTTTTCGATGGTTTCGACGGATTAGATACCTGAGCCAGTTCCAGCGAAAGATATGCGGTCGATTGTGAATGAAGACTTCGACGCCCCCTTTTCTGAGTCGCCTTATTGCAGGTGTGCTCAATTTGTGGCTACCAATAGCGTCGACAACCAAGGTCACCTTCACGCCCTGCTTCGCTTTCCGAACGAGCGCGCGAGAAAAAACTTTCCCGACGGCGTCGTCCGTCCAGATATAAAACATGAATTGGATGTGTTCTCTAGCGTTGCGGATTGCTCTTAGAGCGCGTGCATAAAATACATCCCCTTCGTCGATGAGGCGAAAAGACTCTGCCACGAGGTTCAATCTTAAACTCGCGGTAGAGAGAACAATCTATTTGAGCCTTAACGCAGGGGGCGCAGAACTTTAGGGAGCGCAATGCGGAGCGACAAGGAGAGGGCGCACGAGAAGCAGCACTCCTAAGCCTATGGCGTAGAAAGGCCCCACCCAGCTCAAAATTTTTCTCACACGCGCGCTCAAATAAATACCCATCGTCGAAAAAATAAGCATCAGGGGGAACGTTCCTAAACCGAAAAAAAACATCGAAAGCATACTCATGCCGATATTCTCGGCGGCGATTGAAACCATGAGCGCACCCGCAACCATACCGCAGGGCAGGACGCCATTGAGCATTCCCAGGACCCAAAACCGCAAAACTCCTCCTTTTTGTATAAGCGGAGTAACTACCTTAAAAAGAGCGGTGTGTAGGCGAGAGAAAACACTCAGGCGAAACTGCGGCAGAAGTTGAAAGAGCGCGACCGCAATGAGGAGTAGCCCAGAAGCGGTGGCGATGTTGGCTTGGAGTTTTCGAAAATCAAAGAGCCAAGCGACCGAACCCGTCAGAGCGCCCAAGAGGGTGTACGTAGAAATTCTACCGAGATTGTAAACAATGCGCGAAAAAACAGACTTCCAAATGCTCTCTTCGTTGACAGGGAGCGCCAAGACAAGCGGGCCGCACATACCGAGGCAATGCCCTCCAGAAAAAACACCCATGAGAAATGCGGAGGTATAGAAAATCACTGGATATATTTTTCGATGAAGAACTTATCGTTGCCGACGTTAAAGTCGAGAGTCACCTTCCACAAGTGCTCGCGGCTGAGCTCTGCCACAATCTCGCTTCGCTCGCCCACAAACTCAAAGCGTTTTTCAAAGTCGTCCGCGGGATTAAGCGGCGAGTAAAAGTACGCACTACCTTCGACCTGCTGATTCTTGAAACTCTGTGGCAGTCGAATAGTTATTCCCGACGGATTTCTTTCTACAGTTGTTTCACCCTTTTCCAAAAGGTTCTTTGTCTTTTCCATCCGCAACGAATATTCTTTGTCTTTGTAATAGTAATCCTTCGAGACGAGATCGACGCGGCGCGAAAAAGCGACTTTCAAAAAGGCCAGCGTCATGACGATGAATAATGCCAGCGGAATAACGACTACCCACGGCCATGAGAAAATCTTTTTCATTTCACAATCCCGTCGCGACAAACGCTGTCTGCTTTTCTTGAATTTTTTTGCCGTTCAACCAAATCTCTAAAGCAATCGGTTGATGCAGCGTCTTCGCGACTTCCGGTTTCAAAGCGATAAAGAAACGCGGCTCAATAAAACTTTGCGCCTCGATGGTCTTAAATGAATCGATGGGTCGGATTTCTCCCATATCTTCTGGAATGCGAATTGCGACATCGTGATTTTCAAAAGTCTTGTTGAAAATTTTTGCAGAGTAAAGGTTACCGACCATACCATCGGGAAGTTTTTGCGCGAGCATCCCGGGTTGGCGCAAGACGACCGTTTCAATCGCATCGCGCGAAAGAAGAAGACCGGTGAAAAGGCCGAGCACCAACACCCAGAGCGTAAGGTACGCAAATGTGCGGTACTTAAAGAGTGTACGCATTCCGGTCTTAATCGCATTGTAAGAAGTATACCGGATGAGTCCACGCGGTTTGCCGACGGCGTCCATCATCTTGTCGCACGCGTCGATACACGCGGTGCATTGCACACACTCGAGTTGAATACCGTTACGGATATCGATCCCCGCAGGGCAAACAACGACGCAGGCGCCACAATCGATGCAATCGCCATAGTCGGGCAAGGCCATCGCGTCGGCAATCGTCGCGCTTTGTACTTGCGGCTTTGCCAAGCTCACCGCTTTTTTTCTCTTGCCGATAGTGCTGCGGTTTTCGCCGCGCTTGAAGTCGTACGTTACGCTAATCGTGTCGTTATCGACCAAGACGGATTGAAAACGGCCGTACGGGCACGCAAACTGGCAGACCTGCTCTCTAAACCATGCAAAAACGAGAAAGAAGACAATGGTGAAAAGGTTGATAGACAAGAAACCGACGATGTGCTCCGAGACGGGTTCTGTGATAATTTTGAAAAGCTCTTCGGTGCCGATAATGTATGCTAAGAACATGTTTGCTATCAAGAACGAAATCGCGTAAAAAATTAGGAACTTCGTTCCTTTAATACGCACCTTTCTAAAATTCCACGGTGATGCAGACAACTGCCGTTGGCTCTGAAAATCTCCTTCGACGAAGTATTCTATTTTGCGAAAGACCATCTCTAAAAAGATTGTTTGAGGGCATGCCCAGCCGCACCAAATGCGACCCCAAATCGATGTGAAGAGCACGACCGTCATAATGAGAGTCAAGATGCCCAATGCGACAAGATAGAAATCTTGCGGCCAAAAAACAAACCCGAACAAAATAAACTTGCGCTCTATAATGTTGAGGAGCAACAGCGGCTGGCCGTGGATGCGCACG
>CAUJII010000064.1 GCA_963205035.1 Spirochaetota bacterium
CGGAAGCGAGGCTTCGACGTTCAGAAAGATTTCAAAATCCGTTATGTCAGCTCGCCTTTCGATGCGTTGACGCTCTTACTCACGCGCCGTGTAGATAACGTGCTTCTGCCAGAACCCGCCGTATCGATGGCTTTGCGCAAGACCGGGTCATAC
Source organism: Spirochaetota bacterium (assembly GCA_963205035.1). Taxonomy (GTDB): domain Bacteria; phylum Spirochaetota; class Leptospiria; order Turneriellales; family Turneriellaceae; genus Turneriella. The sequence goes on from CAUJII010000064.1 coordinate 154, forward strand.
CCTTTGAAAATTATAGCTCCCACATTATTCCGCTCGGTGTCGCTTCAAAATGAATGGGGGAATGTCTTTCACCAAGAAGCGTCGATGCCGCAGGCGGGGCTGGCTGCGGTCGGTAAAGCAGCGCAAGATAATGAACTCATGAAACGCATCAATGCAGGGTATGCGAAAGCACTCGCGTTTTGCCAGCGCGAAAGTGCGAAGTGCGGCGCTCTGATTGCTCCCTACTTCGACCAGCTCATGCCCGAAGCCGTCACCGACGCTATGCAAGCAAGCAAGCTCAAGATGGTGACGATGGATAAGGCGCAGGCACAGTTGAAAGATTTTTATCAGAAGCTCTACGACACGGAACCCGCATCGATTGGCGGCAAGATGCCAGACGAAGATTTCTTTAAGCCGCTTAATTGATGAAGTGGTTTGCAAAGACTGCGGATTATCTTTGGAGCGGCTGGGGTGCTGCCGCTTCGATTTTTCTCTTTATCGCCTTGTGGGACGTTACTGCATCGGGTTACCCGGATCTCATCTTACCGTCGCCTGAAAAAGTTTTTGCAAAACTTGTCGCGATGCTCGCCGACACAACGGTGTTGGAACACATCGCAATCACCACGCGGCGCGCGCTCTTGGGGTTTGGTTTAGCATTCGCAGGAGGATTAACAGGCGGCTTATTAGCGGGCTCGACTGCAGTGGGCGCGATGTTTGCGCGTCCTTGGATTAGTATTCTCTTAGGCACGCCGCCGATTGCTTGGCTTGTCCTTGCGATGCTGTGGTTCGGCATGGGTGACGGTGCGCCGATTTTAACTGTGGCACTCGCCTGTTTACCGATTATTTTTTTACAGTCGATGCAGGGAGCGCGGACGTTGAACGGCGAGTTATCCGAAGTTGGCAAAATTTACAACCTCCCATTCCTCATGCGATGGCGCGTTGTCTATTTGCCGCACATCCTCTCGTACGTACTTCCCGCAACGATTACCGCTCTCGGTATTGCGTGGAAGGTTGTCGTGATGGCGGAGTTACTCGCGACAACCGACGGCGTGGGCGCTTCGCTCGCCGTCGCACGCAGTTGGCTCGATACGCCTTCGGCGCTGGCGTGGATTACCGCAATAGTTACTCTACTTCTTGTCGCGGAATATGCACTTTTAGAACCCATCAAGAGGTATACGGAAAAATGGCGCGATAACGCCGTTTCGATGTAAGTACCATGAAAGAGACCAATCCCCCGAAAGATTATTTACTCAAAGTAGAAAATCTGACGCACAAGTTCGGGCGCGAAAAAGTATTAGAAGACATCGACTTTACTATGCGTAGGGGAGATTCTTTTGCAATCATCGGCCCGTCGGGCTGCGGCAAGACGACACTCATGCGGCTCTGCTCGGGACTTTTAGAGAACGAAAAGGGGACGATTGAGAAAACCACGACGAACATTGGATTTATGTTCCAGACTCCGCGCCTCTTACCGTGGGAGAGCACTGCCAAAAACATGGCGTTGGGTCTGCGCGCACGCGGTGTTTCTGCCGAAGAGTGCCGCGAAAAGATAAAACAGATGGCGCGTTTTCTGGGGTTGACCGACGACGACTTAGAAAAATACCCCTACCAACTTTCCGGCGGGATGCAGAGCCGTGTCGCGATGGGTCGTGCGCTTGTTCTGGAGCCCGACCTCTTGCTCTTGGACGAGCCTTTTACAGGGCTCGACATCGGTTTGAAGAAGGAACTTTTGTGGGCGTTAAAACAAGAGACAGAGAAAAAAACTGCGCTCCTCATGATTACTCACGACCTCACAGAAGCGCTCGAACTGACGCATGAAATTTTTGTCCTGCAAGGAAAGCCGAGCACGATTACTCTGCGCTACCCCCTCAAAGAGCCGATTCTACAGAGGAAGGCGAGCTACATCAACACCGAACTTGAAAACTTGTTGCGAAAACCCGAAGTCACCGAAGCGTATAAATTGGACACAGCAAAACTATGAAAGAGCGACCCGAAGCAAAGCTGGATAATTACTTGGAAAGCCCGCTTTGGTACGCTGCGTTCCGCCCGCTTTTTTCCCTCAGCGCTTTCTTCGCCATCTTTGTGATGCTCCTCTGGCCGTTTGTCTACTACTACGGTTTGCATCTGCCGGGGCAAGCGAGCCGGCTGACGTTTGTGGGTTGGCATGCGTACAACATGCTCTACGGTTTTATCATCGCGGCACTTGCGGGTTTTATTTTGACGGCGATTGCAGAGTTCACCGACACGCCGTTCTTGTCGCGCAAGGGGGCGTTTTATTTGGTTGTTCTGTGGGTCTTTGCGAGGCTCGCATTTTTCCTTCCTGGAACATTCGGCGCTTGGCTCGTTGCTATCCCCGACATTGCTATCGTGTTGTGGCTCGTTTTATTTACCCTCCTGCGGCTTAACTTTCTTCACTGGAAGAAACACTACGACTTTGTCTTGGGCCTTGTGCTCCTTCTCGTCACCGTGGTAGGCTACCACGTCGAGGCGATATCGGGTTTTCCTTCGTTGCGCTGGGTGCGTGCAACCACGGGCGTCTGGATGATGCTCATCGTCATTGCGTTAAGCCGCATCTCGATGCGGATTGTCAACGACGCGCTCGAAGAAAAACACTCCGACCTGCGCTTTGTTTCAAGACCGCCGCGCAAACACTTAGCGCTCATCACAATCTTTCTCTTCACCGCAGCGGAGTTTGCTGGCGCAGCTCAGCACGTCAACGGTTGGTTGGCGCTCGCTGCCATGGCTGCCATTTTTAATCTCTTGAACGATTGGCACTTGAGCAAAGACGCCATCAACAAATGGTCGGCGATACTCTACACAATCTACATTGCCTTAGGCTCAGGGTATGGTTTCTTGGGACTGACAAAACTTTTGCATTGGCCGCTCGGATGGGAAAGCGCAGCGCGGCACATTCTGCTCATTAGCGCGGTCGGTGTCGCTGTCTTTATGGTGTTCACGATTGCAGGGCGCAACCACAGCGGCCACAAACTCGACGAACGCAAGTGGATACCACTCGGGGTGGCACTTCTCACGGCAGCGATGCTCTCGCGTGTGGCATGGTCGGCTTCACCACAGCAAATTTTTTTCTGGCTCGCAGCGGCGTTTTGGATTGCTGCGTTTGCACTCAGCCTTTATTTCATGCTGCCGATTTTTTTGAAAGAACGCCCTGACGGAAAAAAAGACGCAAGCGGTTAAGAATTGCAGAGGATTGATACGTACCAATTCCGCATGACAAAAAAGAGACGGGGCTTGCGGATAATCCACAGCCCCGTCATGTTGGCATTCATAAGCCGGATTCTGTCCCGGGATTGTCTTTGAAACAACCCCTTCGGTAACCATTTATCTTGTCGACGAGTTATACCTCGCCGCTCTTTGCTTTCTACCCGCTACGCTCATCTGGTGTGGGCACACCGGAGTTTCCCCCTGAAAGATCGCATAGCTGCTCGAAATTGCACCCGGGGGAGTTTACCCTGCCTCGCGCCTCTCGGACGAGCGGTGCGCTCTTACCGCACCATTTCACCTTTTCCTCGTTGCCCTCGCGGGCACCGATGAATTAAGAGATTATTTAAGGGGGCCTAACGATCTCCTTAACAATCCCGCTTTCAACGGCCAAGGTAGTATTTTTTCTGTGGCACTTTTCGTCCAAAGGGTTTCGTGAAACCCGATGGCCCAGATTCCTCTGGCCCC
>CAUJII010000065.1 GCA_963205035.1 Spirochaetota bacterium
CGTCATAAGGCCCTGGAGGGTTGATAAGAACCTCTACGGTGTGCTTTGGCAGCGGACGATTCATTCGGGCGAGTCGGTATCGCGATTCGTCGACTTCGCGATTCGGGTGTTCATGCCGCGATTTGTCGAGATGTATCTGCATTCGCCCCGGCGCGGGTCGGGGTACTCTGCGCGGAATCATAAATTTTGGGCAGCGCGGTATGCCCGGCGTAAAAGTTTTCCTGACTATTTTATTAACTACCAAAAAGTCACCAAAAAAAATGAGAACGGCGGGCTCGAAACGGCTCGGAAGGCGATTCTCATTGCGAAAAAGGGTCTGTCGTACCAGGAATACATCCACTGCCTACGAACTTGTATATAGGCCGCGCCTACGCCGCCGGTGGGATGCTCAAAAAGTCGGTTGTCACTCGGCCAACTAGGCGAAATTTTATCGCGAGTCGCGGTCTCTCCGCTTCGGTGGCGACTTTTTAGACCCACCTGAAGGAATTGTGCCGATTACCGCATGGGCAGCGCGGAAAGAATCATCTTCTAGCCCCACTTGCGCGCCCCTAAACTCTTGAAAGCCTGTCTCGCAAACAATTTCAGGAGGTATGAAACTTGCAGCACGCCTCGATCTCATCGAGCCCTCGCCGACCCTCGCGATTTCAGCGCGTTCGGCAGAACTCAAAGCCGAAGGCAAGGACATCGTAGGCTTTGGCGCTGGAGAACCTGATTTCGACACCCCACAACACATCAAAGACGCTGCAATCGAAGCTCTACAAAAAGGGTTCACGAAATACACTCCCGTATCGGGCATCCCCGAGCTGAAACAGGCGATCATTGCAAAACTCAAACGCGACAATCAGTTGGAGTTCTCGCCGAAACAAATTATCGTGGGTACAGGCGGCAAACAAGTTCTCTTCAACTTTTTTCTTTCTGTGCTCAACGAAGGAGACGAAGTTGTCTGCCCGGCGCCTTACTGGGTGAGTTATAAAGACATTGTCCGCTTAGCGGGTGGAACAATGAATATAATTCCCACACGCTTTGAAAATGGCTTCAAGATGACACCGGACGAATTAGAAAAAAGTATCACCCCCAAAACGCGGGTTTTTATTTTGAACTCGCCGTCTAATCCGACGGGCGCGGCATACAGTCCTGAAGAAATCCGTGGTATATCTCAAGTCCTCGAGAAATTCCCGAACGTGCTGGTCTTAACCGACGACATCTACGAAAAACTGAGTTATGGCATAGAAATCCTCAACATCGCCACGGCGTCTGCCCAGTTGCGGCCACGAACGGTTGTCGTCAACGGGCTTTCCAAAGCGTACGCGATGACGGGTTGGCGTTTGGGATACGCTGCGGGGCCGCACGAAATTATCGCTGCGATGGATATGATTCAAGGACAGTCTACCTCGAATGCGACGAGCTTTTCTCAAAAAGGCGCGGTGGCGGCGCTCAATGGCGACCAGGGGGTGGTCGATTCTATGCGTGCAGTTTTTGAAAAACGGCGCGACCTTGCGTTTTCTCTCTTATCGAATCTTAAAGGCGTTCGCCTCTTCAAACCACAGGGCGCGTTCTATCTCTTTCCCGACATCCAAGGTTTAGAGGAAGCTCCGGGTTGGAAGGCTCTTGCCGAGCGCACGAAAGAGACCGATGTCGGAAAAATTTTCAGCTCGGGGCTCTTGAACGAAAAACTCGTCGCTGTAGTTCCCGGGACGGCGTTTGGATATGAAAAGGGTTTTCGTATTAGCTATGCCACGAGCGAAGCGCAGATTGAAAAGGGGCTTAACCGCATTCGAGAGTTTGTAGAGGCGTTGTGGAAATAGAAGAGCGCGAAATAAAAATGTTCAATTGACGGGGCGTGGAAGCTTACAAATCAAACGCCATGCCTGCAAAAAAACAACCAGCCAATGAAGAACAAGGTCTAAGCGCAGGTTTAACCTTCGAGCAGGCGTTGAACGATTTAGAGGCCATCACCCAACGCCTCGAAGACGGCAGAGAATCGCTCGAAGAGTCGATGAAACTCTATGAACAGGGCTTGAAACTCAAGGAATTTTGCGAGCAAAAACTCAAAGAGGCCGAGAGCAAGTGGTTCATCCTAAAAAAACAAAAAGACGGCAGCTTAGCTATCGAAGAGACGCCGAGCGACAAGATTCCCGAACCGTCTGAGGTTCAAGGACAAATGTTTTGAAAGAAAGTCTACGTAACGCAATAGTCGATACGCTGCGGGCAGCCGAGTTGTCTATCGCAGCAAATCTCGCCGAAGATGAATTTATTCGACAAATCACTTCTGCCGCGAACCTCCTGGCCGAATCTAAGAACCGTATCTTAACATGCGGCATGGGTAAATCGGGGTTGATCGCACGCAAGGTAGCGGCGACACTCACCTCGACGGGATCGCCCGCCGTTTTTCTACACCCCGCCGACGCGCTCCATGGCGACATCGGTAACGTGCAATCGCGCGAGGTCGTTCTTGCATTTTCAAATTCGGGCGAAACGCGCGAGCTCGTGGAATTACTCCCCCACATCAGACGCCTTCAGGGTAAGCTCGTTGCAGTCACACAAAAAAAAGAGAGCACCTTAGCGCAAGATGCAGACTCGGCGATTATCTACTCCATCACGCGAGAAGGCTGTCCTTTAGAATTGGCGCCCATGGCGTCGACGACTGTGTCTTTAGCGATTGGCGACGCCATCTCGAGCGCACTAATCCACATCAAGAAATTCAAGCGTGAAGACTTTGGTAAATACCACCCTTCAGGAACGCTCGGTCGAAAGCTCTTAACGCGCGTCAAAGATGTCATGCAGAGTGCCGACGATATTCTACTCGGCCGCGACACAACTTTCCAAGCCGTGTTGCCAATCATGATCCGCGCGAATGTCGGTTGTGTCCTCGTTGTGGGCAGCAAAGGCCATTTGCGCGGCATCTTGACAGACGGCGACATCAAGCGCTTACTCGATAACTTCATCACAAAACCAGCAGAGCTCTTTCGCGCAACCGCTGCGCAGATGATGACCGAAGACCCGGTCTCGGTGAGCGCGAACTCTTTGGTCGACACAGCTTTTGCGCTCATGCAAGAAAAGAAGACTTATATACTTCCCGTTGTGAATGAGAGAAAAAAGCCGGTTGGGGTTGTCCGCATGCACGACCTCATGATTAAGGCTTCTTAAAGAGGAATAATGGAAACCGAAAAAGAGGACGGCGAAGGGAAAGCTGCGAAAGCCGTCAAAAAGCTGCAGCGCGACAGGATCGTGCTTTTTCGCATCAACGCGCTCACGCGTAACGGACGCGACGAGCTCATGGAAATTTTTTCCGGCGTCTTTGCAGAGTTTGCTTTGAACCCCGGTTTGCTATTTAACCTTTACTCCGCCGTTGTCGAAATTATTTTTAACGCCATCAAGGCCAACGCAAAGCACGTTCTCTTGAAAGAAGAAGTACGCCTCAAGCTGCAAAGGCAGAATTTTGAAGACATCGATACTTTACTCAACACAATTTTCAACGAAGAAGTCTTGCGCGATTTTATGAGTCGGCATGTTCTGCCTGAAAAACTGAAAAAACGCGTCAACACGGTGCTCCAGATTTCTGAAAAAAAACGGATGGGGCGCACAGACAAGCTCACGCGAAAAGATTTGTTACAACTTGCAGAATTTAACAGTCTACTCAAGAAAGAAAAAGCTCTCATCCATTTTGTGATTGTGATAAGCGACGAGACGCTCAGCATCAACGTGGTCAACGACATCCCTATTTTGAGCAAAGACATGAAGCGCATCACGCATAGCCGTGAAACGCACAAGAAGCTTTTTGACGAGGGACGCTCTGCCGATTATTTCGGGCCCGACTATCTCGACCAAACCGAGTCTGCGGGTTTCGGCATCGCGATGGCCGATGAGATCTACTATGAGATGCAGCTCAACCCACTCGATTTTTTTACAATCTCGACATCTGCTGGCGTGACGCGCGCTATCCTGCGCTTTCCGCGCGAAAGACTCGCTCTGGGTTAAGGGGGTTCTTTAGGCGCGCCCGTCGCTCGTCTTTGCGAGAAAATCCTTCGCTTTCTCTATTTGCGCCTTGACAGAACTTGGATTTGTCGAGCCCTCGCCCTGGCGTCTTTCGAGAGATTCTTTCGGTAGAAAAAAATTCTCGGGGAGAACTAAATCGAAGCCCGCAATTTCTTTCCACTGCGCCGCAGTCAAACCTTCGAGCCGCAGGTTATTTTTCTCGCAGTATGCGACAGCTTGCCCGGCCACCGCGTGCGCATCGCGGAACGGAGTCTTCTTCACCCGCACCAAAAAATCTGCGATGTCGGTCGCCAATGCAAACCCCTTCGAAAGATTTTCTAAAACGCGCTCTTCATTAAAGCGCAAATTTTTTAGAATTTCGGTTAATCCCAAAAGTCCACGGCGTACCTCTCGGATGCTATCGAAAAGATACACCTTGTCTTCTTGCAGGTCGCGGTTATACGTCATCGGCAGGGCCTTGAGATTCGTAACAAGCGCCTGCAAGTTCCCGTTGACACGGCCTGCCTTTCCCCGCAAGAGCTCGGCGATGTCGGGGTTCTTCTTCTGCGGCATGATCGAAGAGCCCGTCGTCACGGCGTCCCCGAGTGTTACGTAACCAAACTCCGTCGTGTTATAGATAATCACGTCTTCGCAAAACCGCGAGATGTGGAGATATAACCGCGTCGCAAAGAAGTGGTAGTTCAACTGGTAATCGCGGTTCGATACCGCATCCATGCTATTCGCATAGACTCCCGAAAAACCCAGCTCGGCGGCAGTCATCTGTCTGTCGATCGGGTAATTCGCTCCCCCCAACGCGGCGCTCCCCAAAGGTGAGTTACCAACGCTCTGTAGTACGAATTCTAAAAATTCGAGGTCGCGGGCAAATTGCCAAAAGTATGCCAAGAGGTAATGCGAGAGCAGAACCGGCTGCGCAATTTGCAGGTGCGTGTATCCAATCCACACCTTGCCGAAATTTTCGTTAGCTAAAGAAAGAATCAATCGCAAGAGCGTAACCAGATGCGTACGGTCTTCTTCGAGCGCATGCCGCACGAAGAGGTGCGTATCGACCGCCACTTGATCGTTGCGCGAACGGCCCGTGTGGAGTTTTTTCCCCGTGTCGCCGATGAGTTCGGTTAGCCGTGCCTCGATGTGCATGTGGATGTCTTCGAGGGAAGCCTGAAATCGCATCGTGCCCGCTTCGATTTCTCCCTTAATTTGCAAGAGCCCTTTCTCGATTTGTTCAAACTCGTGAGCTGTGAGGACTCCCACTTTAGAAAGCATGTTCGCATGGGCAATCGAAGCGCGTATATCCACTTCGTACAATACGTAATCGAACGAGATTGACTCGGAAATCTCTTCGGTAATTTGAGAAGGTGCGTTTTCAAAACGCCCATGCCAGAGTTTTTCTCTCTTGTCAGACATTGAACGCTGTAAACTGTCCGCTCTTACAGAACCAACGTCGATAAACCGCGCTCGCGCAAGTACTGCGGGTAGAGTTCATATAACGGCTCCAAGAGCGGCAGAAGATTCATTGCCCGAGGCACCTTGCCTTTGGGAATGACATCTTTGCGCGCTAAAGCCTGCATGAGGTTAATTTGCCCGTGCCAAAAGTAATGCGACATATCGGCTGTCAGAGTGAACTCGACTTCGGGGTCGAATGCGCGTGCGCTATCGCCCTGCAAAATCTGTTTCGACCTGTCGTCTGTTGTGCCGTCGAGTGCAATCGAAGCGTCGGGAGTCAAATAGTTGAAACGAATTTTCAACCCTGAATTCTTGAGCGGCGCGAAGAGTTTCGGATCCGCTTGCACCCTTAAAAAGTAACCGCCCAAAAGATCATAGACTGCGGCTTCGTCTTTGAAAATATTCTTGAGTCTCTTGACCGAGCTACTGGTGCGCGCTGCTTTGAGTTCAGATTTTGAAACGGGGATCGCCTTGAGATTCTGCGCGTACGCGTCTTTGACGATAGCGCGAACACTCTCCGCTTCGACGCTTTGCGGGTTATTGAGCATCGCCCCGTCTTCGAGAGCTGTCTTCACTACCTGATCGAGTTTTGCGAGACCGTCTTTAACTCCCGCGTCGCGCAAGTTCAGAGGGTGCCCGCAAAGCGCATTCAACTTTTGGTTGAGAGTGCGCAGATGCGTCGCAAGCGATTGTGCGCGGCGCTCGGTCAGCCATTCGTCTACCAAGCCCAACTGTGTTACAGCTTGGTTCACCATGAAATTGTCGAAACGCGCAACCAGCTTGTTAATTTCTTGAACGGGGTAAATACCACTATCGCCGAAGATTTGCGCGATGCGTGCATACCTTGCCGACGAAGATTCCATATTGTGCGCCATGCTGAAAGGCAGAATGATGCTATTGGCGACGCCGTGTGGTATGTGGTAAACACCGCCCAGCGCGTGGCTAATGCCGTGGACAATCCCTACTCCGCCGTGGTTGAACGCAACGGCCGCCAAGAAAGACGCCGTGAGCATCGCGCCGCGTGCGTTGAGGTCTGCGGGCTCAGCCACGGCTTGCAGAATATTTTTCGCGACAAGCTCAATGGCATAAAGCGATAACGCATCGGACACCGGGTTGGGGTTTCCTCCCACATACGATTCGATGGCGTGCGTCATTGCATCCATCCCCGTTGCGGCAGTCACTTTGCCGGGCATCGTCGCCGTCATTTCGGGGTCAAGGATTGCGATGTCGGGTAAGAAAGCGTCTTCTGCAAAGGGCAACTTCACCGAATTGGCGTCGTCTGAGACCATTGCGAACTGCGTCACCTCGGAGCCAGTTCCCGCCGTTGTCGGTATGAAAACGGAAGGAAGCAAGCGGTCTTTCAAGAGTTGCGCGCCCATGTGCTTCTGCAGCGGCCCGCCTTTGACCATGAGGAGGTTGATAATTTTTGCCGAATCTAAGACAGAGCCTCCGCCCACGGCGATAACCATGTCGCATTTGTTAGCAACGCCCAACTCCGCAGCTTCGGTGACGACCTTGAGCTCGCTATTGGGAGGGACGCTATCATACGTCGCGCCAATCGTGATTGCCGAACCGCCCAGCCCCTCGAGGACTTTTTTTGCGAGCCCAGCCGCTACGATGACTTTGTCAGTGACGAGGAGCGCTTTCTTGCCGGGAAAGCCTTGGAGCTCTTCGCCCAATTTCGATGCAAGGCCAATGCCGTAGCGAACCTTCGTCGGCAGGGAAAACTGATAGTAGTCGGGTATCATGCGTTAGCCTCTATTTTGAAGAGTCGGTGGCAATAACAAAGGATAAATCGCCCGTAGAGACGGCATTCTGCGGCGGCACGCGTTCAAGTGCTCCGCGTCGAGCGATACAACACAAAGGCCCGGCCCATCTTCTAACTGAGCCATAACTTTACCCCACGGGTCGACAGCCATCGAGTGACCAAACGTTTCGCGGCCCTTAGTGTGTTCTCCGCACTGCGCAGCCGCCAAGACGTAGCAGGTGTTTTCAATAGCCCGCGCACGGAGCAGTATCTCCCAATGCGCGGCGCCTGTCACTTGTGTAAAAGCTGCCGGGACGCACAAGACCTGTGCGCCTTTTTGCGCGTACGTTTGATAGAGGTACGGAAAACGTAGGTCGTAGCAAATCGACATGCCGAACGAAAATCCCGAGAGAGAAAAAAGAGAAAGCGGGGATGTGCCCGGTTCTGTGTTCAACGATTCGTGGTAGCTCTGAGCACCCGGCGTGGCATCAAACAGATGGATTTTATCGTAACGGTGTATTTCTTCACCTTGTGCATTGAATGTCAGTGCAGAGTTGAAGAAGCGACCGCTGGGTGCCTTAATCGGAAAGCCGCCACCCGTGATTGGCATCTGAAACCGCTGTGCGGCCTCTTGCAAGAACAGCCGTACTTGGGTCGCGATTTTTTCGCCCTGTGTGCGCTTTTCTTCTTCGCTCCCGAAGAAAGCAAAATTTTCGGGCAGGAGAGCGTAGTCTGCTTTTTGCGCGTGCGCTTTTGCGAGGAGATTTTCAACCTCTCGTAGGTTCGCGTCGAGACTATCTTGTGACGTAAGTTGAATTAGAGCGACGCGCATGGTTTCTACGAACCACAGCCATGAACCTGCGTGGGAGTGCTCCGTCCACACGAAACTTGTTGGGGCGCGGGATAAATCCGGTGGGTATTCTTATGCTTTGCGAAAAATTGTGCCTTAAAGACTTTAGAAAATCACGAGCGCCGGCTTTTCCTTTTAGAAAAGCCTCGCATAACGGTTTGCAACCTGCTCGTGATTTTCATGGGCCATCAGTCTATAAGGCGGCAATATTTTTCGCTGTGACCCCACCGGATTTATCGCACGCCCTACTTGTTCTTCCTTGACGCTCTGTCTTTGACGCAAGGCGTTACGGCATGGTCGATGGCGCAAAAAATAATAAAGAATCTAAAGAGGCGAAGCAGACAGAAAAAAGCGGCTCTCAAGTGATGATCGATGTCCTTGTCAAAAACGGCATCGATATTTGCTGGGGCTATCCGGGCGGAGCCATCCTGCCGTTTTACGACGAGCTCTTCCATTCAAAAATCCGTCATATTCTGACACGACACGAACAAGGTTCTGCGCATGCTGCCGAAGGCTATGCCAAGGCAACCGGTAAGGTAGGCGTTTGTATCTCCACCTCGGGGCCCGGAGCGACCAATATGATTACCGGTATCACTGACGCCAAGATGGACTCGGTGCCACTTCTTGCGATTACCGGGCAAGTGGGTACAGCTGCCATCGGAACAGACGCTTTTCAAGAGTGCGATACATACGGCATGTCCATCCCCATTACGAAATACAATGCGCTTATTCGGCACGCAGACGATGTGGCGCGCGTTACGCAAGAAGCGTTGACTCTTGCGACGGCGCGCCGACCAGGGCCTACACTCATCGATTTTCCAAAAGACATTCAAGTGCAAAAAACGCGCAGCCTCAAAGGAGAACTGCGCATGGATAAGCGGCACTACGAAAAACCAAAAATGCACGGTGACTTCGATAAGCTCATCGCAGCGATTGCAAAAGCAGAGAGGCCTCTTCTTTATGTGGGGGGCGGCGCGGTATCGAGTAACGCACACAAAGAGCTCTTAGAGTTTGCCGAAAAGGCAGACATTCCCGTTTACACGACCCTCATGGGGTTGGGCGCATTCCCCGCGTCGCACAAGTTATCTTTAGGGATGGCGGGAATGCACGGAACGCCTTATGCCATCAAAGCGGTGCAAGAGTGCGACTTCATGTTTGCTTTGGGTTCACGCTTCGACGACCGCGTCGCGCTCAACGTCGACGATTACGGCAAGCGCGCTGTCAAAGCGATGGTCGATATCGACGAAGCGGAAATCAATAAGCGCATTGTTGTCGACATCCACATTGTAGGCGACTTGGCGGAAGTCCTTCAGTACCTCACGAAGAACATCAAGAAGCAAACACGCAAAGCTTGGGTTGACCGGATTACGAAACTCAAAGAAGAAAACCCGCTCCGTTTTAATTCCGACACGGTGTCTATCAAGCCGCAGCAAGCGATTTACGACTTGTGGCGCAAGACGAAAGGCAAGGCAATTATTTCGACAGACGTGGGCCAGCACCAAATGTGGGCTGCACAGTACTACAACTTTGAAACGCCACGCAACTGGATAACCTCGGGTGGGTTAGGCACGATGGGGTTTGGTTTTCCCGCAGCGATTGGCGCAGCGCTCGGGCGTCCGGATGAAGACGTATTTCTCATCACAGGCGACGGTAGTTTTCAGATGTGCATGCAAGAACTGGGAACGATTGCGATGTATCAAATACCGATTAAGATATTGCTCTTTAACAATGGCTTTCTTGGCATGGTCAGGCAGTGGCAAGAACTCTTCTATGATAACCGCTTCTCTCAATCCGATATGAACTACAACCCCGACTTTGTAAAAATTGCCTCAGGGTATGACATTCCGGCAAAGCGTATCGAAAAGCCGTCGGAGTTATCTGCGGGACTCGACTTCTTAATCCAGAGCAAAACATCGGCTCTCTTAGAGGTGATGATTCCTTCAAAAGAAAAAGTGTATCCGATGGTTCCATCGGGCGCGCGTTACGAACAGATGGTCGATTTTGATAGCGCGAAAGAAGATGGGACAGAGCAGCGAATCCACATGAATTCGCCCATGAGATAATTTTCTGGGGGGATACCCCCCCAGAAAAATTGCTTAGAGTTTTACTTCTACGCTTTTTCCATCGGGATGGAACAAACGGACAGATTCTGCGGACAGACCTGCTGAATCCGATACTTTGACCATTTGACCGTTGGCCTTAACATACCATGCGCTTTCTTGCGGGAGGTATTGAAGGTACACAGCCTCGCCCAGTTTGTCGGCTTTCACTTCGCGGATTTCGAACTGGTTCGGTGTTGCAGTGACCTTGTATTCTTTATTTTCCATTTTCACGAGTTGTGTTTCCGACTCGCCTGCTTTCATTGCAAGTGGATTCGAGCCTGTCCAGAACTCGAGGGTGTTCAAGACGATCCAGTCGACTGCAAAAGCGACTCCGTACACGGGGATGATTACCATGACCCACATGACGATCGTGTTGACCCATTTGTTCCCCACGGAACCGTTCCAGCTATAGAGTTTTTTTGTTGCAACGAATCCGCCGTAGCAGTTCATTGAAGCGAATCCGAATAACAGAGCCAAAAGCCCTACTAATAATTTTTTCATAATCCTCCGAGAGAGTTGTAAAATTTTTCGAGGTGCTCTTTGGAGCACCTCTGTTTACCGAATCATGCAGCTTGATTCGGAGTAAATGGTTTTTATGCGCTCATGGCGGGGGGTATAAGAGCCTAAACTCAATATACTCCGAAGACGGGGGCCCGAAGCGGGTCGCAGTCAGCAGACTTCGGCAAGCTCAGCGACCACAAGAACATGCGGACATGCTGTGCGGGGGCGGCATTGTGAGAGTGTAATATAGGGGATAACGAGGAGATCGAGGCGCATCATCTGCATCCAAGTCTATTGCAATATGCTGCTTTAATCTCTTGTGATTTTGCTTCCGATAAAGTCCCAACTCTATAGCGAATGAGCGAAGTATGCAACGTGTAAATCTTGTCGAATCGCGCAAAACTGGTTTTGGGTAATGTGCCGTCTTTCATATCGGACTGTTCAATTCGAATTGAGTCTGGATGTCCCTGATTTGAAGTGACGGATAGACAGATAAAATCGCCATTTCTGTCAGCAGCCGTTAAGATCAGCACCGGTCTCTGTTTGGAACGAGTAAGGTCTGAAAAGGGAAAATTAATCGTTATCAACTCAAACGGGCTTAAAGTCATTCCAAGCATCATCCTCTGGAGTATCCCAGGTCTTCGAAAGAGATTCAGACTGTGCCAACATTACATTAGCATCGTAAATGCCATGTTTTTGTTCTAAATAACCAATAAAATCAATAACTTCCTGGAGAATCGGCTGCGGCAACCGTTGCAGTTCTTGATATGCCAACTCTGCTAAACTCATTGAATCCCCGTTGGCACTCAAATGCGAGATTATAGTGCGGTGTAAACTATTATTGGCTGCGCAATAGGGCGCGCAATTTTTCCGGAGGTAGCTAAGGCGTTCGGCAGGGCTTCGGCAATTTAGGGGAATACTTTCTAATAACCTTGTCTGACAGGCGGAGTCCATATAGACTCTTGAGTTTATTCCAGTAGGTATTGGGCGCAGGCGTTTCGCATCTTTGCCAAATAAGACGCTACTCCAAAAATTCACGCAAAGAAGGCGAGACTTGAAAATGCCAGTGCTCGCGTATCAATGGCCGCTCCGTTACGAACTCGGGTACCGGGGATAAATCCGCCATGACGGGAGTGACTTGATCAACAACACTAGCTGCGTGCGTGACACTGGGGTTCGAGTCATGGTTGAAGATGACGAAATACGCCGAACCTACAATCGCTGTGAGCCCACAAGGGTTCGTGCTGCAAGAATTAAAACCCGGCTGAGGCCCAGTGCCGTTGTTCCTATAAAGTTTCATTCCATAACTTTCTAAAGAACCTGTCGTTCCCGCCGACAGGTACGAACCGTAGAGAAGGCTTGTAACAAGTTCTTGCTTGAAGTCGCTATTCATTGTATTGATTAGATAATCTGTACTTCCCGCACCTAACGCCGGGCTTGAAGCCCCATTGAAGACAACAGTCGCTCCTGCCGCGTTATCTCCCGGCGCAGCACGTATGAGAGAACTCCACAAGTACCGGTAGCTACATGCAAAGTGGGGGTTTTGCACTCCCGTGAGTGTGCCGCAGTGGCTCGTCAGTGCCGGGTCAACGCTTTGCAGCGCAGAGCTCACTCCTTCTGTACCTGTGCCGTTATTCTTGAAGACCGAAGAAATAGCTCCGACACCATAACTATCCGACAAATAACGAAAGTATAAATAGCTCATCGCATAATTTTCTAATCCGAAGATGTCGGGCTCTTTAGTGAGCGACGTTCCATAAAGAAGCGCTGTCCGCAACGTGTGCGCACGGCCGACCTGCGGGCCATACCCTGTGAGGTCTGAGGCAATTTCAGATAGACCTTCATCAACCCACGTCGGTTCCGGGTCTAACTGCTCCCGGCGAAAATACTTTCCAAATTGCAATAAGTGTTGGTACTCGTGAGCGAGCGTCGCATAAAACGAAGTATCGTTAATATCGGCCGGATAGGTATCGAGGTAGAGCATCTCCGCTTCGTTGCTGTGGTATCCCTTGCCAAGCGCACTCACTTGTGCGTCGGAGTAATTATTGTAAGGGTCAAAATAACCGGCGATATAGCCGGTCGAACTGCCTTCATCATATCCATCTTGTATATCTAAAAGGAGCAGAATCACCTTGCCATTGCGGTCTATATCGGTAGGCTTTGCAAACCAGACATGTTCAATAGGAACGATATTGTTTTCAAACGCGGCAATGAGTCCGTCGATTGCGGCTTTGGGCGGCACTTTCTTACCAATCTCGGTATAGACTTTTGCGTTTTTGGAATCCGCAGCAAACATCGCCGCTGTGCGGTAGAAGGTGCTTTTTCCAGTCGCCAATTCGCTTTTGCGCGCCCAAAACCCCTTGCCTCCAGGAGGGTCGTACATCGCATCGCTTGCGACGCAGTTGAACAGCAATAAAAGAGGAGACAAATATAAGAAACGCATGCAGGAATTTAGAAACGGCACGCTTCTGCGTCGCTGACTCTCAAGTACACGCACGCAGTCAATAAGTACAGTGCGATATATTGTCAAATTGAAATCGCGTGCGGCACAACCAAGACATTATCGATTAGACGCACGCCATCGACGAAAACCGCCACTGCAATTAAAATCTTTTTCGGTAACGGCGTTCCTTCTTCGAGTGTCTCGAGAGTCTCCGCGTTCGAGAGTGTCGCATATTCTACCTCAAATTGTGCGAGCTCTTGACGGAGCGCATCCGCCGCAGCTCTCACACTCTGCGTTTCTTGAAAGACAGACCGCGACGAAAAGAGCGCTTGAGAAATACCAACCGCCTGCTGACGCCCGGCGCTACTCAACCGCACGTTGCGCGAAGACATGGCCAAGCCATCCTTTTCACGCAACAGCGGGCAGCCGACAATTTCCGTGGTGAACTCCAAGTCACGCGCCATTTTTTGAACGAGAAGATACTGCTGATAGTCCTTGAGCCCGAAATAGGCGCGCGCGGGGTTTAGCCACATGAAAAGATTATGCACAATAAGAAGGACTCCTTCAAAATGCCCGGCGCGTTTTTCTCCGCAAAGCTTATCCATGAGGTGGGGATACTGAATGCGTATCGTGGGATTACCCTCGCTAAAAATATTGCCCCGCGAAGGCATGAAGAGTAAGTCGACGCCAGCGCGTTCGAGGAGTTCTTTATCGTGCGCTTCATCCACCGGGTATTTTTCAAAATCTTTGGGGTCGTTAAACTGCGTGGGATTGACAAAAATGGAAACGACCACTTTTTCATTTTGAGCTTTTGCGCGCTCAACGAGAGAAAGGTGTCCTTCGTGCAGATAACCCATCGTCGGCACAAACCCAATCTTCTGAGAATGCCTTGCCGCATACTCGCGCAGAGCGTGCCGCGTCGTAATGACTTCCATCACAGACTCTCCATAAAGCGACGAAAAGTGGCGGCGACTTCTTTTGCATTCTCGAGATGCAGGTGGTGGTGACCCGGAAGTTTCTCCAACCGCATTTGAGGGATGAGACGCGGATTTTTCTGCGCCGCGAGGTAGAGCTCTTTCATTCCCGCGTCGCCCAAGATGAGAAGCGTCGGTACGTCGATTTGCGACACAATCGCCTTAACTTGTTCGTCAGACATACGCAAGAGCGAAGGCGCACGCAATCTAAAATCGGCGCGCCACGTCACCCCCCCCTCTACTTTCTGGATGGCGCGTTTAACCAGGTCAAGCGCCCCTTCGCGCGAGAGACTATTCACGCGCATACGGATTTTTAGCGCGTCTTCTAAATTTTTGTAAACCGGTTTGGGAAGTGCCAGTGCTTTTTTGAACCCCGCCACTCCCTCTGCCAAAACTTGTGCCGCCTCGGATGCGCTCGATGTGAGGGGGGAAAATCCTTCGATAAGAAAAAGAGCCTTAATATTTTTTTTAATAGCACCTGCATAAAGAGAAGACGCACCCGCGCCCATCGAGTGCCCCGTCAAGATCACGTCTTTGCGCCCCGTCGACTCGAGAGCTGCTTCAACAAAGGGAATGAGATCGACGTAGTGGTATCTCTCCCCCGCATGCTTATGCGCACTCTTGCCGTGCCCTAAGAAATCCCATGAAAAAATTTCGTAATCGTGAAGCTCTTCGGCGAGCGGGATAAAAGAAGCCGCGTTATCGAGCCAGCCGTGAAAGCACACGAGCGTCCCCTTAGAGTTTCTCGCAGGGAAATGGAGGTACGCGGTTTTGTAACCTAAAAGCGTTGTTCTCTTTTCAAATTTTTGTCGCGGCCTGAGCATAAAGCCGAGTTTTGAAGGAGAAACAGCACAAAAAGTAAGTAATGGGATCGCTAAATCGGGTTCGACCCATTATCTTGAATGCCCCTACGGGGCATTTGCCTTGCACCCTCGCCATCCATGGCGGCGCAAGGCACAGCACGTCGTGTGCATTTGCCTCGCACCCGCGCCATCCGTGGCGGCGCAAGGCATAGCACATCGTGTGCATTTACCTTGCACCCGCGCCATCCGTGGCGGCGCAAGGCATAGCACATCGTGTGCATTTGGAGACGGCAGGTCTGCCTTTCGGCATCCATGCCTCGGCAGACTATGCGACATCCTGTCGCATTAGAGTCTCACCCTGCGGGTTCGACCCATTATCTTGAAATGCCCCTACGGGGCATTTGGAGACGGCGGGAGTCGAACCCGCGTCTTACCACTCTTTCATTCGCTTTCTACATGCTTAGTCGATAATTAGTTTTCGACAACATGCCGCCCATCGACAGGCAGCATGTTGCTTAACGGTTTAGCTTCGGTTTTTAACATACCGTACGTTAAAGACCTATTCTGCTGTAAGGTTGAAGGCCAGAGCCGCCGCAGACTCAAGTTCTGACCCGTAATCCGCAAAAGCGGATAACTCTAACAGCGATTAAGCTGCGAGAGCGTAAGTTTCGTTTTCTGCAGTTATACAGATTGCCTTTTGTGGAGGCTACCATGCATGCTTTTCAAACAATCGACGAGGCAATCGAAGCCAATGCGTCCCCGAGACGCGTTAATTATACATAAAATTTTTGGCTATGCCATAAATTTTATGTTTTGGCCAGGGAGAGAATCGAACTCCCGACACGAGGATTTTCAGTCCTCTGCTCTACCGACTGAGCTACCTGGCCTAAGAAAAATTTACCCACGGAGTAAACAGTATTGAAAACACAGGGTAAAGCAAAAAACGAACTCTTTTGAGAACCCTCGCCCCTTTGCGAGAGCGGGTTTGCCACAGGCAAGGGGGCCACTCATCACTCGCCCAGCCCAACGAAACCGTTACGTATTTCGCCAAACCACGGCCCACGGTCTTTGGTGACGCCGGTAAAAAATACCACCCTTACCGAGACATTTACCCGCACCACCGTAGAGACGCCCCGGTGGGGCGTCTCTCGATAAAATACGCCGGGCCCGCAAAATGCCCCCGTAGAGACGCCTCACCGGGGCGTCTCTACGCAAAAATACCCCAATCACCAAATAACCCACCTCGCTACGCTCGGCTCACGGACCGGGCGACACACAACGAACATAATAACTACTTGTCTTAAGGCTGGGGGGGTTGAGACCATTGAGGAAAAAGACGTGCCACGCGTTCGTCGTATTGTTCACATACGTAGTAGACGACCAATAATTGCTAGCAACTGTTGCCGGGAAAAGAGCGGTATCAATAGCAGGGTTAACTTTATTCTTATCGACAATGCTCAAAAGCTCGTTCATCGAAGGCAGTCGCCACGTTTTTCCAGCGAGCGTTAAGTTTTTGCATGTGTCGAGCGCGGTTTGCCAAGTTTGGGTGGAAGCTGTCCCTGTTCCACAATTGGTACCCGATAGACCCACACTACATTGTTGCCAAATAAGCCCCGTTTTGCTATCAGTTACGGTGCCATTACCGTTGTCGGTAAAGGGGGCTGGGGAGGCATACGGACCAGGCGTCACACAACGAACAGAATAAATATTTGTCTTAGGGAAGCTGTAGTTGTAGCCAAACCCGAAAGCGGCGAGCCACGCGTTTGAAGTATCGAACACATACGCAGTAGACGACCAAGAGCTAGCAACCGTCGCGGGAAAATACGCCGCCGTAATCGATGGGTTAAACACCCCATAATCTATAATCGTTTCCAGTTCTGCACTGGTCGGCAACCGCCACGTCTTAATGCCCGCATAGCCCGCCCCGCTGTTGGCGGTATTAAGTGCCGCGCATTGGTTCACGGCGTTGTTCCAACTCATCGTCGAAGCGGTGCCGGTGGCACAGGTGGCTCCCGACAGCCCTTCACTACAAGTTTTCCATACTAAACCCGTCGTGTTGTCTTTGGTGGTGTAATCGCTTGTGTACGTCGCATGCTGTGTGGGCCCTGTGAAACTGCGCGCGTTGGGTGTGTTGGCGAAGTCACCGTCTTGACCGGTAATCGTCTGTGGGCAAACCGCCATGGCACCATCCCCACTGGCTCCCGAACTGCACGTCGTCTGCCCCGTATCGGCAATCGTGAAATTGCGACCCGCCCATGTTGTTTTGAATGTCTGCTGCACTTGCGCTGCGATGGTGTTCCCTGCCCCATCTTTCAAATCAGCGGCGGCAATGGTATAGCGGATGTTCGAGTTCTCGGGAAACCAATACCAACTTAGAGTAATCGTGAGCGTGTCGTTCGTGGCCGATGTGGCGCCCCACGTAAACGTGCTGCCGGTGTTGGGTGTTACAACCCAAGTGCCCGTTGCCGACTCCACCTCTGTCGTGAGGGTAGGCGTGGTCGTCTGCATGCTCTCTGAAAACTGCAGCACAATTTTTGCCGTGCAGGGGGCACCACTGCACACAGCGACACCGGTGGCCGAGTTGGTGGGGGTTGAGGCGATTAACATCGGAATACCGGCTTTACCGTTTATCGAAACGCCTGTGGCATAGTTAGTCGCTTGGTCGTACGC
This sequence comes from Spirochaetota bacterium, assembly GCA_963205035.1. GTDB lineage: Bacteria > Spirochaetota > Leptospiria > Turneriellales > Turneriellaceae > Turneriella. The sequence goes on from CAUJII010000065.1 coordinate 17,527, forward strand.
AAACGCTTTGTAATAATAAATGGTGCCGTCGGTTAAACCCGTATCCATTATAGAGGTACCCATGGCGTTAAAAACTACCGTCCCGTCGGTGGGCCCCGTGGGGTCGCTCCCCAATTTGCGGAGCACTTTGATACCCGCTAAATCGCTGTCGCCAGGGTTAGTCCACGAGAGAGCAATTTGGCCGTTGTACGTAATAATTTTGAGGTTCGTTACTGGGCCCGGTGCTGTGTTGTCGAACGTGTACACCCCGCTCGTCACGGCTGAGTCATCCATCTCTGCCTTGCAAGCCATCGCCTTGATGTTGAGGCCATTGGTAATGGGAGTTACCGCCGCGCTATAAACTGTACCCGCCGCGCACGCTGTTTTCGTGGCGGCGCATGAAGGGGATGTCCCATCTGTTGTGTAGCAGAGCGTCGCCCCCGCTGTGTCGGTTTGAATGGCCACGTTTGCGGGCAACGGATTGAAAGGCCCGGCAGGTGGAGTGAATGCCGGTGCGGCGACTTGCCCCGGCGGGGTCTTTTTCGCATCTTTGTCAGATTGGTTTAGATAACCATTACAGGTTGCCACACTTAAAGAAAGCAACGCGAATAAAAAAATCTTAAATTTCATAATTTGCCCCCACTAAAATTTGTGTCCCTAAAAAGAAGTGACCGTCGTCGATGAAGAATTGTTGCCGTAGCCCCGTGGTGAGTCCCCAGCGTTGGTTGAAATTCAATTGGTAGCGCATGCCGAGTTCTGCAAGCCCCATGCCGAAATTATTTTTGTTATCGATCATGCCGCCTGCATAGCCGCCGGTCGCCAAAACTGCGACGCTGTGCTTGCCGTGCGCCCACGCGCTGTACGTGAGCCCCGCCTGCGCACTCATCGCCCATGCGGGGATTGTCTCGGCTAAAAAGCGCCCTCCGTCTAAGAGAGTAACTATTCCCATTTTTTGTAAAAAACCCGTTTTGAATATGCCATGGTACGCTGCGGAAAGATGCAAACCCGCCATGCCGATTTTTTCCGTGGAAACGACTTTGTCGGCGTAAGGCATGCCGCCCGACGCGCCCAAGGTAAACGTGAATCGTTTGGCGGGGGCATTCAGCGTTGCAGCGACGTCTTCAGGATTCGGGGCTTCTTGACTCATGGGAGTAGTCGCTTTGCCTTTGGCGCCTTTTGTAGGCACAGCCATTTGTATTTTTTTATTTGTTTTTGCGGGCGCGTTGGTCTGCGCAAGTAAAGGAAGAGAAAAAATAAGAAAAGAGAAAACTGCTATGCAAGCGAGTTTTATTGGTGTAGTCTTGCTCATATCGACGGCCTCCGTGTAAGAGGAACAAAGATATATATATCTATAATTTGTCAATAGCAAAGCGTGGGCAAGATATCATTCCCCACCGTAGAGACGCCCCACCGGTGCGTCTCCCAACAAAATGCGCCCTGCCAACAAAATGCCCCTAAAATCAGAGACGCCTCACCGAGGCGTCTCTTTACCCTGCCTGATTTATACGGCGCCCTTTATGAGTTCGATAGATTAGCGCAAAATTGCGATCAGAATCCCCCGCGCGCGCAGAGTACCAGTCGGCACTCGTCAACGTGTCGGCACTCTGCCAGAGAATCCGTTCGCTCTGAACACCCAACGCATCAAATTCCGCCACGAGGACTGCTTTAAGGTCGAGTAGGTATTTGCCGTTTTCAAGCGGCGTCGACGCCATGGGATTGAATTCGTTCCGAACGTCTTCGTCCACTTCGTAGGATGTCTGTGCAATAAAAGGTCCCACAACAAATTGCAAGTCTTGCGTCTTAGCTCCCACGACGGCCAGCGCTTTCGAGAGAGCTTTCTTCTTGAGGCCACGCCATCCCGCATGGACGGCACCCAAAATATTTTCAGTACGCGAAAGAAAAAGAATCGGTATGCAGTCCGCAGTGCGTATGAGAAGTCCGGTGTTGTCTTCGTGAGTGAGAAGAATGTCGGCCTCGCCCACACAACGTATTCCGCTTCCTAAGCCGTCGACAACCGCAACGCTATCGCCATGGACTTGGTCGGCGTAGTTTAAGCTCGCAAGCCACGGCCGCAGATCGCGGAGTTTTTGATAGCACTCCGGTAAATTTTTTGCTGCAAATTTTTCGTCTTTGCCAATAAACTCCGTGACTGCAATGCCGAAAGGTGTGATGAAGCGCGAAAAAAACATCAGTCGCCGGTTTTCAGAACAGACAAGAACGCCTCTTGTGGGATTTCCACCGAGCCAATCATCTTCATCCGCTTCTTGCCTTCTTTTTGCTTTTCCAAAAGTTTTCTCTTGCGTGTGATGTCTCCGCCATAGCACTTTGCGGTCACGTTCTTGCGGAGCGCGCTAATAGTCTCGCGTGCAATGACTTTGCCTCCAATCGCCGCTTGGATTGCAATTTGGAATTGGTGTTTCGAGATATGCTCTTTAAGCTGTTCGATGACTTGCCTTCCGCGGGTTTCCGCCGCGTTCTTGTGCACAATCATCGAGAGCGCATCGACACGGTTTGCGTGGACCAAAATATCGAGCTTAACGAGCGTACTACGTCTATACTCCGCAAATTCATAATCGAGGCTTGCGTACCCGCGCGAGACGCTCTTTAGGCGGTCGTAAAACTCAAAAATCATTTCGGCCAAAGGCACAAGGTAGATAATCTGCACCGTTGTTTGGTCGAGATAATTGAGAGAAACATTTTCGCCGCGCTTGTCGGCCAAGAGTTGGAGGATGGCTCCCATGTATTCCGAAGGAGATATGATCGAAACCTTCACATAAGGCTCTTCGATGCGATCGATTTCTCCGGGATCGGGAAACTCCGCCGGGTTGTTGAGCGTCATCATCGGCTTGTGCTGAAAATAAATATTGTACGTCACCGAAGGCGCGGTCGTGAGAAGGTTCAATCCAAACTCGCGCTCGAGACGCTCTTGCACAATCTCCATGTGTAAGAGCCCTAAGTAGCCCACACGAAAACCAAACCCTAAGGCTTCGGAACTTTCGGGTTCGTAAATAAGTGCCGGGTCGTTCAACGCCAGCTTGTCCATCGACTCTTTGAGAAGCGGGTAGTCGTCTCCATTTACAGGGAAAAGACCTGAAAAGACCATCGGCTTCACTTCTTTATATTTGAAGAGAGGCTCTGCCGCACGCTTCGAGGCAAGAGTAATGGTATCGCCTAACATGACGTCGGCCACGTTCTTGATGCCAGTTACAATATACCCGACTTCGCCTGCCTTGAGGCTCTGCTGTGGCACGAGCTTTAATTGAGAAATACCAATTTCATTGACCGAATGCGTCACTTCTTTGCGCATGAAAAAAATCTGCTCGCCTTTCTTGAGCTCGCCGTCGAACATACGAATTTTTTCGACAACCCCTCGGTAAGGATCGAAGTACGCATCGAAAACCAATGCGCGAATTTCTCCCACCGATTTTTCTTTCGGCGCTGGAATTTTTTCGATGACCGCCTGCATAAGCGCTTCGACGTTGATGCCCGACTTCCCTGAGACTGCAACGGCATCGTCGGGGTTGAGCCCAAGAGAGTCTGCAATCTGTCGCTTAGTTTTTTCAATATCTGCCGACGGTAAATCAATCTTATTGATGACGGGTAAGATGTAGAGATCCGCCTCGAGCGCAAGATAAAAATTCGCCAGCGTCTGCGCTTGCACCCCTTGCGTTGCGTCGATGAGAAGAAGCACTCCCTCGCACGCGGCAAGCGAGCGCGACACCTCATAAGTAAAATCGACGTGCCCCGGAGTATCGATGAGATTAAAAAGATACGTCTCACCGTCTTCGCCTTTCCAGTAAAAAGAGGCGGAGTTACTTTTTATGGTAATGCCACGTTCGCGCTCGATGTCAAGGCTATCCAAAATTTGGTCTTTGCCGGTGCGCTCGTCGGTGAGCTTGCCCAACGCCAAGAGCCTATCGGCGAGCGTACTCTTGCCGTGGTCGATGTGCGCAATAATAGAAAAATTGCGTATATGCGTTTGGGGGATGTCTGGCATAGAGGGGTTCTTTGAGAGCGACTCACAGAACGAGAGTTTTTGACAGAGGGTAAAGCCAAATAGGTGTGGCACGGGCGCGGGATAAATCAGGTGGGGATTCTTACGCTTAAGAAAAAAATTGCCCTGGGCTTTCTTGTAATAGTTATTACATTAGGCGCAATAAACTTTTCCTGGGTAGGCTATGTAGCGCACCTCGCAAGACACCAAGCGGGAGTTATTTTCGGCAAGGAAAAAATCGCAGAAAGACTCCAATCTCCCACGCTCGACGCGAATGAAAAAAACCTCCTCCAAGAAACTCTGAAGATTCGCGCTTTTCTTGAAAAAGCCTACGGCCTCCAAAACTCGAAAAGCTACCGTTATTTCTACGACTTGAAAAGAAATTACTTAGGATTCAACATCACTGTAGTTCCGCGCTTTAGTCTCAAGCCCGAAGCGTTCCATTTTTGGCCGATCGGTAGCTTCGACTACTTGGGTTTTTTTGATCTGAACTTAGCCGAGTCCTGGGCGGAGCGCTACAGAAAAAAAGGGTACGATGTGTACCTTTCCGAAATCGGAGGCTATTCCACGTTGGGTTGGTTTGAGGACCCGCTCTATTCGACGCAGCTCAAGGGCCGCGCGGTGGGGCTGGTTCTGCTCTTGGCACACGAGCTTGCGCACGAAAAACTCTATTTCAAGAACGACACGATGTTTTCGGAGCTCTTGGCGTCTTTTATTGAAAGAAAAGCAGCGCGGGCATACCTCATCGCAACGGGGCGCAAGGTGGCCAGCGAGAAAGAGAAAGAAGCATACGCACTCCTCGTTAAAACTTTTAGCGCTCGTGTCGATAAGCTCAAGATGGAGTTAGAAGCTCTATATAACCTTTCTATCGCCGACACGGAAAAACTCCACAAGAAGGAACAGCTACTCGCCGTGTTTCGAGAGTGGCTCGTTGGCCACAAAACCCTCCGCCAAAAAATACCGGCGGCGCGCGAACTCGCTGCTATAAAAGATCTCAACAACGCAGTTCTTGTGCAGTTCCATCGCTACAACCCCATGCGCACGCAATTTTCCACCGTCTATGAGAAGTGCGAAAAAGTTGCTCAACCGTTCGGCTGTTTTTTTGACGCTCTGGCGCCGTTAAAAGACTATACAAAGAACCAGCGCAGGGAGTGGTTAAAGGGCGCGGGATAAAAAAAGGTTGACGCTGGTAATAAAAAAGTATGACTCAAGTATGAAAATTGCGATTTCGATCCCTGACGATATTTCCGCATGGATAACGCAAGAAGCAAAGAAAAAACAAATTTCGCGTAGCCGCATCATCGCCCACGCCCTCGGTGAATATCGGCAGCGACAGAGAAATCATAACTTGCTCTTGAAACTCAATGACGCACTCGACGGAGCAAACGAGAGCCCATCCACTCGCACGACCTATAGAGCGAACCACCGCCGTCTCATCAAAAATGAGGATCGATTTTAACCAAGGAGATATCTACTGGATTGACCTCGCCGACCCTATCGGTTCGGGGCCAGGTTTTAGGCACCCACACATAATCATTCAAAACGATATTTTTAATCAGAGCAAAATCAACACAACCGTCGTTTGTGTGCTGTCGTCGAATCTAAAACGAGCGGCAATTCCCGGAAACGTCTTACTTCCTAAAAAAAATACCGGACTCGCGAAGGATAGCGTCGCCATCGTCACTCAAATTGTAACCGTGGACAAATCACAGCTTGGCGATTTTGTCGGCAGAGCAACAAGAGCCCAGCTTAAGAAAATTCTCGACGGTGTTTTGCTTATGCTACAGCCAAGTTAAATAGCACACACCATAGGCGTTCTTCGCGAATCTACGCGCAAAACCAAGCCCCCACCCGAACCTGCATACGGTTAAAAGACTAACCTTTCTTCGCTGACGCCTTTTCTGAAATCTCTTTAGAGATGTTCGGCGGCACTTCTTCGTAGTGTTCAAACTGCATCGAGTACGCAGCGCGGCCTTGAGTGATACTTCTCAGCTCCGTTGCGTAACCGAACATTTCGGCAAGAGGAACCAGCGCATCGACGACGCGTGCATTCCCCCGTTGGTTCATCGCATTGACTTTACCGCGACGCCGGTTGAGGTCGCCCACAACATCGCCCATGTAATCTTCAGGGGTTGTCACTTCGACTTTCATGATCGGTTCGAGAAGAACGGCACCCGCCTTGCGGCAAGCGTCTTTGAACGCCATCGAGCCCGCAATCTTAAACGCGAGTTCTGAAGAGTCAACGTCGTGGTACGAACCGTCGAAGAGAGCGACTTTAACGTCGACCACAGGATAGCCCGCCAAGACGCCGGACGTGAGTGCCTCTTCAATGCCCTTGTTCACCGGCTGCACGTATTCGCGTGGCACCACACCACCGACAATCTTGTTCTCAAAAACATAACCGCCACCGGGAGGCATCGGTTCGACCTTGATCCAAACATGGCCATACTGACCACGGCCACCGGTTTGCTTGATGTACTTGCCTTCTTGTTCGACAGCCTTGCGGATCGTTTCACGGTACGCGACTTGCGGTTTGCCGACGTTCGCCTCGACTTTGAACTCGCGCTTCATGCGATCAACGATAATTTCGAGGTGGAGCTCTCCCATACCGGAGATAATTGTTTGGCCCGTTTCTTCATCCGTCTTGATGCGGAACGTTGGGTCTTCTTCGGCCAAGCGGCTCAAAGCAATGCCCATTTTTTCTTGGTCGCTTTTTGTTTTAGGCTCAACCGCAATATGGATAACAGGATCGGGGAAGCTCATCTTTTCGAGGACAACGGGGTTTGTGTCGATACACAACGTATCCCCAGTCGTCGTGTCCTTGAGACCCACCGCAGCGGCAATCTCGCCCGTCGAAACTTGTTCGATGTCTTCGCGCGCATTCGAGTGCATCTGCACAAGGCGCCCAACGCGTTCTTTGATTCCCTTGGTGCTATTCATGATATACGAACCCTTTTTGAGAGTTCCTGAATAGACGCGGAAGTAAGTCAGTTTTCCGATAAAAGGGTCGGCCATCACCTTAAACGCCAACGCAGCAAAAGGTTCTGCGTCGTCGGGCTTGCGCAGTGCCGCTGGTTCTTCAGTCACTTCTTGATCGACATTGAAAGCTTTTACCGGAGGAATATCGAGGGGGCTCGGCAGGTACGCGACAACCGCGTCCAAAAGAGTCTGTACGCCTTTGTTCTTAAAAGAAGAGCCGCACAGCACAGGAAAAATTTTCATTGCGATCGTACCTTCGCGCAGCCCTGCAACCAGATCTTCATGCGAAAGATTGCCCGATTCGAGATATTTTTCGGTGAGCGTGTCGTTCACTTCGGCGACTGCAGACACCAGTTGGTTGTGGTATTCCTCCGCCATCTCTTTCATGTCGTCAGGGATGGGTTTGCGTTCAAACTTCGCACCCAGCTCTTCGCCCGACCAAACGACCGCGTCCATCTTAACCAAGTCGACAATGCCGACAAAGCCAGCCTCGACACCAATCGGTAACTGAATAGGCACTGCGTTCGCACCGAGCCTGTCTTTCATCATGGAAACAGCGCGCAAGAAATCGGCACCCATGCGGTCAATTTTGTTCACATAGCAAAGCCTTGGAACGTGGTGCTTGTCGGCCTGACGCCAAACTGTTTCAGTCTGCGGTTCGACCCCCGCAACACCGTCGTATGCTGTTACCGCACCGTCTAAGACGCGGAGCGACCGCTCCACCTCGACAGTAAAGTCGACGTGGCCTGGGGTGTCGATAATGTTGATCTGAATTTTCTCGCCGTTCAAATCCTTCCAAAAGCAAGTCGTTGCTGCAGAAGTGATGGTAATACCACGTTCGCGCTCTTGCTCCATCCAGTCCATGGTCGCAGCGCCTTCGTGCACTTCGCCTATCTTGTGGGATTTACCCGTGTAAAAAAGAATGCGTTCTGTTGTCGTAGTTTTTCCGGCGTCGATGTGCGCCATGATTCCGATATTTCTGAGCTGTTTGAGGTCTACTTGTCTTGACATTTTTTTTCCTTAAAAATTAAAACTTGAAGCATGCCCACGATTTTCGACATGCCCACAAAACCCACCTACCACGCGTAGTGCGAGAATGCGCGGTTGGCTTCTGCCATGCGCTTGACTTCTTCTTTCTTTTTGACTGCGCCGCCGTTATTGTTGACTGCATCCATAATTTCGTTCGCCAACTTATCCGAAAAAGTTTTTCCCGACCGGTCGCGCGCGGCGTTGACGAGCCAACGGATTGCGAGCGATTGTTTGCGTGCAGGATAAACTTCGATAGGAACTTGGTAAGTCACCCCACCCACACGGCGCGACTTGACTTCGACCTGCGGCTTCACGTTTTCCATCGCTTTCTCGAATTGCTCCATGCCGCCTACGCCCGTTTTCTCTTGCACTCTTTCGAGCGCACTGTAGAAAAGCTGGGCAGCTGTCGATTTCTTGCCGTCGAGCATCATTGCATTGATAAACTTGTGGACTAAAATACTCGAATGAACGCCATCGGGCTGAATATCGCGCTTGTGGCTTTTGGTTCTACGTCTTGCCATAAATCCTCTTTAATTTTCTTCTTTTATTTTTATTATGCCTTATGCTTTCGGCTTTTTTGCCCCATATTTGGAACGCGCTCTGCGTCTCTTATCGACGCCTAATGTGTCGAGAGAACCGCGCACGATGTGATAACGCACGCCCGGAAGATCTTTTACCCGACCACCGCGCACAAGAACAACAGAGTGCTCTTGCAAATTATGCCCCTCGCCGGGGATGTATGCCGTCACTTCAATGCCGTTCACAAGCCGAACCCTGGCAACTTTACGGAGCGCGGAGTTTGGTTTTTTGGGTGTCGCAGTCATCACGCGAGTGCACACACCGCGTTTTTGTGGATTTGATTTGAGCGCCGGCGACTTTGTCTTATCCGTCATTCTTTCCCGGCCAAACCGGATCAACTGGTTAATTGTTGGCATACTTTTCCTTAAGGTGGCAAATTTTGTTTGGGAGACACTCCGTCAATTGCTCTCTGGTATTCTTGAAGCCATCTCTCGCTCCCCCGAGAGATGGCAAGGCTCGTCTACTCTTCATCGCTGTCATCGCTCGGCTCTTCGTCTGTAGCGCGGCCAGCCGGTACGCTTTGCAACTCTTGAGTTTTTTCCTCTGGCCCGTTGTACATTTGATCGAGCTCTTCTTCGGTATAGAAGAGGTCACCCATAACGTTTTTATAAGCGCGTACGTCACGGTATTCTCGCATACCCGTGCCAGCCGGGATCAAGTGTCCGATGATAATATTCTCTTTAAGCCCTTCGAGTGGGTCGTCTTTCCCTTTGATTGCCGCATCGGTCAAGACACGCGTTGTCTCTTGGAAAGATGCAGCAGAAAGGAAGCTCTCTGAGTTCAACGACGCTTTGGTAAGCCCCATCAAAATAGGCGTCGCTCGCGCTTCTGCACCGCCGTTCCGCTCTACTCGGATATTTTCGTTCTTGAAGAGAGTTCTATCGACTTGACTCATCGGAACAAACGAAGTATCGCCTGCGTCAGTCACTTCGATCTTACGCATCATTTGGCGAATAATAATCTCGATATGCTTATCGTTGATGTAAACGCCCTGCAAACGATAGACTTCTTGAATCTCACGGATGAGATAGCGCTGCGCGATCTCTTCGCCCATAATCCGCAAAATATCGTGCGGATCCATAACTCCATCATCGAGCGGCTCGCCATGCGTTACAACTTCGCCATCGTGCACCTGAATTTGTTTGTGCATCGGTATCGAAATCGAGACAGTCTTTTCTGCCGCCTCATCACCTGAAAGACCTTGTGGGATAATCCGCAAGACGCGCTTGTCGCGGACGATATCGCCGGTATCGCTCAAAACGCCGTCGATTTCAGCCAGATGGCATGGATCTTTCGGATGGCGCGCTTCAAAAAGCTCGTCGATGCGTGGAAGACCGCCAGTGATATCGCGCGTCTTCTCTGCTTTTGATTCAATCTTCGCAATAATATCGCCTTCTTGAACGCTGTGACCGTTTTCAATCGTCAAAATTGCACCCACGGGTAACGGAGTCTCTGTAATGAGCTTTCCTTTCTCGTAAATATGCGCTCTCGGAACGAGTTTTTCATTCTTGTAAGCGACAATTTTCTTGAGCTTACCGACAGTGTGGTCGCCGGTATCTTCGATGCGCAAGTTCTTGCCGTCTTCGACGTCGACGAGTTCGAGACGCCCGTTGTGTGTTGCTATAATGAGCGAGTTATAAGGGTCGTATTCGCAAAGAAGCTCACCCGCTTTGAGGATTGCCTCTTCTTTAACGTGCAGCACCGAACCTGCACCTAATTGGATTGCATATTCAGGCGCCAAGAGATAGATTTCATTCTTCTCGAGGAATACTTGTCCTGCGACCGGTGAATAAAGAATTGAATCGGCACCTTCTTTATTTTTCAGTTTGCCTAAGACTTCACCCTTGATGAGCTTGGCTCCCGCTTCGAGAGTAAAGCTCTCAAATTGATTCTTATTGTAACGCGCCAAGATTTGTGCAATCACAACCGAACCGCGCTTCGCCATAATACGTTGCTTTTGGCGATTCATTACGAGACGCCCTTGGATTTGCAATACAACCGCGTCATACGGAACTTTGACGGTGCTTTCTGCCGATTTTGTGGTTGCCGTACCGCCGATATGGAATGTACGCATCGTGAGCTGAGTTCCCGGCTGGCCAATCGACTGTGCGGCAATAATTCCGACCGCCTCGCCTTTCTCGACCTTCTGAAGAGTCGCTAAGTCGATGCCATAGCAGCACGCACAAACGCCTGTGACCGATTCGCACGTCAATATCGAACGTACTACAATCGTCTCGTAACCCATGGTTTCGATTTGCGAAGCAATCTCTTCGGTGATGAGTGTGTTGCGTATATGCAAAATTTCGTCGGTATTAGGGTCTTTGATATCTTGCTGCAAGTAGCGGCCGACAATTTTTTGCCTAAGTGGAACAATAATTTTTTCGCCTTCTTTATCGGCGCTCATCTTAAAACCGTCTTTTGTGCCGCAGTCGTCCTCGCGGATAATCACATCTTGCGAAACGTCGACCAAGCGGCGTGTGAGATAACCCGCGTCGGCGGTCTTGAGTGCCGTATCGGCCAAACCTTTACGCGCACCAGAAGTCGAGATATAGAATTCAAGAACTCCCAAGCCTTCTTTGAAGTTCGAGCGAATTGCCAACTCGATGATATCGCCGGAAGGTTTCGCCATCAAACCGCGCATGCCCGCAAGCTGACGGATTTGCGAACGAGAACCCCGCGCACCCGAAACCGCCATCGCGTAAATCGGATTAAACCCTTTCTGGTCTTCGCTCAAGACAGCAAAAAGATCTTCGGTAATTTTTTCGTTGGTGTTCGTCCAAATGTCGATGACCTTCTTGTAACGCTCTTCGTTCGTAATGACGCCCTTGCGGTGCTCTGTTTCAACGCGCTCGACTTCCTTGTTCGCCTTTTCGATGAGCTTAGGCTTCGACTCGGGAATTTTTACGTCGTCGATGGAGATGGTCGGCGCAAAACGCGTTGCGGATTGAAAGCCCAAACGCTTAATCGCGTCGAGAAATTTTACCGTTATCGCCGCACCACGCAGTTTATAAAGATCCGCGATAATTTCGTTCACAGATTTATTTGTGAGCGCCTTATTAACAAAAGGATAATTTGGAGGCAACAACTGGTTGAAAATTAAGCGACCCGGTGTTGTTTCAAAAATCTTTTCATTCTGAACGAAGCGCACCTTCGCACGGTATTCGACAACGCCTCTATCGAGAGCGTAATGGAGTTCATCCATGTTGTCGTAAATCAAACCCTCGCCTTTGGCTCCAGGCAAATCGGCAGTCAGGTAATAGAGCCCCAAGATCATGTCTTGCGTAGGACCCACAATCGGCTGACCGTTGGCCGGGTTGAGGAGGTTGTGCGCCGCAAGGATGAGAAGCCATGCTTCGAGTTGCGCACGTGGCGACAGCGGTACGTGGATCGCCATTTGGTCACCGTCAAAGTCCGCGTTAAAAGCATGGCATACCAGAGGATGGAGCTGGATGGCCTTGCCCTCGATCAGAACCGGCAAGAAAGCTTGGATACCCAAACGGTGGAGCGTCGGCGCGCGGTTCAAAAGAACCGGATGCTCGTGAATGACTTCCTCGAGGCCCTCGAAAACTTCGCGCTCCTCGTTTTCAATCATCCGTTTTGCAGACTTGATGTTTTGCGTGTACTCTTTGTCGACAAGCCACTTCATGATGAAGGGCTTAAAGAGCTCGAGAGCCATTTTCTTGGGCACACCGCATTGGTATATTTTGAGCTCCGGCCCCACGACGATGACGGTACGGCCGGAATAGTCGACGCGCTTACCCAAGAGGTTTTGGCGGAAACGGCCTTGCTTGCCCTTGAGCATGTCGGAAAGTGATTTGAGCGGGCGGTTGCCTTTTCCTTTGATCGATTTTTTACGGCGGCTATTGTCGAAGAGCGCGTCGACCGCTTCTTGCAGCATACGCTTTTCGTTCGAGACAATAATGTCGGGTGCTTTCAGTCCCAAAAGTCTCTTGAGCCGGTTGTTCCGGTTGATGACGCGGCGGTAAAGATCGTTCAGGTCGGAGGTCGCAAAACGTCCCCCTTCGAGCTGCACCATCGGGCGGAGCTCCGGCGGTAGAACGGGGATGGTATCCAAAACCATCCACTCGGGACGGTTATTGGAATCGCGGAACGCTTCGAGAATTTCTAGACGCTTCAGGATGCGTTTATCGCTAATTTTTTTCTTCGTTTCAATTTTTGCCCGAATAAGACGGATTTCTTCTTCGATGTTAACCATCGCGAGAAGTTCTTTAACCGCGTCTGCGCCAATCGAAGCGTAGAATTTATCGCCGTAAAGCTCCACCAAACGACCATGCTCTTCTTGCGTGATGAGTTGCTTGAACTCCAACCCTGATTCGGCGGGATCTAAAACCACGTAGCGCTCGAAGTAGAGAACACTTTTGATGTCGTTCGCCGACATATCGAGAACAAGAGCGATGCGGCTCGGCACCGTGCGGTAATACCAAATATGTGCAATAGGATACGACAACTCGATATGCCCCATGCGCTCGCGACGCACTTTGGAGTGCGTCACTTCGACGCCACACTTATCGCAGACAACCCCTTTATAGCGGATCGACTTGAACTTGCCGCAATAGCACTCCCAATCTTTTGTCGTTCCAAAAATTTTCTCGCAGAAGAGTCCCTCGCGCTCGGGCTTCAACGTGCGGTAGTTAATCGTCTCTGGCTTCTTGACTTCGCCATGCGACCATTCGCGTATCTTATCGGGAGACGCTAAACGGATACGGATTTTATTAAAATCATGAAATTCTCTCATTTTTTCTCCTTAAAGCTCGCTCTCAATTATTTTCTACCGAGTCGACTTTGATGCGACGGCGGATGCGTGAAAACTCGTCTTCCATGTCGGCAATTTCAATCGGCCTATCTTCACGGTCGAGGATTGTGATATCCAACGCCAACGAACGGATCTCGCGAATGAGGACGTTGAAGCTCTCTGGCACTCCGGGCTTAATAGCGTGAATGCCTTTGACAATCGATTCGTAGACGCGCGCACGACCTTGCATGTCGTCAGACTTGACTGTCAAAAGTTCTTGCAGCGTGTGCGCTGCGCCGTATGCCTCAAGCGCCCAGACTTCCATTTCTCCGAGGCGCTGGCCACCAAACTGAGCTTTACCACCCAACGGTTGTTGGGTGACGAGCGAGTACGGGCCTGTCGAGCGTGCGTGCATTTTGTCCTCGACCATATGGTGGAGTTTTAACATGTAAATTGTACCGACAAACGCAGGTTGCTCAAACGCCTCGCCGGTGCGTCCATCGCGCAAACGGATTTTTGAATCGGGGCTCACCTTGGCTTTCTGCGCATACTCTTGAATGTCTGGCCATTCTGCACCGTCGAATACCGGCGTTTCAAAATATATTCCTAACGCACGGCCGATGTACGCGAGCTGAGTTTCATAAATCTGGCCCAAGTTCATCCGCGAAGGTACCCCTAACGGGTTCAACACAATGTCGATGGGAGTTCCATCGGGCAGCATCGGCATATCTGCTTCGTTCAGAATTGTCGAGACAACGCCCTTGTTACCATGGCGGCCTGCCATTTTATCTCCGACAGAGATCTTACGTTTTTGCGCCACGTAAACCTTGACTGCTTCAAAGATACCCGCAGGGAGCTCGTCGCCCGCTTCGCGCCTGAAGCGCACGATGTCGACGACAATGCCTGTGTGTCCGTTGGGGACGCGCAAAGATGAGTCGCGCACTTCTTTTGCTTTCTCGCCAAAGATCGAGTGCAAGAGTCTGTACTCCGGTGTAAGGTCTGTTTCTCCCTTAGGAGTAACCATTCCCACTAAGATGTCGCCGGCACGGACTTCCGCGCCCACACGGATAATGCCTTCATCGTCTAAGTCGCGGAATGCGCGCTCGCTGATATTCGGAATGTCGCGTGTAATTGTTTCACGCCCGAGTTTTGTCTCGCGCGCTTGGATTTCAAATTCTTCGATATGGATACTTGTAAATGTATCTTCTTTCACAAGCTTCTCGGAAAGAATAATCGCGTCTTCAAAGTTATAGCCATCCCATGGCATAAAAGCGACAGTGATATTTTTTCCCAGAGCTAAACGGCCATAGCGTGTCGCCAAACCGTCCGCCAAAATTGTTGCCTTGCGTGCAACGTTCTTGTTGGGTTGGTTTAGTCTGCCTTTGATAATTTCACCCGCAAGCAAATCCCCACGGTAAACAAACGCACCTTCGCTCACCATCGCTTTCATCGCGCCTTGGAATGTTTGGAGCGGAAAGCGAAAAACTTTACCATTTTCTGTCTCAAGCAAAATTTCGTGCTTTGTAACCGATGTAATCTTGCCGTTTTCGGGTGCGTTGTGGCAACCGACAAGCGCTTGGTGGTTCAACGTCGTGCTTTGGTTCGTACGTTTGAATTTCACCAAACGGTATTTATCTTTCGTTCCGTCTTCGCGTTCGACTTCGATTGCGTCTGAATCGACTTTTGTCACGACTCCGTCGTGGTCGGCAACTATGCAGACACCCGAATCGTAAGCGATGGGGAGCTCCATGCCGGTACCGACATAAGGCATATCGGGATTCATCAGCGGCACCGCTTGGCGTTGCATGTTGGAACCCATGAGAGCACGGTTCGCGTCGTCGTGCTCAAGAAAAGGAATGAGACTTGTCGAAAGCGAAATCACCTGCGTCGGCGACACGTCCATGAGCTGAATTTCATCGGGAGACTTCAAAGGGAAGTCTCCCCTATAACGGCAGCTCACCAATTTGTCTTGGAATGCGCCGTTGTCGTCTAGGAGTGCGTTGGCTTGCGCAACAACGTAGTGGTCTTCTTCGTTTGCAGACAAAAACATCGACTTGCCAGTATCGCGGCCCTTTTCGACGACGCGGTACGGCGTTTCAACAAAGCCGTATGGGTTAAGTCGCGCATACGTTGCCATCGAAGTAATGAGACCGATGTTCGGACCTTCGGGCGTCTCGATGGGGCAAAGTCTGCCGTAGTGCGTATAGTGCACGTCGCGCACTTCAAAGCCTGCACGCTCACGGGTAAGTCCCCCGGGCCCTAACGCGTTCAAGCGGCGTTTATGTGTAATTTCTGAGAGCGGATTCGTCTGGTCCATGAACTGAGAAAGTTGGCTTGCACCAAAAAATTCGTTCATCACCGCCGTGATGGGCTTAATCGAGACAAGAAGCTGCGGCGTCATCACATCGACGTCGTTCATGCTCATGCGCTCTTTGACGACGCGCTCCATGCGGCTAAACCCGGCCTTGAGTTGTGTCGTGAGCAACTCGCCCACCGTACGAACGCGGCGGTTACCCAAGTGGTCGATGTCGTCGTATTGATACCCCGGGACCTCATGGATGAGGTTGACCATATACTTGCACGTCTCAACAATATCGATGGGGCGCAGCGTTTGCGTTGTCACATCGTCACCAAATTCTTTTCCATTCAGGTGTTTGAAGCGTGCGTTAATTTTGTAACGGCCTACGCTTCCCATGTTATATGTCTTTGGGTCGAAAAACAAGCGGTGGAGTTCCGCATTTGCACGCTCTAAGTTTTTCAAGCGCTTCTCTTCGTCGCCGTGGTCTGCACTGTAATCGAGAGGCTTTTGCTGCTTGATGAATTCTACGAGTGCCTCTTCAGTCGAGTTGACGCCATCTTTGTCTAATGAATTGAAGACGACGCGGTGATCGACCGAGCCCTTGTTCACGATCAACTCGATCTTTTCGATCTTAGCATCCTTGAGCATGTCCAGGTTGTCTTCGTTCAAGGCATGCCCCGCCTCGACCAGAATTTCTCCGGTTTCGGGGTGCGCGATGTCGGTTAGAACGCGCCGATTCAAGAATTTTTGGAGTGTCTTATTTTGAACGCCTTTGACAGTCAACTCTTCCGAATCGTAGAATAGACGCAAAATCTGTTCGTCGGTGCCATACCCTAACGATTTAAGAAGCAGCGTAAAAGGAAATTTCTTGCGTCGATCGATGCGTGCGATGAGCACGCCTTTTGCGTCCATCTCAAATTCGAGCCACGAGCCTTTGTGGTCGGGGATAATACGCGAAGAAAAAATATTTTTTGCTTCATCGAAGAAAATAAAGATACCGGGTGACCGGTGCAACTGATTCACAATCACGCGCTCGGCACCGTTGATGATGAAAGTTCCGGTCGGTGTCATCATAGGGAGATCCCCCATGTAGACTTCTTGTTCTCTGACTTCGCCGGTTTCAATAGCGATAAGGCGAATCGTCGCCTTGAGCGCCGCTGCGTACGTGACGCCGTTGACTTTGCAGTCCCAAATATCGCGTTTCGGTTCGCCTAAAGTGTATTCGACAAATTCCAGAATCACGTCGCCGTTCGAGCTCTCGATAGGAAAGCTATCTTCAAAAACAGATTGAAGTCCGAGGCGTTTACGTTTCGCCATGGGAGTATCCAACTGGAGAAACTCGTGGTAGGAAGTTGTCTGTACTTCAATGAGAGGTGGGATATCTAACGATTTCCTAATTCTCCCAAAGTTGGTAATTTTGAACGACGATGTATCCTCGCCGACAATAACAGGCTGCGATGCTGGCATTTTACTCCTCTTGAACTCCGATTAGAACAGATAATGGCTCAAGGCCAGTCAAGATATTGAGTTTCAGAGAATTTGGCGTGCCTTCAAACAAGTTCACACCCTTCGCAAGCATGGTCGCTTGAACGAATAACTACCCCGAGGCTTCTCAGCACACTGTGCCCAGAAGTCAATACTTGAACTATCCTTAAGCCAAAATAAATAAACAAAGAACGAATCAACGGTTTGGGCATTACTTGAGCGCGATCTTGCCGCCCAACGCCTCAATTTCTTTTTTGATTTTCTCTGCTTCTTCTTTCGATGCACCTTCTTTCAGAACGCCATTGCCGCCTTCAACAAGCTTCTTTGCGTCCATAAGAGGGAGGTTTGTGATTTCACGCACTTTCTTGATAGCGTCAACTTTCTTGTCGCCTGAGAAACCTTCGAGAACAACGTTGAACTCTGTTTTCTCTTCGGCTGCTGCTGCGCCACCCGCTGCTGGAGCGCCCGCCACAGCAACTGCAACCGGCGCGGCTGCTGAAATACCGAATTTCTCTTCCATTGCTTTTACAAGCTCTGCCGCTTGCACGATTGTGAGCGAGCCAATTTTGTCTAACAATTCCTGTACCATACTAACTCCTTTACTTTCCCCTAAATAGACTCTTAAGTATCTCTACTAAGACAATTATTTTCCATTCTTTTCTGCAACACTCTTGATGCCACGCGCGAGAGACGCCATGATATTCGAGAGTGTGCCTGCTATTTTCGTCGCTGGCGAGTTGAGCATCGCTGCCAACTGCGCCAGAACCTGCTCGCGGGATGGAAGATCCGCGATGGTGATTACACCTTTTGCGTCATAGTATTGCGCTTCCATGACTGCAGCGGTTAATTTGAGTTTATCGTTTTCCTTGCTAAAATCGCGCAAGACTTTTGCGACTGCGGGCACGTCTTCGCCTGCGAATGCGATTGCGTTTGGCCCGACCAATGCAGAGTCAGGAAAATCTTTCGCTGCGTTCGCTTCTTTGAGCGCTAATCCAAAAACGTTATTTTTGACGACCTTGTATGAGCCGCCCGCATCGCGCAATTTTTTGCGGAGTTGGCCCATCTGCGCAACATCGAGCCCTTGGTATTGAGTGACGACAAAGTTAGGCGTCTTTTTCAATATCTGAGCGTATTCTTCTTTGAGATTCGTTTTAACTTGTGATGGCATAGTCGCTCCGCTTAACGCATTTCCTTGATGTTGACTTTGATGCCAGGAGTCATTGTTCCCGCGACATACATACCGACGACATAATCCCCTTTTGCATCCGAGGGTTTATCTTTAAGGATGGCTTGAAAAACGGCTTCAGCATTTGTCTTAAGCTGCTCGGGGCTGAACGAGAGACGCCCCATCGGGACATGCACAACGCCCGTTTTGTCGGCGCGGTATTCAATGCGACCTGAAGTCAACTGTGCAATGATGCCCTTGATGTCGAGCGTCACTGTGCCCGACTTGGGTTTCGGCATAAGACCACGCTTGCCCAAGACCTGACCGAGCTTGCCAACATCTTTCATCATGTCGGGTGTTGCGACGACGAAATCAAAATCGACCCAGCCGCCTTGAATTTTTTGGATCAAATCGTCGTCACCCACAAAGTCGGCACCCGCTGCCCGCGCTTCTTCGGCCTTTTCGCCTTTTGCAAAAACCAAAATCTTGACCTTCTTGCCTGTGCCGTGCGGGAGTTGGGCAATCCCACGGACGTTCTGCATGCTTTTGTAACGGATGTTAAAATGCCCTTCAAGAGTTGAGTCAAATTTTGTATACGACGCCTCTTTCAGGAGAGCCATCGCTTCAAGAAGTGAATACTCTTTTTCAGGATTGATCTTCTCCGCCGCGCGGCGGTAATTTTTACCATGCTTCGCCATATTACCCCTGTACGGTGACTCCCATTGAACGAGCAGTGCCGGCAATAATCAGCTTCGCCGCCTCAATGTCGTTCGCGTTAAGGTCGGGCATTTTTTGCTTCGCAATCGCTTCAAGCTGCGCTTTGGTGAGAGCTCCGACTTTTTCTTTGTTCGGGACCTTAGAACCACTTTCAATCTTTGCTGCCTTTTTGATGAGATCGCTCGCGGGTGGAACTTTTGTGATGAAAGTAAAAGAGCGGTCAGAAAAGACAGTGACAATCACCGGGATAATACTTCCGGTCTGCGCCTGTGTTTTTGCATTGAATTGCTTACAGAACTCCATCAGGTTTACACCTTGTGGACCGAGCGCAGTACCCACAGGCGGGGCGGGATTCGCCTTGCCGGCGGGAATTTGGAGCTTAACTTGTGCTATGATTTTTTTTGCTGCCATGGATAACCTTATCTAACCTTGCGAGCTGCCAATTTACATTTTCGCGACATAGCGCAAACTATATTTTAGTTACCTGTAGGTAATCTAACTCAACTGGATTCGCGTTACCGAAAATCTCGACCATAACGACCACTTTGCCCTTTTCAGGCATCACGTTATCGATTGTACCTTGCCAGCCAGTAAAGCGGCCGTCGACAATCCGCACAATATCGCCCTTATTAAAGAGGATACGCGTTGCCTGCTTGTCGTCCGCCGTCGTAGGACCGATTTCAGTGAAGAGCGAATGCATCTCTTCTTCGCTCAAAACCTGCGGGTCAACCCCTGTGCTGACGAATCCCATAATTCCCGGTAGCGAACGGATCCGTTGCTGCAGCTCGTCGCTCAATTCTGCCTCGATAAAAACATAGCCCGGCATCAGTTTTTTCTTGATGACGCGCTTTTTGCCACCGCGAAGCTCTGCGACTTCGTGGAGGGGTATCTTGACTTGGCCGACCTTGGCACCATCGGGCCACTTGGTCTTCTGCCGCTCGAGAAGTTTTTTTACTTTATCTTCGTGCGACGAAAGCGTCGTCACAACGTACCAATCCATCGCCATCTCAACCGCCCATGATTGCAGCGAACGCATGCTCGATGCCGTTATCGACGAGATAGAGCATGAAGGCGAACAAGATAACCGTCACAAACACGACGACTGTCGACCGAGAGACTTCATCCCATGTCGGCCAGGTTGCTTTCTTGAGTTCTGCTTTCGCCTCTTTGAAAAATTGCCAAATCCTTTTCATAAATCCCCCTCGAATTTTTTCTTCAGGGCAGGAAGGAATCGAACCCTCACTAACGGTTTTGGAGACCGTCGTTCTACCGTTGAACTACTGCCCTATTCAGAAGACCGAGGACAGATGACAGATGACAGAATTTCGGAAGTTATCGTTCCGCAATCTTTCTGCCTTCTGCCCTCTGTCGACAGTCATCTGTTTAGCCCACAACCGGAATCGAACCGGTGACCTTTTCCTTACCATGGAAATGCTCTACCGACTGAGCTACGTGGGCGAGGCAGAGGACAGAGGTCAGAAGACAGATGACAGACGCACAAGCAGCCTGTTTCACGTGTCCTATTTTGACCTCTACCCTCTCCCTCCGTCTTCGGTTTTCGCAAAGAGGCACATCCTGTGCCGCGAAAACCTTGCGCATCCGTGCGCTTCGGATTTCGCAAAAACGCACATCCTGTGCCGCGAAAACCTCGGACATCCTGTCCTTAGGATTTCGCAAAGAGGCACGTCCTGTGCCGCGAAAACCTTGCGCATCCTGTCCTTCGGAGCAGGAGGGATTCGAACCCTCGGTACCAGTTACCTAGTACAACAGTTTAGCAAACTGCCGCTTTCGACCTCTCAGCCACCGCTCCATTCCAGCCGCCGGACAACAAACGACAGATGGCCAAGTAATCGGAGAGTTGACTCCCCGCATCTTTCTGTCCTCTGTCTTCCGTCTTCTGGCATCTGTCTGCGGAGGAGGTAGGATTCGAACCCACGAGACCCGCGAAGGCCTAACGGTTTTCAAGACCGCCGCAATCGACCACTCTGCCACTCCTCCATTTTCAAATTGCGCTTTTGAAAAGAGCAATAAAAAAAGACACCTTCGTGTCTATCTTAGCGAGAATTAAAGCGGAAACAAGGCGTCAATCGTATTAAGGATTTTACACCCTACCCCGTGGAAGAAACCTGAGCGACTCGAATGCCTCCGCACATGCACGTCGACCCTTTGCTCATGGTAAAAGGGTTAAACCTTGAATTTATCGCCCCTGAAAGAACCGTCTATGCGCTACGCAATGTTTCCTTCAGTTTGCAGCGGGGAGAAATCCTCGCAATTGTCGGCGAATCAGGGAGCGGGAAATCGGTCACGGGCCTAAGCCTTCTCAAACTCCACGGCAAAGAAGCTAAAATCCGTGGTGAGGTCTTCTTAGAGAGTGATGAAATTCTCACAAAAACTGAAAACGAAATGAGGTCGATACGCGGCAAGAAAATCGCCATGATTTTTCAGGAGCCGATGACTGCATTGAATCCCGTCTTCACCGTCGGTTTCCAGTTGGCCGAGGTGCTCTCACTCCACGCAAACCTTTCGGGCGACGCATTGCAAAGACGCGCCGTCGAGCTTCTGACACAAGTCGGCATACCCGAAGCAGAGTTGCGCCTCAAGAGCTATCCTTTTCAGCTCTCCGGCGGGATGCGGCAACGCATCCTCATTGCGATGGCGCTCGCTGCCAAGCCAGAAATCCTCATTGCAGACGAGCCGACGACTGCGCTCGATGTAACGATCCAAGCGCAGATTCTGCGCCTCTTGCGTTCGATTAACGAAAACGAACACACAGCAATTATCTTTATTACGCACGATTTGGGCGTAGTCGCAAAACTCGCGCACCGCGTCGCCGTCATGTACGCCGGCGAAATTGTCGAGACGGGCAGCGTTGAAGAAATCTTCAACGGCGCAAAGCATCCTTACACAAAAGCGCTCTTGGCATCTGTAACAAATATCGAGCGAGGCCGAAAACTCCACGCGATTCACGGAACTCCCCCGTCCTTGGCGACAATTCCACAGGGTTGCGCGTTTGAACCCCGGTGCTCTGTTCGAGAAGACGCGTGTTTGAAAGAAATCCCACTAAAACAAATCGCGAACCACACTTGGCGCTGCATCCACGACTAACGAACATGAGTAAAGAGAAGGTAATTATTTTTTGCGACGGCGCATCGCGTGGCAACCCAGGCAACGCATCTTTGGGAGTTATTGCGTTTAACGAAGGCAGCGACACCTCGCTTAAGACATTCAGACAAGGCGCAGACACAAGTCTTTTTAAGCTTGCAGAAAAAATTGGACTTGCTACAAACAACGAAGCGGAGTACGCGGCAATTATCCGCGCTCTCGAAATGTGCAACGAGCGAGATTATGTCAATCCCACAATTTTTTCAGATAGCGAGCTCATCATAAAACAAATGCGTCGTGAGTACAAAGTGAAGAACGAAAACTTGAAAGAACTCTTCTCGAAAGCGCAAGACCTTGCAGCGGCAGTCGCGCCCACTTGGGTGCATGTGCGCCGCGAGAAAAACCAAATCGCCGACTATCTCGCGAACTCAGCACTCGACGGCAATGAAGTGAGAGCATAGTTCATGGCAGACGAAGAGTTAATCGACGCGCCACCGGGACGCATCCCGCCTTGGTGCGATTTAGAAGAACTTTCAACCACGCAAGGCGACGCGGTTGAAGTTGCGCTCGAGGAACACTCACTCAAAGACAAGACGCTTGCAAAAATTTGCGAGCAGGCATTTGAAAAAATTGGCCGAGAGCTCCCAGGCTATGAAATGCGCGAAGAGCAAGTGCAGATGGCGCAGCAAATTTTACGCTCGTTTTATAGAGAGCGGAGTGTAGTCATCGAAGCGGCGACCGGCGTGGGGAAATCTTTTGCGTATATGGTCG
Organism: Spirochaetota bacterium; assembly: GCA_963205035.1. Taxonomy (GTDB): domain Bacteria; phylum Spirochaetota; class Leptospiria; order Turneriellales; family Turneriellaceae; genus Turneriella. The sequence continues at coordinate 40,379 of CAUJII010000065.1, forward strand.
CCTCGCTTGCGTTCAATTATTTGACAGGCGAGCGCGTTTTGATTGCCACAGAAACGAAGGCATTGCAATGGCAACTCTATCAGAAAGATTTACCGTTTCTCAAACGCGCATTAGACCAAACGCTCCGTTACGAGCTCTGCTTGGGCTCTTCAAATTATTACTGCCGTCTTCGATTTGAAGACATGCTGAGGGACGGCACGTTTCGAGACTCAATCGACGATACGGCCTTGCAACAGTTGCGCGACTGGGCGAACGAAGTGATTCTCGACCCGTCGCGTTCGGGTAGTCGTTTTGAAGACGCGCCCCGCCTTCCCGAAGCGATTTGGTCTCTTATCACACGCGACAGCGACGGCTGCACAGCGCAGCGTTGCCCGCACTATGCAACGTGTAACTATTACCGTGAGAGAAAAAAATGGGGAGATGCGCAAATTTTGGTGGCGAACCACCACCTCTTGTTGTATCATCTCTTGAACGACAAGCGCACTTTGCCCGAATATGGCGCTGTGGTCATCGACGAAGCGCACGGCCTCATCAAAACGGGCTATTCTATTTTCACCGCGAGCTTCGGTCGGCATGAGTTTCAAGACTTCAAGAAACATGCGGACAAGACTCTCTTGCAGCATACGGGAATCCAAGGCGAAGAGATGCAAGAAGCCATAGAACTCTTATCGCTCGCCCAAGAGCGTTGGGAGAATTTCTTCTCGCGCTGGGAAGTCGAATGCGATCTGACTTTCAAAGAGAACGGTACCACCCTCATCCGCTCGAAGCTTGCGGACTCGCCGGAGATCGCAGAACCTTTGCGCGAGCTTTCAGAAAAATTTGAAAAACTCAAGGGAGACGATCTCGACGCTGCGCTGCAAGCGAATGTCAATGCACAGGCAAAGCAATTACAGAAGATGGCGTCTTTCGCGAAAGACTACGACAAACCGACGGACGAAAACACGGTCTACTGGGCGGAGAAACGCAATGAAAAATTTTTTCTGCACGCATGCCGGTTGAATTTAGGCGAAACCTTGGCCGACCTCATGCCTGAGCTTAGGCTTTATACCTCGGCGACGATCGGTTACTGGCCTTTCGGAAATTTCCCCAAACTCAAATCGGAACTCGTACAGAAAGGTTTTTTTAACCGCTTCTTGACAGAAGCTCTGCCGAAAGCCGAAGAAGGCAGCATCGACTGTAATATTTTCTTTTCGCCCTTTAACTACCGCGAACACGCCGCGCTCTATGCGCCCGAACACTTGCTCATTCCCGAGCACGGCGCGCCTCCCGAGGTCTTATCTGATTATTTCGATCTCTTGAGCGAAGAAATCCGCGCATTGGTCGAGACATCCCACGGTGGAGCACTCGTTCTTTTCACCTCGAATTATTATCTAAATCAAGTGAAGGCGCGACTGCGGGAGACGACCGACATTCCCATCTTTTCACAACTCGAAGACGGAGCGCAAGACGCGCTCGCAAAATTCCGTAACGACAAAGAATCTGTGCTTTTGGGATCGCAGTCGTTCTGGCAAGGTATCGACATTGCGGGCGACGGGTTGCGACTCCTCATTATCACCAAGCTGCTTTTTACCCCGCCCGACGACCCCATCTTCAAGGCGCGCAGCGACCGACTTGAAGCGCAAGGGAAAAAACCTTTCTTTGATCTCTCGCTGCCGCATGCGTCGACGATGCTGCGCCAAGCATTCGGTCGCCTGATACGCACGGAAAAAGATAAGGGTGTAGTCGCCCTCCTCGATAGCCGTATCTGGCAGAAGAGTTATGGAAAAACGCTGCTTGCGAATTTGCCGCGTGTGAATGTCTTGCGCAGTTTCGCAGAGCTAACGCGCGCCAACGAAAAATCACACCTCTTCGACTATTCAAAAGAATAGACTACGGTGCATGCGTTGACCCGCGTTAGAGTTTAGGCGTTAAGCGGATTTAGAAATTTTGATCTGAAAATCGCCCGGTGTGCGGACTTGATAATCCCACGTAAACGTGCCGGGAAAGTGCGCGTCGAATTGGTGGTGCAGTGGAACCGGGTCGTGGTCGTTTTTCAAAATGAAAAACTCGCCGACCTTGAGTGAGGTGAACCTTTCAAAAATAGTCGCATGCCTTTGGAAATGGGGAATTTGTGTCACGTCGAGAACTTCGCTCATTGAATTTGCTCCTTGTAATAGGGAATTTTATACCTATTTATCTTGATCTTGGGCGATGAAACTGTACGCTTTGCGCCTGTTCTTCGCCCATTTCATTTTAACGATTTCTCAGGTCGCTGGCAATAATTTTTGGGTTGTGGGATGAATACCACGTTGTAAGTCTTAACGAAGAGCGTGGACGGGCAGATAGTACGTGCTTTCATAGCGCGGCAGCTCGACCGGCGCTTGCATGAAACGCAACTCATTGGCCAAACCTTCGCGCGCCTCGTCTTCACCGTGGTTGATGAAAATACGGCGGACCTCTTCTTTCTTGAACTGCCGCATCCAGGACAGAAGGCCCCGCTGGTCGGCGTGTGCTGAAAAAGCCTGCACCTGCGAAACCATGGCGCGCACCGGTGTATCCATCCCAAAAATGGTGACACGGTTTGTGCCTTTGAGTATCTCGTGCGCGAGAGTGCCCACTCCCGCATAGCCTGTAAAAAGAATTGCATTGCGCTGATCTCCCAAGCGGCGCTCTAAGTGGTGCAGAACCCGACCGCCATTGCACATGCCCGACGCGCTCACAATGATGCCGGGGCCCGGCGAGTCGGCAAGAGCCTTGCTTTCCTCGGCGCTTTGAATGAACTTCACATGCCTCGAACGAAGAAATTGAAAAAAGCCCGAACGCACAACCTCAGACGAAAGCTCGTTGCGGAACTTGCGGTAAATCTCGGTCGCCTTGACGGCCATCGGCGAATCGAGCGCAATCGGAAGCTCCGGAATTTTTTTCTTCTTAATAAGTGTGTGCAAAACAAAAAGAGCCGTCTGCGCACGACCGACCGCAAACGCGGGGATGACAAGCATGCCGCGACGCGCCAAGACATAACGCACAGCGTCGATAAATTTTTTCTCGTAGTCCTCCTCTTCGCGCACACGGTTGCCATACGTCGACTCGGTTACAATGTATTCGGCCGGCTTCATTTTCTTAAGTGGCTTATGAAAAAAGGCACTCTCGGGGCCGATGTCGCCGCTGAACGCGATGCTCAAGTCTTTGACGGCAAGCCGCAGATGAGCCGCTCCCAAAATATGTCCCGCCCATGTAAAAGACGCGCTAAAAGGCCCCACGCGGAAAGTGCGGTTGTAGGGAACACTCTTCACCAAAGCTGTGGCACGGTTGCCGTCTTCGCGCGTAAAAAGCGGTTCTGTAAGTCCCAGCTTCTTGAGTTCTTTCTTAGAACGCCTGTAAAAATCTTCTTCTTGAATATGACCCGCGTCGGGCAAGATAACTCCCAAAAGCGCGGCAGTCGGTTTCGTGCAAAAAATCGTGCCGCGAAAACCTTCTTTATAGAGCCGTGGGATGAGTCCCGAATGGTCGATGTGTGCGTGAGTAAGGAGGATTGCGTCAATCGTCTCGGGATTGGTTTCGAGGGGGAGAAAATTGCGCTCCTCGACATA
>CAUJII010000066.1 GCA_963205035.1 Spirochaetota bacterium
CGCTGATTAGCGTGGGCTTGGCGCAGAAAAAATTGTACCAATGAGTTCCCGCACAGGCTCACAATAGAAATGTAATAACTATTACAAACCGCCAGCCAATCCTTTCTCCATAACAATCGCATCGCTGCCGTCGGAATAATAACGAGGACGCCGGTGGATGCGGGCAAAGCCCCAGCGTTCATAAAACGCAAGCGCCGCTTCGTTTGTGTGGGATACGTCGATGAGGAGCCGCTCTGCTCCGTTATTCGTTTCGATGAGGTGCTGGAGAAGTGTCGAAGCGATACCTTGCCTTTGAAAGACGGGCAACGTGCCCACTTTACGGATTTCTAAATCGAGGCCGCTTTGCCCTGCACTTAAGAACCCCACGGCCTCGCCCGCTTTTTCTGCGAGCCATACCTGGTTTGAAGAAACCGCCAACTCGCCCCGCCACAAGTCTTTCGAGTATGCCGCGTCTCCAAAAATTACCGCATCGAGCCCGGAGAGTGTCTCGACGGTGTCAATCCCACAACGGTGGAATAAAATGGAAGCGCGCTGCAATATTTTATCAGAAGAAACGGCCGAGCAAGAAATTCGTGAACTGCAACGCTGCCGCGCTAATGAGCAGGGTCCTACCCGTCTTAATGGTGAATCGGTCGCTTAGGCGGTCTGCCACCCAGAAGATGATGACGTTAAAAATAAAGCCGATGAGGAGACTGAAGAGACCGAGAGAAATAAAGTTCAGCATTTTTTTTACAATGCCTAAAGTCAAGATATTGAGAATATTTGCGCTGCCGCCGAGCAAGATGCCGACAACGACGTTCACTGCGACGAGAACGAGCGCCGCAATAGGAATCGCTCCCACTTCGATTTGGAACGCAGGCATCAGCATTCGCAAAATATACATCAGCGCACAAAAGAGCGCGAACATCACAATGAGTTTAAAAATCATGTTCAGACCTCTATAGCAAACCCTTGAGGAGACTCATCCCAGTACCCAGTAAGCCGTTACCGGTAGGTTCTTTGCCTTCGGGTGTGAGCTTGTTGACCAAGAGCGGCAACAGCGTGACGAGAATGCCCGGTAATTTGTCTTTGGAAATTCCAACGCTTTCGGCAATGTTTCCGATGGTGTCGCTTCCTAAAGCCTTCTTGATAGCACTTGCGCTTGTCGGTAAGTTATCTGAATTTGAAACCCATGACTGCACAACTTCTTCTTGTCCATTTTCTTTGAGAGCGCCCATGATCGAATCAAGTGTTGAGCTCGAACCAGAACTGGAAAGCAAGTCTTTCGCGACTCCCATTAAATCGCTGTGAGAATTTTCGCCGCCCGCAACCGAGCTTATCAAATCTTTTAGATCCATAAGCCATTTGCAGTCTTAGCGTGAACGGGTCAACGTTATTCGAGGCGCGCGTAATGCCCATGGTGCAAATTCAAACGCCAAGTGCACCAGATAGGCCAAAAAGAACCTCGCGTGGAGTTTAGGCGGAAATTCGCTTGCGAACTGCTCATTTTTTTGTGGTAGTTATTACATAATCTGCACTTTTTTTGGTTTTTGGAAAAAAAGTGCAAATTTTGTGAGAAAAAAACACGGTTTCTTGGTATTTAATATATAGAGGGGAGTATTTATGGAATACCATCAGACATCGGTTTCGCTGCGCGAGAAGTCGTATCGCCGACTCAAGGCTGCGCAACTCATTTTTGCGCGTCATGGGATCCACTGGGGCGAAGGCGAGATTATTGCGCGACTCTGCAAAGAGACTGTGTTACGCTGGCGCTCCGGCGGTCCTTGGACCGCATCCGCACGGCGGTACAACATCCAGACTGACGAGACTAAATACGTCATCAGACCGTGGCGAGTCGACAAGAACTTGTACGGCGTGCTTTGGCAGCGGACGATTCATTCGGGCGAGTCGGTTTCGCGGTTCGTCGACTTTGCGATTCGGGTGTTCATGCCGCGATTTGTCGAGATGTATCTGCATTCGCCCCGGCGTGGGTCGGCGTACTCCGCACGGAATCATCATTTCTGGGCGGCGCGGTATGCCCGGCGCAAGAGTCTTCCTGACTATTTTATTAACTACCAAAAAGCCACCGAAAAAAATGAGAACGGCGGGCTCGAAACGTCTCGGAAGGCAATCCTCATCGCGAAAAAAGACCTTTCGTACCCGGAATACATCCATTGCCTACGAACGTGCATATAGCGCGTGATCGTCTTTGCTCGTCAGAATTTCAAACGCAGCGCGGTTTTGTGTGGTGAGCTTTGCTGTGATGCCCAAGCGGCCGTTTTCAGTGAGTGTAACATCGCATGCGGCAATCTTGGTGTTGAGGCACGTCTTCACATCGCCCGGCGGATTGTAATAACGCAGAGCGACAAATTTTTCTTTTTCAGCGTAGATTCTGCCTTCGAGTTTGAAATCCGTCGACTCACCTGAGAAATACCAATCGAAATATTCGACCGTAGCATTGTTACGAAACGCCTGCCAATAACTATTGAGCGCATAGTCTTTGCCTCGAAAGCGCAAGACGATAGGGGTGAGATAAGGCGTCATGAACGGCCCGAGCTTTAACTTCGCAGAGGCGACTTCTAAGAAAGCATCGGCGTCGTTATCGAAGCCCGCGACCTGCCCCCATGCGTATTCGTCCGTGTGCCGCGAACCCCAGTTGTGGTTTTGACTGCCCTGCCACGAGCTTATAGAAATTGTCTGGCCGTTAACAGTCAGCTTGCCTTGAAAGAGCACAAAAGGCTGCGCGACGAGTAACTTCGCACGCGGCAGCGGCGCGTCATACGCACTAAGCGGTAGCGGAAAAAGAGGCGCCTTGTTTTTTGCATCGGGCATCGAGGCCATTTTTAGACCCCAAGTAATCTTGTTTGCCCCACAATTCGACGCCTCGCCCTTCAAATGCGTTGTGTCGAGCGACGAGCCGTCGAAATCGAGCGCGAAGTGCGAGTTGGAATACTTGGCGTTCGCAAGCGGGAACTCCGACTTTGCCGCAGCAGGCTCTTTGCCCTTCTCAAAAAAAATCGCCCACAACTCACCCATTGCTTCTTTTGTTCCCTTGCCAACCTCCCCTTGATAGATCGTATAGCGGATCCAAAACGCACGCCCCGTTGCCGCATCGTTGGCGCGCATGAAATAACTCTCATAATGCCCTCCCGAATTTTGTCCTTGAAAGCGTGTGAAGTTCGCCGTTGCATTGGCTTTCTCGAGTTGAATGTCCATGGCGCAGATTCTCTATGGGATTTACCCCGTCGAGCATAAATGACATCAGTGTCATTAACTTACCAGAGGCTGCGCTGGAGAAATTCCCCGATAGCACCGATTTGAAGGCGGCCATGGAACGCATCGGTCCCGTCTTTAGTTAAGATATTCTGTACTTAGGGGCTATCCAAAAAGCCGGGCTTCGATACACTCCGCGCGCTGGTTGAGTGAAAAATGCCCGTAAAACGGGCATTTTTTGTATCGAAACCAAGCCCGGAGTACTCAGCCACCGACTTTTTGGATACCCCCTAACTTGAGTTTTATTGAATTTTCAAAAAGTTGACTCTCCCGTAAATGGGATGCATCCTACTTTTCTGCGTGGCTACCTGCTGACTCAGTTTTCCATCCACCCGATAAAGAAACGTATATTCACCCGGTGGAATAGTTTTCTTCAATTCAAAATAACCGTCTTCGCTCTTCGTCAGGAAATCGCGTTGCGGGTTCCATTTGTTAAAATCGCCTGCAACGCTCACCGATTCGGCGTCGCGTGCGGGAATGCGAAAAAGCACTTCGCGACCAAAGTTGACCGGCGTGTCTAAGACAAAGACCCCCGTGCTCGACGCAAATTGATCGTGTAGCAAATGAAACACAGAGGCGATATGCCCGCTTGAATCTTTCTCGTGTTGCGAGTGCGTGTCGTCTACCGTGAAAAGACCGTCGACACGGAACTTGTATAAAATTTTCTTTGTCGGCGACGCGTGCACAATCTCTGGTGGGATGTAGTAATAAATCCAAACGCCATATTTATTGCGGCGCATCGGCTGAGGTTGAAACCCCGGAATGTCGGCGACAAAGCGCACGTCTTCGGCCGCTCGATTCTGGTATGTAAAGAGAACGCCGCGTGTGTCGATATTCGCCCCACGCGCATAATGAAAAGTATCGATTAAAGTCACGAAGCGCGGCTTTTCTGCTATGCGCATCGTCTCTAAGTATTCGCCATAGAGCGGTTTTTCAGTCTTCTCTCGCGCTTTCTCCAACAAATCAGAACTTAGATCAAAATCATCGGCCGCAAGAGGTGCTCCGATAATTCCCCACACAAGAGAGAAAACCCCACCCATTTGGATTGCAGCCTTGAGCACAAGTTGAAGACGCGACATAAAACCCTCAAATTATTTTCGGGCATTCCGATAAATACTTTAGGGATAATCCACCGATTTCTGAAGCTGTGGTATGGCTTCAGAGGTCTTAAGAAACAGCATGGCTGAAGAACAAGAAAAAGTTGCGGCTCCGGTTGAATATACGGCGGAAGAACTTGCGTCGATTGAAGAGCTCACCGGTTTTTTTGCGAAAGCACCCGGGCAGATGGCGTTGGACGATGCAGACGCAGACGACGGAGATCTGCCGCAAGACGATTTCACGCCCGATAGCGATGAAGTTTCCGGTGAACCGAAACGTGACCCAGCAGCGCCCAAGCGGCCCATTGCCGACCTTTCCAAGTTTGACGATATTTTGTCGGCCGATGCAGATTCGTTTGACGCAACCACGCAAACGGACGCCATCGACGTTCCACTTGACATTCCTTTAGACAGCGGTGCGGAACCTGCCACAAACACCGATTTTGATCTGGGCGATGCGGGCATCGATTTGACTCCGGCAACTTCGGATGCATTGCCGTCGTTCGATGACACTACCCCAACCGACGCATTGCCGTCGTTCGATGACACTCCCGCAGCCGATGCGTTGCCTTCGTTCGATGACACTCCGGCGACCGATGCGTTACCTTCGTTCGACGACACTCCCACAGCAGACGCATTACCTTCGTTCGATGACACTCCCCCAACCGACGCATTGCCTTCGTTCGATGACACTCCCACAGCCGATGCGTTACCTTCGTTCGATGACACTCCCCCAACCGACGCATTGCCGTCGTTCGATGACACTACCACAGCCGACGCGTTACCTTCGTTCGATGACACTCCTACAGCAGACGCATTGCCGTCGTTCGATGATACTACCACAGCAGACGCATTGCCTGATTTTGGCGATAGCCTGCCCGAGAGCGGCGGCTTGGAAAGCGCAGCGTTTGCTCCCGAGAGCCATACCCCCGACACAGCTTTCAACTTTGATTCCGCAGCACCTTCGCTCGACGATCTTTCCCCTTCTGTCGGTAGCTCTTCGGGGATCGACACGTCGCTTTCTTCTGACTTGAGTTCGCTGGCAGAGGAACAAGGTTCCACGATGGATCCGCAGACGTTGCGGAGGGTGCGTCAAACTCTGCGCGCCTTTCCTCTGCCTCTCCGCCGTCGGCTAAGCCACGTACTCTTAGAAGAAGAGATGAAGCCTGCAGATTCTGCAGAACTCATGCGCATTCTTTCTGAAGAAGCGTCAGCCGCCGAAGTCGGCGCATGGCTCGACAGCCGCAATTTTAAGGACGTTCCAGAAACCGACGACTCGGATAAAGAAGGACCGCGCATCATCATGGCGCGTCCCGAGTATACTGACGATGGCCTCAAGCGACAAGAACGCATCATCCGACTCACTCGCTTCGGAGCGATTGCGGCGTTTCTTGCACTGACACTCGTGGGCGGGGTATATTTCGCCCTTCTCAAACCCATGTTCTATCGAAACGCTGTCGAGAAAGGGCGCGGCATGATTATGACGTCTGGTAGGAGCGCTATACCCGAGGCAGAAAAACAATTTGAGCGCGCATTGAACTACTACAAGAACGATACATACGCTTATTTGCAGTACGCAGACGCCTACCGCTATAAAGGTCTTTATGCCGAAGCATTCGGCAAGCTTTTCGGTGAAGTGAGCCTCGTGGGCAATTTACCGTCCGTGAAAGTCGGCGACACCGAAGTGCGTTCGAGCGCCGAAATTTTTGGTGCGCTCAAGCGCGTGCCCGTTGTTAAATATGCTGGAAACGAAAAAACAATCAAAGTCAATGGGACGGATTTAGCGTTACGAAAAAAAGGCGCATACGTCGTGTCTCATTTAGATAACGCTAAAGACGAGGCACTCGTCCTTTTGGCGTTAGGTTCGTTCCATAGCAACCCGTCGCCTCGGTTTGCAAGAGAACCTTACAAGAATAATTTTTTGGGGGCCGACTATTATCGCCGCATTCTTATGGCGACCCCGGCGATGCCTACGTTCAAGAAAGAGCAGGTTCTCGACCGCGCCGTCATGGGCATCGGCGATATTTTTTACCATGAGAAAGAATATGACCGCGCACTCGATTACTACAAGAAGATTGTCGACAAAGAGCCCAAGAATGTCGCGGCGAACGCCGGCATCATGAAGGCTCTCTTGAAGCTCTTTGCCTTGAACGACGATCCGCGCTTGGTGATTCAGCAGCACACGCTCTTGCGAGCAAATAAACTGGAGGCGAAGTTACCGATGTACCTCAAAGCACGCCTCGCTGCTTTTTACATCGACTTGCCCAAAGAGAACGAATTACGCATCAAGTATAATATCTCCCCACAAAATATGATTACAGGTCAAGAGCTCAAAACCCGCGCAGACGATTTGCTCAATTCGATTTTTAATTCTTCTGAAACAGATAACTTTGGCGTCACGCATGAAGGTTCGCGTTTTGCAGAAGGGTACTACCAGCGTGCGCGCGCTTATGCAAAAGACAAGAACCAAGTACGCATGGCCCTCAAACAATTTGAATACGCTTTCTATTACAACCCGCGACACTTCATGGCACTGAACGACAGAGCAGAGCTTCTCATGCAGATGGGCAACTATACCGATGCAATGGGACTTCTCAAGCAAGCCAAAGAATTGAGCACGCCTGAAAGTCTTGCAGAGTTAGGCGAAAGAGAAGAAGACGAAACGCTATCTGAGGCGAGCGTGGGAAAAATTTCTTTCAATATGGGCAAGGCGATGTATTTGGATGCAGTGCGTGACTTGGCCGATTCGCAAACTTGGTTGCGTTTGAAAGAGGTACAAAAATACCGTTCGCAAACGGACGAAGGCCGTAATGCTTTCTTAGCGCAGCTTGATCGAATCGAAAATGAATTTGAAGATGCAGAGCGTCAAGGCGGGCTCGATACAAAAACCAATACAGAGCTCTTGTATTATTCTGGGTGGACAAAATTTGTGCGCAATGACTACCGTGCGGCACTTGCAGACTGGGAAAAGATAGACCCTGAAAAGGCAGCATCGCTGCCAAATTTGAGTTTGGCGCAGTCGCACTGCTATTATCGGCTCGCAGTCGAAGAGCCCAACGCTCCACAACGCGAAAAATATCTCGATAGTGCGTTAGGACTCCTCTTTTATGCACAAGATAAATATATCGCGCAAGTCAAAACATTGACTCGTGTTGAACCCGGCAACAATCTGCATGCGCGGCTTCTTTCTAACTTAGCGATTATCGAAAACAACATCGGCGCAGTTTATGAAATGCTCGACGACGAGAAAAATTCACTCATTCATTATTGGAAGTCGATTGAAAACAGCAAGCGCATTGGGCAAGAAAATGAAATCGCAAATCTTAATATTCGCTTGAGTTTCAAACGCAAAGCATTAGGCGAGGGCGAAAACTATCCCGTCATCATGGACTATGTGCCGCCACAGGTCACGAGCGAGATGTAGAGGGAATCACTCCAACCCTCGAAAAATAAATCATCGCCAAAGTTAATCCCACAAGTTGGATTGCAGCTGCGCCGAAAAAGGGCGCTCCGGCTTGCAAGGTTTGGAGCGCGCCTGGCGCATGCGTAAATTTTGAGAGCAGAGTAAGGCCAATGAAAGGCGCAAGCACTTGCGTAATGCTCGTCAAAGACGAGAGCGCACCCATCGCGATGCCTTGCTTGTCTGCGGAGACCGCGCGCGAAACTTGCGCTTGCATTGCAGGTGCTGCGGCGGCGGCGAGAATGCAGATGAGGAGGACAATGTAGAACCAGAACCCCTGTGGAGAAACGCCGAACAAGAGGGGCTCTAACGCGCAGAAAAAAAGACCGATTTTTGCCGTCTTTTCTTCACCCCATTTCTTGACGAGAATCCCCAAGAGCCCGCCTTGTACAATCGCAGTTGCAATACCAACTGCAAAAAGCGATAGTCCATTCTCGCGGGGAGTCCACAAGAAGCGAGTCTCTGTATAGCGAATCCAAACTGCGTGAACGGTAAACTGTGCAAGCGTCGTGAGACCGATTGCGGCGATAAAGAGTTTTAATCCCTTAAGCTCTGTTAAACCCTTGAGCGCAGAAAATGCGTTGGCGTTTTTGAAAGAGAAAGGAGTACGCAACTCTTTTGAGAGAGACTCAGGCAGAATAAAAAATCCGTAAAGCGCATTCAAGAGAGAAAAGCCCGCCGCCACAAAAAAAGGGAGTTCGATCCTTTCGTTACCCAAGATGCCTCCCAAGACAGGGCCAAGAATAAATCCCAAACCAAACGCGACACCAATCATTCCGAAACCCTTAGCCCTATCTTCTGCTTTTGTGATGTCGGCGATATACGCGCTGCCGACAGAAAAGCTCGCGCCTGTAATTCCGCCTAAGAGCCGTGCTGCGAACAAGACGGGTATCGACCAAGCAATGCCTTGCAAAATGAAATCGAGCCCCAACCCCACAATTGAAATCAAAATGATGGGCCGCCTTCCAAATTTGTCGCTGAGGGCTCCCAAAATCGGCGAGAAAAAAAACTGCATCACGCCATACCCTGCGGTCATCACCATGAGCCAGTTATTCGTTTCGACATTACTTGTGGTGAATTTGGCGACGATGTCAGGCATGACGGGAATGATAAGACCCAAACCAATGACATCGAGAAGGATAGTGATAAAGATAAACGCAATACTGGCGCGCGAGGAAGACATGCGCCAGCGGCGGTGAGCGCGATAGGCGGTAAACGGGGGAAAGGATTTGTGAAGGCACACGATGTGCTGAACTACGCCGCTGCCATGGCTTGCACTGAGCCTGTCGAAGTGAGGGCATCTTCGCGGCGTGTGAAGGCACACGATGTGCCCCTCGACGGTGCTCGGGGACCAAGGCTGTCGAACCACAGGGACCGCCGCGCGCCGTGATAAATGTAATAACTATTACAATTTCCTCCGTTTCAAAAAAAATCAGCTCCTTTGTGGTAGTTATTACAATATTCGCGTTTTTTTTGGTTTTTGAAAAAAAAATTCAAATTCCGTGAGAAAAAAACACGGTTTCTGGGTATTTAATATATAGAGGGGAAGTAATTCTATGGAGTATCATCAGACATCGGTTTCGCTGCGCGAGAAGTCGTATCGCCGACTCAAAGCTGCGCAGTTGATTTTTGCCCGGCACGGGATTCGCTGGGGCGAGGGCGAGATTATTTCGCGGCTCTGCAAAGAGACTGTGCTGCGCTGGCGA
>CAUJII010000067.1 GCA_963205035.1 Spirochaetota bacterium
TCGTCTCGGAACATACCGCGCGCGTGTCGGCTACCATCTCTTAGAAGGTGGATTTATGAAACCGGGCGTTACGCTGGCAGGTTTCGTCTCTTATACAAGCGGCGGCATGAGCCTCGAACAGACGGGGCAAAATATCTCCTCTGGAAACGTCGCAATAGCGAGCGCAACTTCCAAATTCTCGACAAACTGGCAATATATAGGCGTGGGCCCAGAGATACGCGCATGGTTTGACATGATGTTCTTTCACCCTTTCATCGGCTATTCATTGGGTCTTCAAGTCGGCCAATTCACAACAGGTTTCGACATCAACGGCACTGTCACCGTGAACGGAACACCTTATGGCACAGGCTCTTTGACAATCTCCGAGCGTGAAGCGACGAAACTCTATTCGCACCGCATTCTGATGGGGTTTGAAATCTCGCTCTTCTTTTTTGAATTAGGCAGTGAGTTGCAAGTCGACTTGACAACGGGTCTTGTAGGAATGTCTCTAGGAACGGCTTTTCGGTTTTAGTGGCTGCTCTTTGCGTGCCCTTACAATATAATAAGGCAGCTTACCCTGCTCTTCGTGCGTAATCGTTAATCCACTTCTTTGAACAAGCTCGCGAAAATCTTCGGGAAGAATGCGCGTCGCAGGCGGCACAAAAATATCAATCGGGTCTAAAGACTTTTCCGGATGCCATTCGACAAATAAGAACTGTGTGCCGACGGCGACTTGCTCTGCAAGCTGCGGCAATTCAATCTCTGGGTACTCCAAAGCAGAAACGCTAAAAGAGCACACAACATAATCTATCGATGGGAGCCATCCCGGTAACGCAATTTGTGAGTAGTTGGGAATATGGAAAGCCGTGACGTTTTTTAACTCGCGCTCCGCAATGCGTTTCCAAAGAATGTCGAGAACTTCCTCGTTGGCATCGCAGCCATAGATGTGCTTCGGCGCGTGCGAGAGGTTAGCGAAGAGAAGCGAAACATAGCCGTACCCACAACCAAAATCTAACACATTCGCTTCATTCGGAGCATCGCGCAAATAAGGCGCACTATAAACGTGCTCGGGAACGAGTTTTTCTCTCTGGTCTGAAATCAGATATTCGTGATACTGGGTTAGCTCCTCGGCGCGGCGCAGGGTTTCCTCTTTTTTGTGCGGGTGCTATGGAGTCAGACTAAGCATCGGTTTCTATAACTTGCGGAACAACAAAAAATCCCGCTTCAAATTTTGGCGCAAACGCACGTATCGCCTCTTGCGGAATAGACGCAACACTCGTGTCGCTGCGGTCTGCGTTCACAATACCCAAAGGATGGTCGAGTGCGAGAGCTCCCTCTGTATTGGCTTCGCTAATTTGCGCCACGAAACCCAAAATTCCATTGAAGTCATTAGCCATTGTCTCAAGCTCTGCGCCATCTAAACGGAGCTTGCTGAGCGACGCAATTTTTCGCACATCGTCTATTGTGAGTTTTTGTTTCGTGTCGGCAGTAACCATGATTGACCCTCGGGGGTTTTATATACCTTGTAAAGGAGAAACAGGGGGCGAGTTGAGCCTGTGCGGGAACTCATTGATACGATTTTTTCCGAGCCTGTGCACTCTGAAAAGAATTGACGCACTGTTTGAAACGCCGGTTTGTCTTGCCAAGCGAAACAGACTATCTATTCCCGGATAGCTCCGAAGACGGAGACCTGCGGATTTGAGGACAAATCCTCCGGTCGCATTCGGTAGAGCAGATGGCTGCAGGGAAATATAAACTATCCATTCCCGGATAGCTCAGTCGGTAGAGCAGGTGGCTGTTAACCACCTTGTCGCAGGTTCGAGTCCTGCTCCGGGAGCACTTTACTAACCCTTCCTCGCATTGCCCAGCCTTCGGCATTTTTCTTGCAACGCCTGCTGGGACTTCAGGCTTTAGTCTCGCGAACGACACGGATGTCGCGAGTAACTATCTATTTTGCTTTCTTGAAAACTTCCCCAATTTTTTATTCCATGTGAATTCCACCTCTGTGGGGTACTTCATGGCATTCATAATGTCGGCTCGTTCGTCATAACTCATTTTGGAGTTATTTTCTAATAACTCCATAATATTATAGCGATTGCTTGTCGCATCGCAATAGGCTGAAATTGTCGTGCCTTTTCGAGGTAGCCGATAGCCGGGTAGAACCGGATCATACCCCAGCTTTGCAATTACCGGGTTCGCGTAGAATAATTCTTTGGTCTCCAGGGAGGCAAGTTCACGGCAAGAAAATCTTGGGAGCATAAAGTCGATGGGCCTCAGTTGGTTGTCTTTCAGTTGATAAAATTTCAGTTCGCCCTTAAAGCTGTCACGATCGTCGGTCAAATTATGCGCCAGAATGGCACCACCTGTTGAAGGGTAATAGACCGCAAAATCGTGACTGACTCCGCCGGCACCGGTGCCGCCGTTGCTAAAACTAGCGAAACCATTCGGTATATCCACGAGCACTTCTCCCCCAAAATCGGGGTCGTCGAGCCATGCCTGCTGCCACTTACCGTTGACTTTCTTGAGAGAACCGGGCTTTAGCTTGTTTATCAGCTCGACGATATCGGGTTTTTGTCCCTTCGCGTGCACCGCAGACAGAGAAGCCCAAGATATCAGGCAAATTATGGTTAACGATAGTAGAAAGTAGTTTTTCATGGGATCCTCTTTGTGACAGTTCGAATTATTTTAAGAATTCACCGTAGGCCCAGCCACGAATACTCAGAGGCACACCGCCAAATTGGCTAACGCCATTGGTCTCTACGTAATACCAGTAGTTGTTTAGTTTGCCAACCTGCTTTTTTTGCTTGGTACGGGCTAGTACTTTAATTTTTTCCCCCTTATGCAAATTTTTTCTCCCTACAGCCTCGCCGGATTTACCTTCTACGAACCAAGTAACGGGTTCGGCCGAAGTATCCGGCATGCTGCGCAGCACGACTGTTGCTGTTGCCCGCTTTTTGCTGGGCGCATAGATCACGGGTATATCAGAAACGGATCGCTCGACACCGGGCTTAGCTTTGACACGCGTGTTCGTGAAACTTACGGAAAAAGTACCACCACCTGCATCAGCACAAGCCAGCTTTTCTTCAAATTCGATCACCTCCACATCCGGCACGAGATAGCATAAAATCTCCGTCGGCACCGGCCAATTGCCCCCAACACTCGATTCCTTGATGTTGCTTAATCTTAGGACACCTTTCTCAATTTTGTAACTACCCGCATAATGTGCATCCTTCTCCGCAATGGCATCCACCCATTTGAACTTTCCTGCTTTGAAAGTGATCTTATGGTCGTGACCAGGATTTTCCGGTTCTGCATTCCAAGAACCTTGTAGCAATTTTTTCTCATCTAATGGCACTGCCCGTTCAGAATCAATCGCCGAGGGCTGCATCGTCATGAACAGTATGGATATGATAAATATCGCGTGTTGCCCAATGGGCGAATTCTTAATACGCATGGTTTCACCAAGGCGGCAGTTCTTATTATCCGTCAACAAACTTTCGACAACAATTTACCCTGGGTAATCAACGACAATTACTTTTCCCTTCGGACGACGCAGAGTCGCCCCCGTAGAGACGCAGCATGCTGCGTCTCTACGGGCCGACCATTTGCAGTTCAAACTGAACATGTTTTTGATAATGCTGGAAGTCTTTATCGGTGGTGAGAATTGAAGCTGAATTATTTATCGCTATTGCAAGGATCAAAAAATCTATATGACTACCTTGAACGCCCGACTTCTGGCATTTGTTGAAAATCTTGGCTGCCAGAACATGGTCTGTATCTGTGGCTAATATTAGAGGAAAGTGTGCCAACTGCTCTATCAAGTTATCAAATTGAGTTTGATTTCGAACCCCCGACAGAAGTTCTTGTTTAACGACACCAGGCAACACGACGCGACCTTCTTCAATGAGTCGCACAAACAGGTTCTGAACCTCACGGTTAGGTTTATCTCTTCGCAAGACCAATGACCAGATGGGTGTATCTGGTATAATATTCATATGCGATTACGGGCTTTCTTGTAATCATATTTGGCATCAAAATCGATGCTACCAAAGAGATTTAATATATCTTTCTGGCGTCGTTTTTGAATAAATTCCCGTAGAGCCATATTTACAGTATCCTTTTTCGATCTGAAATGACCTATTCTAAGTGCTTCATTCAACAGTTTATTGTCGATTGCCAAATTTGTCGCCATTCTTGCCTATTTTCACACAAGAGTCCACACAATACATTGTGTCAAACATTTTCCTTTCCGGCACGGGCGCGCCTCAATAGCTTTTATAGCTTGACCCATTGCGTCTATCACCTTTTCTATGCGTTATGAGCCAAGAGATATGGAGCGGAGGCGCAGTCGTTGCGCGCATGCTCAAGCAAGAAGGGGTTGAAAAAGTTTTCGGAATTATCGACGGGACGTATTTCGGGTTTTATGCCTCTGTCGCGAAAGAAAAGATGGAGCTTATCACCCCACGCCATGAAACAAGTGCCGCGCACATGGCGGGTGCTTATGCGCGCCTCACGGGAAAACTCGGTGTCTGCATGGCGTCAAACGGCCCCGGTGTCGCAAATATTTTGCCGGGTCTCGTCGTCGAGCAGGCAGAAGGCAACAGGGTCCTTGTCATCACAAGCGCACGCCGCACGGGAATAATGTACCCCGACAGAGGGGGGACTTACCAGTGCTTCGATCAAGTCGGCGTGATTGGTAAAATTGCAAAGCATAGCGTCGCCGTGCCTTCATTCGAGCGCATTGGAGAAATCCTACGGATGGCACTGAGGCATTGCTTCACCGGAAGACCGGGTGTTGTGCACATCGACATTCCCGAAAACATTATGAACGGTAAGGTGAAGGCGTCTGTCGATTTTATAGAGCCCTACCGTTACCGCTTGACGGCGCCGGTTTTGCCTTCTTTAGAAGATGTCAAAAAAACGGCGTCACTCCTCGTTGCGGCAAAACTTCCAATGATACATGCGGGTAGCGGTGTCTACCATGCGCAGGCATACGCAGAACTCGAAGAGCTGGCAACCCTCTTGCACGCGCCGGTCACAACGAGTTGGGCTGCGCGTGGCGCGCTGCGCGACACTTCAGAGCTTTCGATTCCAATGGTGGATGTACAACTTAACCACCGCGTACGCAACGCAGCCGACGTTGTCTTGACACTCGGCTCGCGCATCGGCGAAACCGACTGGTGGGGAAAGGCCCCGTACTGGCGGCTTGCGTCAGAGCAAAAGATGATCCAAGTCGATACCGATGCGATGACATTGGGGTCGAATAAACCCGCAGACATTGCAATTTTAAGCGACATTAAAGAATTTCTCAAAATTCTCGTTCAAGAGCTCAAGCAAAAGCAAACGGAAATCAATGTGCAGGCCCGAAAATCATCGCTCGAACGTTTCGCTAAGTACCGAGAAAAATACCGCGCAAAGCTCGACGCAGCGCTAAACAAAGAAAGCGAATTTGTTCACCCTGCGCGCGCTGTTGCGGCAGTGCGCGACGCGGTGGCTGACGACGCGATTCTTGTTGCAGACGGCGGCAACACAGCGGTGTGGGCCAACTTCTACTGGCCTGCGCGCAAAGCTGGCACAATTTTATCGACGTTCAAATTTGGAATGTTAGGTGCGGGCGTCGCGCAGGCGTTGGGTGCGGCGGCGGCACAACCGGGCAAAAAAGTCTGCTGCCTTATCGGCGATGGCGCAATGGGATTTCATCCGCAAGAGATTGAAACGGCAGTGCGGCATAAACTCCCCGTGCTCTACGTTGTCTTCTGCGACAGACAGTGGGGCATGGTCAAAATGAACCAGTCTTTCACGCTGCGCCCCTGGAAGATGCTTCTCTACAAAAAACTCGACCCCGGCGAGAATATCTCCTCCGATTTAGGAGAAATCCGCTTCGACCTTGTAGCGCAAGCGATGGGAGCCCACGGTGAACGCGTTCAAAAAAACGAAGAGCTGAAAGGAGCGATAGACCGTGCTCTGCAAAGCGAGCTGCCGGCCGTCATCCATGTCGATGTCGATCCGGTAGCGCATCTTTGGGCTCCGGGACTCATCCACTTCAAAAACATGCACTTAGAACCCAAGGGAAAATAAAATGTTAGCCGTCGATCAAATCCAGTTAAATTTTAACCCGGCCTCGCTCATGCTCTTGAATGTCATTTTAGGGTTTGTCATGTTCGGGGTGGCACTCGATATGCGCACGAGCGACTTCAAGCATGTCTTTGTAACTCCGAAGCCTGTCATCATAGGGCTCGTCGCGCAGTTTATTTTTTTGCCGGCACTCACTTGGGTGATGACCATGCTCATCCAACCGGCGCCGAGTATCGCGCTCGGTATGATCCTTGTCGCAGCCTGCCCTGGGGGGAATGTTTCGAATTTCATCACACATTATAGCCGAGGCAACACTGCGCTCAGCGTCAGCATGACTGCTATCTCAACAGCAGTCGCTATTTTTATGACGCCATTTAACCTCACATTTTGGGCATCGCTCAACCCTGAAACGAGTCAACTCCTCACAAAAATTGCTGTCGACCCCCTCGACATGCTGCTTTCGGTTTTCATGCTCTTGGGAGTTCCCATGATGCTTGGACTTCTCATTTCGCACAAGGCACCGAGTGTCGCGAAAAAGCTCCACAAACCAATGCGCGTCTTTTCGCTGGTAGTTTTTGCTTTCTTCATCGTCGGCGCGCTCGCGGCAAATTGGTCTCATTTCTTAAACTACGTGGGGTATGTCGTCTTCTACGTTTTCGCACAAAACGCAATGGCTCTGGCAACGGCCTACTTTTCGGCTCTCGGCGTGGGGCTTAAAGAAGCGGACCGCCGCGCCGTGGCGATTGAAGTCGGAATCCAGAACTCGGGTTTGGGATTAACTCTCATTTTCACATTTTTTCACGGCTTGGGCGGCATGGCACTCATCGCCGCGTGGTGGGGTGTGTGGCACATTATCTCTGGCATGGCACTCGGAACGCTTTGGGCGCGGCGCCCGCCTAAAGAAGCCTGATGCGCATTCTCGTGACAGGCGCTGCCGGCTACACCGGAACGAATCTTATCCGGGGGCTCAAAGGACACACCGTTCTTGCAACCGATGTGCGGTTTGAAAAAGATACACCGCTTATCTTCAAGAATAAAAAAATCCACACAGTTTATAGCGACGTGCGCGATTGTGAATCCCTCAGGAAACTTTTTAAGAGCTTCAAGCCTGAAGCCGTCGTGCATCTTGCATCGATTGTGACGCCCGGAAAAAAGAGTAGCCGCGCGTTTGAGTATGCGGTCGATGTCACCGGGACACAAAACATTCTGAGCGAATGCGTCGCGAGCAACGTTAAGAGACTCATCGTGACGTCGAGTGGCGCGGCATACGGTTATCACGCCGACAACCCTGTGCCCTTGAGAGAAACCGATCCTGTGCGCGGCAATAAAGAGTTTGCGTATTCATACCACAAGCGGCTCGTCGAAGAAATTCTCAGAGAACACACGGCTGCACGCAAAAAACCCGATGTCGTCATCTTCCGTATCGGCACTATTTTAGGCGAAAAAACGAAGAATCAAATCACGGCGCTCTTCGAGAAAAAAAATCTGCCGGGCATCTGTAACGCAGACAGTCCGTTTGTATTTATTTGGGACGAAGACGTTGTGGGAGCGATAACACACGCACTCAAAGTCGACAAGCGCGGCAAGTTTGTAGCCCCCGCAGGAGTTTTCAATCTGGCGGGCGACGGCTGGATGACACTCGACAAAATTGCAGCGCGGCTTCGGAAAAAAGTCCGCAGATGGCCCGCTCTTTTTTTGAAAGTTCTCTTCGGAGTTCTCAAACCCCTCGGCCTGAGCCGCTATGGCAGCGAGCAAGTCCGCTTCTTGCAATTTAGACCGGTGCTCGACAACACGCAACTCAAGACGGTTTTTGGTTTTAAGCCCCAAAAAACAAGCGAAGAAGTTTTCGATTATTATTCCCATGCGCAAAAACTTAACGGATAAAATTTTTGTCGTCACAGGTGCAGCCGGCGGTCTGGGGCGCGCCCTCTGCCTTGCTCTCGGCCACCGGGGAGCGAAGATTGTCGGTTTCGATGCAGACCCAAAAGCTATCAGAGAGACTTCTTTGTTTCTCAAGCGAGAGAACATCGAACACCGTATAGAGGAGTTAGATATTACAAACGTAAGAGCTGTGCGGCGTGCCTTAAAGGCCCTTACGAAAGATGGTGTCGACGGCGTCGTCTTAAACGCAGGTATCACCCGCATCGCCCCCTTCAGCGATACGCCTTTTGAAGAATTCGTGCGCGTCATCGAGGTGAACGTCTTCGGCGCAGTGGTCTTTGCAAAAGAACTCCTATCCACTTTGCGCGATGCAAAGGGCTCTCTTGTCGGTATTTCGAGCGTGAGCGGGTTTGCTCCACTCCAGAACCGCACTGCGTATTCTGCTTCTAAACATGCGCTCTCAGGGTTTCTCGAAACATTGCGCAGTGAAGAGAGCGCACTCGACATAACTGTGGTTTATCCCTCTTTTTTAGAAAGTGCAATCCGCAGCCGCTCAGTCGATGGCCGGGAAGTCAAAAAAAACAAGGGCGTGCTTGCCACACAAGATGCGGCAGAGCGCATCGTGAAGGCAATTATTTGTCGCAAGAAAAGGCTTTATATGCCTTTCCAATCGCGGCTTGCAAAACTTCTCTGGAATTTCGCTCCGGGGATTTATCTGCGTCTTATGAAACGGCGCGCGTAAGGAAAAGCCACAGCCTCGCTTGTTGCGCACCACAACCGCGCTCGCACCCCGTCAAAACCAGTTTTGTGCCCGTACGCCGATTTGTGTCACGTTGAAACCCAATGCGTGGAGCTTGTCGGCGTCGACAACCGTACGCCCATCGAAAACAAACGCGGGTTTTTCCATCTGCGTAAAAATTTTTTGAAAGTCGAGCGCTGCGTATTCGCTCCACGGAGTGAGTATAACGAGAGCGTGCGCATCCGATGTTGCGTCGTCGATGTCTTGCGTGTAAGTCACCGATTGATCGATGCCCGCAAGGTCTTTCTTTGCATTCTCTAACGCCTGCGGGTCATGGATAAAAAGCCGCGCCTTCTCTTCGATGAGCCGTTTGCAGACATAAATTGCCGGCGACTCGCGCGTATCGTTGGTGTCGCCCTTGAAAGCAAAACCCAAGATCGCAATTTTTTTTCCCGCGACGCTTGAAAATTGTGTTTCGATAATCTGCGAGACAAACCGCCGCGTTTGGTAGTCGTTCATGTCGATGACCGCTTGCCAGTAAGCGGCAACTTCGGTTAAGCCCTGTTGACGGCATATATACACCAAATTCAAAATATCTTTCTTAAAACACGAGCCGCCAAACCCCACGCTCGCTTCGATGAACTTGGAACCAATGCGCCCGTCGGCACCAATGGCGCGGCTGATCTCTTTGACAGACGCATGTGTTTTTTCACAGAGTGCCGAAATACTATTAATCGACGACACGCGTTGCGCCAAAAAAGCATTCGCAACAAGTTTTGATAATTCCGACGACCAAACATTCGTGAGAAGCACTCTTTCAGGTTTAACCCACGCCGTATAAAGCGCCTTGACGCTTTCTGCGGCGGCGCGTCCTGAATCCGTTTCAGCATGACCGATAAGAACTCTGTCTGGGTTTTGCAAATCGCGAATCGCTGTACCCTCGGCCAAAAACTCGGGGTTCGATAAGACCTCGAATCGCTTACCCTTCGTCTGTGTATTGACAATATTCAATATGGCTTCTGCCGTTTTCACGGGCACCGTGCTTTTCTCAACGATGAGCGTGCCGCTCTTGCAGTGCTTTTCAATATCGCGCACGGCAAGCTCTGTGTATTGTAGGTCGGCGGCCATCCCCTTACCTTCGCCATACTCTTTCGTTGGAGTTCCCACACAAACGAAAACTATGTCGGCTTCGGCTAAAAGCTCGGGTGTGATAATTTTGAAGTGGAGATTCTTGCCACGCACCTTCTTAACGACTTGGTCGAGGCCTGGTTCAAAAATCGGCAGGGTCTCGCTATTCCATGCGGCGATCCGCGCTGTATTTTGGTCTGTGACAAAAAACTCAATGCCGGCGTTGTGCTCTGCCATCACAGCCATCGTCGGCCCGCCGACATACCCTGCTCCCAAGCAGACAATTTTTTTCAGATCTTGCATGGTGCGCAGACTGTTTTGAAAAGACACAAGGTAAATCGAAACTATCGTATTTACACCGTGACGCTTTTCGCCATTGAGCATCATTTCGACACTATGCAAAAATGGTATGCCCTCTACACCAACCCCCGCG
>CAUJII010000068.1 GCA_963205035.1 Spirochaetota bacterium
CTGCACGGTGCCGCCAGAATTCGTCAAGAAGATGCGCACATTGTTACCGGTAAGCGTCGGCGCAAAAGCGATGGGGCTTACATAATTGAGTGGCGTACCCGCAACCGTAATCACCGCCGGATTTTCAAACGCGGGAAAAACTGCGTCGTTGTTGTAGGCACCTACCGAACGCGCCATGAACAGGTTATGTCCGCTGCACCCACCGCACGAGCGATTCGATGCAAAGACCAGCACGAGATAGTTGTCGCCAGTTTGCAAAACGTAAGGGTTATATTCATCTACCCCCGGCTGTGAAATTGCCGTGCCGCCCGATAGCGCGAAACGCGCGATACCTTTGACATTCCCTTCGGCGGGGATTTCTTTCTTGGCGCAACTCATTGCGATCGCCGCGCAAAGCAAAAACTCCCATCACCCATGTGTTTTTACTCTGTTTCATGTTTCTCTCCGTGTCCCACTCGTCCTCTGAAGTTAATCCTCAGTCTTCTTTAATACTCACGTTAGAACCTCCGCAACGTCGGTTCGCCCACAGCCGATGGCTGCGTCACAGAATTGATCGAATTGTAGAGCCCCTGTACGTCGTTGCCAAAGCCCGATTGGCTGTCGGTGTTGCCGCCTAAATAGCCACGCTCGGCGGCGGTTGAGCCCGCAGAAAAATTTCTCTCAGAGCGCGAATTGAAGATACGCGTCGAGAGCGGGCCTTCGATGTCGCCCGAGGCACGCGCCGAATCGCCTTGTGGAATCGTTGTGCGGCTGATCGTGTTCAAAAATGTTTCTTCGTCTTCATCAACGATTTGTTTCTTTTTGTCGGCTTGCTTCAGAGCGAGAAGGTGCGCGTCGAGCTCGGCGCGGTATGCGGCCTCGGCCCACGCGAGTTGCAACATCGTGAGCGCACGAATTCTAAGCATCGCTTGCATTTGTGTTTTTCTGTCGGCATTCTTCTGCGTGAGCAGAATGCGTTGGCGTGCGATGAGTTCGCGCACGAGCGTCTTGTGATCGTTAATATCTTTGATGCCCGCTTTAATTTCAGGATTTTCAAATGTTGGTTTGACGATGGCCTTGAATGCTTCGCTATCTTCGCTCGATTTAGTCGTCGATATTTTTTGCACGGCGCGGCGCTCTTCGTTGCGGTCGATGAGGTACGCGCGCTCCAAAACAGCGAACGCTTTTTGCAGACGCTCTCGTGTCGTCGAAGCCGTGGCCTTATTGCGTATGAATGCGGCTGACTCAACTGCCGTGACGCGGTGCTCTTCGCCGCGCTTCGACATTTCTAAGAACGAACCGCGAACGCCGACAACCATTGTCGGTGTACGTACGTGAAAAACATTCTTCACATTACCCTCGGGCTTTTTTACAAACGCGCTTAATCCGCCTTGTACAACCATAACTTCGGTCTGCGGATGTTTTATGTCGGTGCCCAGATGATTGAAGCTCAGCACACTATTCTGCTTTAAAGAAATTTGGCTGCCGTCTTGCAATCCCACCACGGCGCCGCTGCGGTAACCCACCTGAACACTCGATTGTTCAGTAAGGCGATGCGTGAGCTCAGCCTTAGCCTAGCGCCCGTTTTCGAAAACCTGCACTTTGCCGCGTGTCGATAAAAAGCGCGCGTCGGCGAAAAGGCTATCCTGCGTCGCGCATATTACTGTGCCCATGCATAGCGTCGCACTGCATGTCTGTCTTACCCGTCGAAAGAGATCTTTACGCATACTTTCTCCTGCGCCAAAACTTTCTTAATGGATGGGTGCGACGAGGCCCGCCGCGTGGTGAGTCGGCGTCTCTGCGTCAGACTATCTGGCCCGTAAAGCATTTTTTTCCGGCGGGGGTCGAGTGGGGTGCGCGGGCGTTTTGGGGATCATGCTGCGTGCCATGGATCGTCCCACAGCTCGGAGAAATAGAGGATGCGCTGCTTGGCAATGGCCGCATCCGCCTGCGAATACATCGACCCCCGTCAGCAGGGCGCGATTACTCCAAAAACGCGCCCTTTCATAATCCCATTTTTTTATTGACGCGACTTATGCAAAACGAATTCGTATTATATGCTCATTGTGGATAAACCTTTCGACAAAGGAGTCGTTTTATCTATCAAAGAGACTCGAATCGACATGTCTATCTCACGCAAGTTCCGCGAGCATGTCACCAAGTTCCTGGAAAAAAAGCCGGCACTCCTCGTTTTCGACATGCACGACACGGAATATCTCGATTCGTCGGCTTTAGGCGCGCTCGTCACAATCTTGCGTGATGTCAAAAACTACGGCGGCGAAGTGCGCTTGGCAAACCTCAACCAAACTCTCAAAACGCTCTTCAAGCTCTCGAAGCTCGAATCGATGTTCAAGATTTTTGAAACCGTTGAAGAAGCAGAAAAGTAAGCCCCGACAGCGCACGGCTCAAGGCGTAAAAATTTCAGAAAGCGTCCCGGGCGCAGAGGAGAAACCCTCCTCTGTGCAGCAGTTGGCCCAAAGAAAGTGGGTGCGCCATGTGTATAACGCTGTGGGAATTTTCTCCCTCATCTTAGGTATCATCGGCATTGTGACTCCTGTCTTGCCCACCACACCTTTTATCCTTCTGAGCGGCTATTGCTTTGCGCGCGGCTCGGAAAAAATGTACGCGTGGATTATGGGCCACCGATATTTTGGGCCGCTTATCAAAACTTTTCGCGACGAAAAACGCATTCCGCTAAAAATAAAAATTTTTGCAACGGTGATGCTTGTCACGACGATTTCAATAACGGCTTTCTTTATTGTTCCACTCTTGGCGGTAAAAATTGGCATGGGGACGGTTGGTCTTGCGGTTATTATCTATATCTGGACTTATCCGAACTGACTGCCTGACATGAAATTGCGCTACAAACTCTCCCTCCTCTTCGCGTTT
The DNA here is from genome assembly GCA_963205035.1 of Spirochaetota bacterium. Lineage (GTDB taxonomy): Bacteria > Spirochaetota > Leptospiria > Turneriellales > Turneriellaceae > Turneriella. Next base: position 2,869 of record CAUJII010000068.1, read on the forward strand.
GTCATACTCGTTGGAATCTTGCCCGTTTCGATTTATATCGTCACGACACAAGAAGCAGAGCGCATCGAGACTGCAAAACTGCGTGGCGCGTTCCAAGCAAGACTTTACGCGAAAAATCTTTTCAATATTCTACTCATGGACGCGGGCGACCTTCGTGCGGCGCGTGTCGATGCGCAAGAACTAAGTACCATCTACAAAGGTTTAGAGAGCGAGGGCCTCGTAAGAGCGCATGCGTGGCTCGTTTCACAAAATAAAGCGCGAGACGGCGCAGTTGTGGCGGGCTTCGCCAGGGGGGATTTCTCCCTTCCCGCGTTCTACAAACCAGAGACGCAAGAGTGGGCAACGAGCTCTTTTTCGCGCCTCGCATGCAGTGCTCCGCAAGCCAAAGGTTGCCTAACTTTCCAGGCAGATGCTGGCCCGACAGACAGACCGGCCGTATTGAAAGTCGAGCTCGTTTATAGTCTTGCAGAAGTCACGCAACCGATCTACAAGCTGCGTCTTTTCCTTTATGGCACCGTTGCCCTTGTCATTCTTCTTATGCTCGTCGTCGCATTTTTTGTCGCACGCCGCATCACGCGTCCGCTTTCTCAACTCTTGGCAGGAGTCAAGAATTTGGAAAGCCGCACAGAAAGACACCGCGTAGAAATTCAAAGCCGCGACGAGTTGGGAGTTTTAGGCGAGGCTTTCAACCGCATGGGCGACACTCTGGAGCGCTCTTACCAAGAGCTCAAAGAAAAAAACGAAGAACTCACAAAGCTCGATAAAATGAAAGACGACTTCTTGGCGGTGACTTCGCACGAGCTCAAGACTCCACTCAACGGAATTATCGGTTTGGCAGGTACGCTTCTCGAAGGCGCAGCAGGTCCCGTGGCCGATACGCTGCGTAGGAACATCGAAACGATTAAGCATAGCGGTCTTCGACTCTCAAAACTCGTCGACGGCATTTTAGAAGCGAGTGCAATTCAGAATAAAAAACTCCAACTCGACTTGCGCGCGGTCGATTTGCCCGATCTTTTCAACGAAATAGCGATGGTAATGCGTCCCAATATCGAAAAGAAGGGGCTCAATTTCCATGTGGACATTCCGCACGATATTCCACACGCGATGGCAGACCGCGACAAGCTCGCGCAGATTCTCTTCAACCTCATCGGTAACGCCGTTAAGTTTACCGATAAGGGTTCGATTACGTTGCGCGCAGCTCTTGTCGGTACAGCTCTCCGCCTCAGCATCCACGACACGGGTATCGGTATCGCTATCGAAGATCAAGAACGGATTTTCAAAGCCTTTGAGCAGGTCGAATCTGCCGACACGCGCCACTTCGGAGGATTAGGGTTGGGGCTTGCCGTCACGAAACAGCTTGTAGAGCTCCATAACAGCCACGTTAAAGTGCAGTCGGTACCTACGCAAGGAACCGAGTTCTATTTTGTTTTGCAGGTTGCAGAGCCTTCGGCTGCAAAGGTGTCGACATCGATGAGCCCTCCAGTCGCCTTCAAGAGCCGCGCTATAAATCCGCTAAGTGAATTAACCGAAGAAGCCGATGCCGATTCAGCGGACGAATCGCCCGATAAGAAACACCGCTACAACGTGCTTGTCGTCGACGACGAACCGGTCAACCTGCAAGTCCTCATCAACCAACTTTCGCTTTACGGTTACGGAGTAACTGTTGCGGAGAGCGGATCGCAAGCGCTCAATTTTATCGAAAACGGGCCGCTTCCCGACGCCATCTTGCTCGACGTGATGATGCCGGGCATGTCGGGTTACGAAGTCAGTCGTGCGCTTAGGAATAAATTCACTGCGTACGAAGTACCAATACTCATGCTGACGGCAAAGAACCGCAACGAAGACGTCGTCGCGGGTTTTGCTGCCGGAGCCAACGACTACATTGCGAAGCCGATTGAATCGGAAGTGCTTTTGGCTCGCGTCAAGACGGCGATTTCTCTTAAAGAGTCGGTGCGCGAAAAAGATTTATTGGAAAACTTACAGCGCGAACTTGCGGTTGCACAAAAAATCCAACAAGCGCTCTTGCCGAAAGAATATCCACAGTGTGACCGAGTGCGGTTTGCGGCGCGCTTCATTCCGATGACCGAAGTCGGCGGCGACTTCTACGATTTTATGGAGCATCCAGACGGCGTTGGGGTCTTAATCGCAGATGTCTCGGGACACGGTATTCCTGCCGCGCTCATTGCGAGCATGGTAAAGATGGCATTTTCGCTCAACCGCCACTTGGCACCGCAACCCGGTGCGCTCCTGTCGGCACTCAATCAAATGCTCTGCGGAAAAATTGAAACTCAATTCGTCACAGCGAGCTATTACTTCATCGATTTCCAAACCAATGAAATCCGGTTTGCGAACGCGGGGCATCCGCCGCTATTCTTCCTGGACAAGAACGCAGGGAATGTCAAAGAAGAGAAACCCAAGGGCGGCTTCTTGGGTGTCTTTCCTGAAATTCAACACGCCGACGGCGTCCTTCCGCTTTCTTCGGGGCTGCGTGTGCTTCAACTGACCGACGGCATTTTGGAATGCCGCTCGGCTCAAGACGAAGAATTTGGTATTACGAAAGTGCGCAAACTCTTGGAGCAGACGGTCGCTTTGTCCACCGAGGAAGCCGCCGACAGACTTCTTTCTGAGTTGCGCATTTTTAACCCCGTTGATTTTGAAGACGATGTGACTTTCGTGCTGATCGATTACGCCGTTTAGTTATCTGACATTTTTTTAAGGCGTAATTATTGCAACCGCTCGAGCGCCTTGCGCCTGCTGCGGGCTCGCGGTAGATAAATTTTTGCCGACTCGTCTGTGGGGCTCGCTAAGAGCACGCGCTCCATTAAGAGTTCGCACTGCGCATAACGCTTCTGCTCGTACGCTGCAATTCCTTCTTTTACCAGTTTAGGAATTTGTTCTGCGAGAGTTTGGCGGATGCCCGCGACTTCGCTTTCGAGCTCGGGCAGCAAATTCGCTGCTTCTAACATGAGGTTTAATGCAAGCCAGTTTTCTGCAATCTGGAGCGCCGCACGCGCCTTTTCGGCTTTCTCTTGCGCTGCAATTTTCGCGCGGTATTGTTTTGCGCGGCTATGGTTGGGGTCGACTTCTAATGCCTTAACAAAGCTATCGTCGGCCGCGTTGTACATCCTACTTTCATAGAGGCGCTTGCCTTCGAGGTACAGTTTTTCTGCGGGTGAGTCGGCGATAATGACAGGAAGGCTCTGGTAGTTCATCGCGAAAGTTAGAACCGTGCCCGAAAGGTTGTCCTGCCCCAAATAATAGAAAGGTACCGAGACCGAGAACTCGGCAAAAACTTGGTTTGAAATTTCGGTAAAGAAACCTGCCTTAACGCTTGCAAAGGGATTGACTGCGTTGTATGTTGTATTGCGTTCTGACAGAGCGAGTCGATTGTAAAAAATCCCTACGTCGACAAACGCCATCGGCTGAAACCAAGGCGAGAGATAATAGACGATACCGGGGCCGATTCCTAAAGAGAGGTTGATCATCGCGTTTGTCGATTTTTCTTTGAGGTTCCAATTTGCGTAACGAAAGTTTGCGCCCAAAAGCAAATTCGTGCGTTCGCTCAACGCCACCTCGCGGAATTTAGAGAAAGGCAAACGGCCGTTGAGCTCTGCGGCAATGCCTGGATTGAATTCCTCGCCGAAATAACCGAACGGCTGGAAGTAAGAAACTCCCACTCCCAAGGTTGCCGATTCTTTGTCGCGCAAGATATCCGCGCTGAGGGAAGAAATTGCCGCAGCAAAAAAACAAAACCCAAAGAAGCGGATGGTCCGAAGCACTAGCGAGTAACTATGCAACAAATTATTTGAAAAAGATAAATCCACGTTACTCGAAATACGCCGCCGATAGCTTATCGTTATACGAAGGGCTTTTGTCTCTATACACTATGTAGACCTTGCCTCCGATGAGGCGGATATTCGGATTCCCGCCCGTCAAACCGGCTCCCAACTCGCTCCACACACTGCCTTCCAATTTTTTCACGCGGGTAGTCGCCGATGACGCTTCCTGATAAGCTACGTAGAGTGCCGACGCGTCGACTTCCGCCGACAGATAATTCGGCGATGCCCCGACAAAAAGCTCACCGCCAACCGCCACCCATGAAGTGCCGTCGTATTTCTGCGCCACCACGCTATCGGATTGTTGATAGACTGCCCAAAGCGCAGTGGGTGTCGTCAGGAGATTGACATAGTCTGAACTTCTCGTGTCTACCGAACCCGTATCAACCCAAGAGCCACTATTCCATTCGAGAACTTTGGGATGGCTTGAAGCACCGCCGTCTCGAAAAGCCACGTAGAACTTACTCTGCCAAAGAGCCATCGGCGCTTGGCGGAAAATATTCCCCGTAGAAATTCCATTGCTACCGACAAGCGTCCATGCGCCGGGCGAGCTAATCGAGTTTTGATAAACCGAAGCCTTGCTGCCGTTGCCCAAGTCACGCACCGAAACGTAAAGCGTATCGCCATCAGCGAAGAGACCGGAGTATGACGAATTCGCTCCGATAGACGCAGGAAGGGGCGATCCTAAGATCTGCCATGAACCGCTCTTGAAAACGTACACGCGCACTTTCTTGTCGGGATTCACGTAGGTTGTGCCATCGGTAAACGCTAAGAAAAGACTACCTTGGTGCAAAAGAAGAGTTGGATAAGTAGACGTTGCGGTTAGAGAGGCACCGCCCAAACAAGGAACGCCAAGAGTCGTCCATGCTTTCGTTTGGAATTCATAACGGAGCACGGTGACATCGTCGGGAGTTGTCGAACCGTCGTAACAATTTGACTCTGTCACCGCAGCGTAGAGATAGTTAGCATCACCCGTGAAACCAGGACTTGCACCGACTGAAATGCCACGCGTCGAAACTCCCCGCCCGAGAAAGCGCCACTTGGGCGTTGCGTCGGACGTGAAGCTTAATGCCGCGCCATCGAGTGGATTTCCCACGGTGTCGGTGATGTTTTCGAGCGCAATGGTAACGCTTCCGTCGACCATGCTGCCTGAGAAATTGAGAGTCGCTTGCATTGCGCTGATGCGCGTAATGCTCGACACCGAAAGAGTTCCAGCACCGGTTCCCGAAATGTCATAGTTACTCGCTTTGTCTGCGCCTTCGACGCTTTCAGAAAAAGTAATCGTCAGCGTTTCAAGGCTCGTGAGCGTCGTGCCCGCAGCCGGTGAGGAAGTAACTATCGTGGGGGCCACGGTGTCTTTCGCCTTCTCAATCGCTTCGCGGAAATAATTATTCTCGCAGCGCGTCAAATGGAGAGCGCCGAAAATGAAAACTACCGAAGTAAGAATGCGGAGGCTTTGGTCAGTTTTTCTCACGGCGAACTACAGGTGCATACTTCTATAGAACGTAAAGGAATTAGTTCAACTGGGGTGTAGGAGTTTAGGCGGGAACTCGCGCAAGCGACGCGAAAAGACGATTTTTTCTGCGACAAGAACACGCGTTGCTGCAAAGAATCAGCAAATCAGCGCAAATTCTAATAACACGTCGAGCAAATCGAACCGATTTGCGGGAGAATTTGCGCTGATTAGTGTGGGCGTAGCGCAGAAAAAATCGTATCAGCGAGTTCTAAGCCTAAACTCGTAGCAGTCCTTTTTCGTGCGCAAAAAACAGCATCTCCTCAAGTTGCCAAGCGTGCGTGAGCCCTCGCACTTCGAGGCGCTTCATCGTCCTGAGCGTTGTGGAAGTCAACGCCACCACGACGCGGTGCAAGTTTTCTTCTTTTGCATGCTGCGTTTCCCTTGCGGCAAAGCGATACCCCGAAGCCGTCGTTGAGTACTGCGGACTAACGGCAAAGTCGCGGTACCGCTCGTGTTGGAGAGTGTCGTAAAACCTCTCGGCGATGAATTCGAGAGCCGCAGGTGTTGCGATGCGCTTCAAGGCACGGCATGCCGGTGCGGAAAGTTGGAGTGTTTTTGTGATTGTTGTCATTTATTGTCCCTCTATATATTAAATACCAAGAAACCGTGTTTTTTTCTCACTTTTTTGAAAAAAAATTCAAAAATCCAATTTTTTTTCAAAAATGCGACTAACTATTCGGCAAACACCAGCGACTTTAGACAAAAATACGCCATTCAGCCAAGGTAATCTCTCGCTTGTATAAATCCGCCATCCCCCAATGGGGGTAAAGAAGAGGGATCTCGAGCGGGCTCTGGAGTACGTTTTCTCCCGGAAGCGGTTCGAGAGTAACTATTGTATTTTTCTCCCAGTCGTCGACGGCAGAAATCCGCGCAAAGGGCTCCAGTGTTTCCGCATCCACAACTCTTAGGCCAATCATTTCAAAATACCACAGCGCTTCGAGCGCAACGCCGCCCTCCCCGCGTTCTTTCTGCGCCATTTCTCGCAATGTGCCGAGAGGGGCCGCGATAAAAGACTGCGTGAGTTCCTGCGCTACCTCGCGGCTTTCGACGCCCGCGAATAAGGCGCGTGCCGCAGGCCCCGTTTTCGGGGAGAGACTAACTATTCGCGTGGTCTTTACTTGAGTAGCGGCTGGCAGTACAGGTTGGTAGACCGGGGCGCGGCAGATCGCAACCTCTTTCTCGACGAATTTGCGCAAGTGCTGGCCGACACGATCGAGGCAGACCTCGCCTCGAATACCGTGCGGTCGGCCTATGCGCGCCAGAACTACAAGGCTGTCGTCCTGGGGGCCCACAGTCGAGGCTTAGCTCTTATGCCTCGTCTACAATTTCGAGAAGGATTTTTTGGTAGCGTTCTTCGGCACCGTCTTCGAGGATGATTTTCTTGACTGAGATGGCATTGAGGAGCACGCGGATCGCTTTTGCAATGCGTCCGCCTTTACCGATGATCATTCCGATGTCGTCTTTGTTGACGCGCAGTTCGAGAATGAGCGAAGTAGGACTTTTGACAGGCAGCACCTGCACGTCGTTCGGGTTACGCACGAGGCTTCGCGCGATGAATTCGACAAGCGATGCAGGGTCGGAGTTACGCTGTTCAGCCATGGGGTCCTTTGAAGGTGGTATTTATATTGAAACTCAATTATTTTGCCGCACGCTTCGCTTTCGCCTTTTCGTTAGCTTTCTTTTGCTTGGCACCTGCCTTGAGGGCTTTGGCTTCTGCAAAAGGTTTCCAGATGCCGGCTTTTGACAGAATCCCTTTGACGGTGTCGGAGGGTTGCGCGCCCTTATTCAACCACGTTGCGATTTTATCTTTTTCGAGGCGGACTTGCTCGCCTTCTTTAACAAGCGGGTGGTAGAGGCCCACGATGTCCAAAAACTTGCCGTCGCGGTTTACGGTCGAAGTCGCTGCAACAATGCGGTAGTATGGCTTCTTCTTTGTGCCATAGCGTTGCAACCGGAGTTTAACTGTCATGGGGGTGAGTTTAAGGGTAAAGACATACCGTCAAACACAACTTCTTTACACGGCGTCTAATCTCTCGGTTCGTTCTCTATGAGAGCCTCAGAGCTACCCCTTTTTACCAGTAAAGACGACCCGAGCGACGCACAAGTCGTCTCCCACCGCCTCCTCGCGCGCGCGGGATATATCCGCAAACAAGGGTCAGGACTCTATGCTTACCTGCCGTTTGGTAACATTATCCACCGCAAGATTGAACAAATTGTGCGCGAAGAAATGGACCGCGCTGGTGGTGTCGAAGTCACGCTCCCCGTCATCACTCCCGCAGAGCTTTGGCAAGAGTCGGGCCGCTGGGATATCATGGGCAAAGAAATGATGCGGATGGAAGACCGCCACGGTGTGGGTTATGCTCTGGGCCCGACACACGAAGAAGCGATGACCGACCTTGCGCGCAGCTACCTGCAGTCTTACAAACAGCTTCCGATCAATTTTTATCAAATTGGTAAAAAGTACCGCGACGAAATTCGCCCACGCTATGGCCTCGTTCGCTGCCGTGAGTTTACGATGAAGGATGCATACTCCTTTCACACGACAGATGAGTCTCTCGACGAGACATACCAAAAAATGCGCGAGGCGTACCGCGCTATCTTCGAGCGTTGTGGACTGAAAACGATTCCCGTCGAAGCCGACTCGGGAAACATGGGCGGCAGCGGCAGCGAAGAGTTCATGGTCGCGTCCAGTATTGGCGAAGAAACGCTTCTTCTTTGCAGCGACGAAAAGTGCGGCTACCGATCGAACCAAGAGAAGACGGCGTTCATTGAGAATACGAAACGCGGCGGTTCGACTGCTCTCACCGACCGCTCCCTGAGCGCAGTCGAAGGGAGAATCGAAGATTTTGACACCGGCGCAGCGAAGACCATTGAAGATGTCGCAAAACTCACGGGACAAAATCCGCGCGACTTTGTCAAGGCTGTCATCTTTGAAGACAAAGAGCATATCTATTTGTGTTTCATTCCGGGTGACCGCGAGCTATCCGAAATCAAAATGAAGAATCTGGCGGGTGCGACCGAGTATTGGGCTGCGAGCGAAGAGACAATTAAGGCCTTAACCGGTGCCGAACCGGGATATACTGGCCCCGTGGGGCTCAAATTTAGCGACAGGGATGTCGTCTCCCTGAACCTGCCTACCGGGGACGGCAAGAAAGCACTGCGTATTTTTTATGACGCACATCTCAAGGGGCGCGAAGGACTCATCACTGGCGCGAACAAGACTTCTTTCCATAAGAAAAATGTGGCCGAAGGCCGTGACTTCAAGGTCACCGATGGGCACGACCTCGTCAATGCGCATGCAGGCGATCTCTGCCCGCAATGCAAAAAGGCGGAACTCACCGAAACGCGCGGCATCGAGGTGGGGCATATTTTCAAACTCGGAAAAAAATATGCGGAAAAAATGCAGGTCTCTGTTCTCGACCAAACGGGAAAACCTTTAACTCCCACGATGGGTTGCTATGGCATCGGCGTGGGTCGAACGATGGCAACGTCTGTCGAACAGAACCACGACGAGCGCGGCTTGATTTGGCCGAGGAATTTATCTCCCTTTATGGTATATCTTGTCTCTCTCGTCAAAGGCGAAACAGAAACGGCGTTTGTCGACAAGCTCTATGAAACGCTTCAGGCGCGTGGGATTTCTGTGTACCTCGACGACCGCGACGAGCGAGCGGGAGTCAAGTTTAACGACGCGGAGCTTGTAGGTTTTCCGTTTATTGTGACTGTCGGCAAGAAGACTCTCGAGTCAGGCAAGATTGAAATGAAGCTACGCCGCACGGGAGAAAAACTCGAACTTACCGAAGCGGAGCTAATGGAAAAAATTTTGTAAGCCAGCGACGAGGGTGCGGGCTAAATCCGGTGGGTGGCGCGGCGAAAACTTTTTGCGTTTGACGTTTTATGCGAATTTGCTGTTAGAGCGCATGAAAACAAGTATCCTTCTGATTTTTTTGCTTTCATTCGCTGGTTGCAAAAAACCAGAAAATCCCCCCGCTCAGGCAGCGACCGCCGCGCCTGCTGCGCAACCGGCTCCCATTGTCGCTCCCACAGCGCAGGATGAAGCCATCGTGAACCTGTTAAAAGATTTGCGTCGCTATTCGTATCATCCCACTGCAGAAGAAATAAAGAGCAATGGTATTGATCCCAATTGTGTAAAGTTTGAATTCTCGCGTCTGAAGATAGGGCCTGTAGTCGGCAACCGTGTCATCGTTTACGCGAAATCCGTGCAGGAAATTCCTGGAACGACGGAATGCTTAGAGAAAGATTACCTACTGAATTTTGTATCCAATAAGTGGGAGCTAAGCCCCGAGTCAGGTCGCAAAGCACTGACCGATCTCAACGCAGATGGCATAGTCGACGTGCTGGTTTTTCGCCACACGAATGTTGATGGTGATTCTGAATATTTAGAAAAAATCCTTATGGGTGAACCCACGGGTGGGCTTGTTGAGAAAAAAGATCCCGCGCTTGCACGATGCAGAAGCTCAGGGGATTATCCTCTACCGCCTATCAAGGCGACAGGTTGCGATTTAACAATAAAATGCGAATCTATTGGAGACGACCGCGGCTCTGGTGTCATGCGCTATGACTGCAAAAAGCAGGCGTTTGTCATTCAGGAATCGGCACCGGAAAAATAATAATCGTGCACTGGATACACAATAGACACACGCGTATGATAGCACTTAGACACGTTACACTCCGGTTGCCGGTTTTGATTGCGCTGCTTTTTTGGTGTGCGAGCGTTCAGGCGCAAGAGGCCGTCTCTTACTGGGTCGTTGCGAAATCGGGACTTAACTTGCGATCGAGTCCATCTTCCAAAGGCGCAAAGCTTATTACCATACCCGACGGTGCCGAAGTGCAGTGGATAGAGGATTCAGGAACCAAAGAAAAAGTTGGAAAAATTACCGGGCAGTGGCGCAAGGTGCGCTGGCAAGACTACACGGGTTATGCTTTTAGTGCCTTTCTGAGTGCCGGCAAACCGATTGTTCTCGATGCAAAACGTCCGCTCCAAGATCAGTTGTCCAAAGTCTGTTTCGGATCGGCCGAAAAACCACCCGAAGATTGCGACGGAGTTTGTGGCAAAGACACGTTCATCCTTGACGCCAATCGCAACTTTGTGCGCGGGGAGGAAGGTGGGCCCGGCTGTGTTTGGAGC
>CAUJII010000069.1 GCA_963205035.1 Spirochaetota bacterium
GTTCGCTTTTCACCCAATGCGAATGCTTGTAGTTGGCTCGGTTGCCTTTGACGATATTAAAACACCTTTTGGCGAAAAAAAACGCGTCTTGGGTGGAGCGGCAAGTCACTTCTCGATTGCTGCGGCAAACCTCATCGAACCGCGCATCATTGGTGTCATTGGTCAAGATTTTCCAGAAAAATACCTAACCTACCTGGCCGATTTCGGCATCGATGTGACGGGGATTGAGCGCACTTCTGATAAGACATTCCATTGGGCCGGGTTTTATGAGCACGATATGGGGGTTGCACATACCGTGAGCACAGAGCTGGGCGCGTTTGCGCAATTTGATCCCAAGCTTACTGAAGAAGATAAGCTGCGCCAAGTTCTCTTTTTGGCGAATATCGACCCCACGATCCAATACAAAGTCTTGAAACAGATGAAAAATGTGCAACTTGTCGGCATCGATTCGATGAATTTTTGGATTGAGAGCAAACCCAAAGAGCTGTGGAAGGTCATTAAAGAATCCGACATTCTCTTTTTGAACGATGCCGAGGTGCGCATGCTTGCAGGGGAAGCGTCGCTCATTAAGGCGGCGAAGGCGATCCAGAAAAAAGGGCCCAAGATTGTTGTCGTGAAGAAAGGCGAGCACGGAGTCATGTCTGTCTCTCAAAAAGATATTTTTATCTCGCCTGCATACCCCACAGAAAAGGTGATTGATCCCACAGGCGCGGGAGATAGTTTTGCAGGCGGAGTGATGTCGTACTTAGTCGCTCACACGCAGCCGGGAAAAACAATTACAACGGAAATACTTCACAAGGCTATTGCGTGGGGCAGCGCGACAGCCAGCTTTGCAGTCGAGGGGTTCTCGACTTCGGGCATCGGGAATGCAACTAAGGCGAAGATTGAAAAGCGCGTGGCAGTCCTCAAGAACATATCTTCGTTTCAGTTTCCATAAGGCGCGATGCCCGGCAGAGATTAACTAATATAGTTCGCGGGCAGCGCACGTATCCAGTCGTCGGTGTCTAACGCGATTTGACGCACCGTTTCGGGGTGGGTAATAATTCCCAAATGCCCCTGCTTATACTCGACCATTTTGTTTTTCGGCGACTTGCCTGCGAGGTGCCCTTGCCTTACAGTATCGGGCGGAGCAATTTCGTCCAAAGTTCCCACAGCCGTGAAGTGGGGGATTTCGAGCTCGTTGCATTCTAAGGTATAATTAATCTCTTTATCTATCGACATAAAGTTGTCGCCGTCGATGAGCGAGCGAACAAATTGACTGATGACGAGCGTCGATTCTTCGCAGAAGACGTCTTCCATCATGAAATACCATTCGGGCGGAGTGATTTGCTCATAACCGATAAACTCTTTAACGGTCGGAAGTCGATACGTCACATCGAATGAAATCGCGCGAATAGAAGCCGAGATGCTGTTGAGAAACGTAAAGAACTTGTTTAAGTCGAGCCCTCCGACAGTCGACGAAAGTGTCATATCGGTGAGGCGCATAATGGGGTCGGCGAGCGGCGTGCTCATCAAGAGCTTTGCCAAATTACGGAACATGTTAAACCACGTCGACTCGGCACCGATGCGGATGTAGATAGGCGAGGTAATGGAAACGATTCCGTCGATAATCGATTCCGGCTTAATCGCCAAAGCCCCTGAGCGGCGGTGCGCAAACTTGTCATACGCGGCAGAGTAGAAGAGGGGAATGAGTCCTCCCATGCTGTGGCCGAAAACGACGACCTTCTTTCCGGGATGCGTTTCTTTGAGCCATTGCAGAGCGACAGGAAAATCTTGCCACACATAGTTATCCACCGACCAGTGGTAATTATGAATGAACTTTCGTGGGAGTGTTTCTTTTGAACGACCGCGCACATCGAGGGTGAAGACGGGGTACCCATGCTCTAACGCCATTTCTTTCGCAAGGCGGTCCATAATCGAGCGATTACAAAAGAAGCCGGGCAACATGAGCAAAATGCGGTCTTGTCCGTTCAAGTGTTCAGGCAAATAGCGTTTGAAACTAATGCTGAAGCCTTGCACCGTCGGCACAATATAATCGGTGTCCTGCCGATATTTTTCGGTATATCTGTTGGAGTAAAGCACCATCGACTTGATGGGCTTTTCTTGCCCTGACAGATGCGTATAGACCAAAGTGTCGAGATTAGCCGTTGGGTCGTGCTTTTCAATTTTGCGCCGTGTGGTGTATGCGTCTCCCGATTCGATGATTTCTTCTGAAACGATAAAGTCGATGGCACGGCTTAAAGAAATCATTTGTTGGCGCACATCTTTTCGTTCGTCAGCGTTAAATGAGCGGCGGTGGATCCCCCAAAGCACGCCAATCGGTTTGCGGTCGATGATGATCGGAATTCCCACAGCGTAGCGCACACCCTTTGGAGCCAAGCGCTTCAGGCCCGCATGGAGTCGCTCTTCAGATGCGATGTGCAAGAACTCCACCATCGGGGGGAGTGCGTGAGCGTTATTATAAAGAGACTGGCGAATCATCTGCGCGGAAAGATTCTTCTCATGGTTGAGTGCAATCGGGCGTGTGCGTGCGACAAAGCGTTTGAAGCCATCGACCGCTTTGTTTTGTGCTACCTCGCGTAATTGAAAACGCGACGACGAAGCTGTGATTCGCAGATTCGCGCCATCGATCATTTCAAATACGCTGTAATCGAAGCAGTGGCTGAAATCTGAAAAAGAGAACGAAACAACTTTGTTGACGAATGCGCTTTGAACTTGAGACAGAAACGAGAAGCGCTGCGTTGGAATAGGCGGAATAAAAAGTCTTCCCGGGCCCGGTTCGTAAGATTGGTCTAAAGCAACGGGAGTTTGGATTTTCCGCTTCATTGGCTATTTTAGCTCTCCTAACACACCGACAAGCTCAGCAGCAATTTGAGGTGTACGATAGAATTGGAATCGTTCTTGACGCCGGAACAAATTTCCAAAGCTTGTCTCACAATTCATGATAACATTCTATGCAGCAAAGGCCTAATTTTTCTCCCCCAAAAAAACCTGTAGGGGGGGGCGGCCCAGGCCGATTCAACCGTTTTTCAAGGGGTAGACGCCCCACTCGCGAACACCGCTTAAACGATGAGATTACAGAGTCTCAAGTAAGGGTGATTAGCGATAAGGGAACGGAACTTCTTTCGACCCGCGACGCCTTAGCGCGTGCAAGAGCAGAAGGTGTCGATCTTGTCGAAATAACCAAAGGGCAAGACATTCCCGTGGTTCGTCTTGTCGACTATGGCAAGTTCAAGTTTGAAAAAGCGAAGAAAGAGAAAGAAGCAAAGAAAAAACAAAAAGTCATACAGATAAAAGAAATCAAAATGGGCCCGAAAATTGATACTGGGGATTTTGATAGAAAGTGTAAAGAAGCTATTCAATTTCTTTCAGAAGGCGATAACGTTAAAGTCACGATGAAATTTCGGGGCCGCGAAATGCAACACACGGCGTTGGGTGTCGAGAAACTGAATGAATTCCACACCAAAGTCGGAGAATTTGCGCACATGGACAAGAAGCCCAACTTAGAAGGGCGTATCATGAGCATGACACTGCGCAGCAAGGGCGCGAAACCGAAAGTAAATACGTCGAGCGCGCCCGCAACGCCAGTCGAAAAATAATTCCAGCCTGAAAGGCAAATTAAACTATGTAATCCATGAGAAAACGTGTAAGGCTGTGTATTACCGGCAGCGAAGTGATGAATGGCTTCGTCCTCGACCGGAACACACAGTTTTTTGCGTCGGAGCTATACGCGCTCGGGTTAGAACTCGTCGAGAGCCGCATCATCCATGACGATGCGGAACAGATTCTTTCTACTTGGAAAGAATTTGTCGAGACTGGCGACATCGTTGTCAACTCGGGAGGTCTGGGCCCCACACCAGACGATTTGACGGTTGACCTCTTGTGTTCCTGGTTAGGCGACAGCCCCGTTTACGAGCCTTATGCCGAAAAACGCACGCGGTATTTTTTTGAGAAGCGAGCGAAGCTTTTTCCCGGTGCATTGTCGATTGAAACGGCTCTCAGACAAACCCGTGTACCTTCGCATGCGACAATTCTCAAAAACAAAGTGGGCTTAGCACCTGGTATCTTTATCCCAGAGAAAAATTTTTTTGCGCTTCCGGGTTTTCCCGAAGAAATCCGAGGCATGTGGCATGAAGTCTTAGAATATGTCGAAGCTCTGTCTCCTCAGCGGTTTGCAACCCGAATCATTCCGATTTGGGGAGTGGGTGAGAGTCATCTCTTTAGCGAGCTACCGGCTCTTGAAAAAATTTCGACGGGAGTCCATGCACTCCCTTGGGGATGCCGCCTTTTCTTGCGTGCTCTGAGCGAAGAGCAAAGTGCGTGCGATGAACTTGAGACCGCAGTCGATGCGATTCAAGCCCGCTTTGTTGGCCAGATAATGGAAAATCCGCTTCTTGAAATCATAGAGTTTTGCAAAAAACAAAATCTGAAACTTGCGCTCGCAGAAAGCTGCACAGGCGGCCTTGCGGCAAAACAGATTACAGACATCCCGGGTGTATCGGCGATTTTTCAAGGGGGCGTCGTCAGTTATGCCAATAGCGTCAAGACCGATGCGCTTGGCGTGCCCGAGGCGGTCCTTGAAAAATTTGGTGCTGTGAGCGCCGAAGTTGCACGCGCGATGGCGGAGGGTGTTACTAAAAAGCTTCAAGCAGATGTTGGCCTTTCGTTTACAGGTATTGCAGGCCCCGACGGCGGCAGTTCACAAAAACCCGTCGGCACAGTCTTTGTGGGAATTCATAAAGCAAAGACGAAGCAAACGATGGTAGGACAATTTTTATTCCCCCTGGGGCGCGAGAGGTTTAGGAATGCGACCGTTGCGGCAGGGTTCCTTGCGCTCTGGCAGTTTTTGACAGAACCGAATGGAGGCCGTGTGTATCCCCTGAATACGTTTGTGGAGTAGATACCTTATGTAAAAATTTGCCCCTTACCCACGCAGCCGGGCGAATACTGCTTTACAGCAAAACTGCTCGTCTTATCGTATGGTATGAAAACTACCATCGATATCCCCAGAGAACTTGTGCAATCTGCTAAAATCCAAGCAGTCCGACAAGGTACCAGTCTGAAAGAAATGGTCATACGGGGTCTTAGGGCGCAGATTAAGGGTGATGTTGCGGCTGTTGCAAGACGTCCGTCAAGAAAATCGGATGCAGCGTCTTATTTAGCAAACATTGACGCCATCACAACTGAGATTCAGGCAAAAAGCGTGACGAAGAAATCTCTCATAGAAATACTGCATGAAGGCCGGCGGTGAATTTTACGCTTGATGCCAGCGTATTTATCAGTGCCTTTCAAAAGGGTGAGAAAAATCACCTCGCTGCCCGGGAAATTCTTGCAAAGATCAATACCGATAAAATTGCATTGGTCAATCATGCGCTTTTCTTTTTTGAAATACTCTGCGCCATTCAGCGCAAGACTGGCGACAGCTCTGTCACGATGAAGACATTGAACGCGGCCAAAGCACTCCCGATGGCGAAGTATGTCCCCATCGACCGGCGGTTATACGCCAATCAGGAGACGTTTGTGACTGAGTTGGGCCTTAGAGGTGCGGACGCTATTTACTTGGCCGTAGCCAAAGAGCATAAAGCGCGTCTTTTGACCTTTGATCGGGAAATTCTTGTCCGAGCGGAGAAATGGTGTATGCCGACGAATAAGTTTCTGGCCCTGATTGTTTGAATCTGCTTGTAGCCAGAGCAAATTGCACGTGCGCGGGGCATTGGAGTAAGTGCTGGAAGTATCCTCAAGCCCGATTTTCGCGTTATTGGGCTGACGAAAATCCCCCCTTGTAGCATTTGCTACACCGGAAGTGATTTACAAGCTACATCCCACAAAAAAAAGGGGCTATGTTCAAAGATCAAGTCGCGGTAATCACAGGTTCCGCATCACCCCAAGGTTTAGGCTGTGCCACTGCAGAGGCACTCGCCGAGAAAGGCTGTAACATCGTTATCTCCGATATCAGCCAAGAAAATTGCGATAAGACTGCAGCGATGATTGCAGAAAAATATGGCGTCAAGGCTGTCGGCATTGCAGCCAACGTGACCAAAAAAGACGACGTTGTCGCACTGGCAAACGGTGCAGTCGAAAAACTGGGCCGCCTCGATATTTGGGTAAACAACGCGGGAGTCCTCCGCGACGACCTTTTCATGCGCATGTCCGAAGAAGCATGGGATCTCGTTCAAAGCGTTTGCCTCAAAGGCGTTTTCTTCGGTATCCAAGCGGCGGCAAAAATTATGATGAAAGCCAAGCGCGGTAAAATTGTGAATATCTCTTCAGTCGCAGGGCTCGTTGGCAGCCCAGGCCAGGCAAACTACGCTTCGGCTAAAGCCGGAGTTATCGCTCTGACGAAAACGGGTGCACGCGAATACGCTTCGCGTAATATCTGCATCAATGCAATTGCGCCTGGTTTTATTCAAACAGGCATGACCGGCGTCTTGCCCGAGAAAATTAAAGAAGAACTCGCAAAAATGTCTCCGTTGCCGCACCAAGGCACACCACAAGATATTGCGCGTGCAGTACGCTTTTTAGCTTCGAGCGAAGCGGATTTTATTACAGGCGTTGTGTTGCGCGTCGACGGTGGCGCAGCGATCGGTCTCTAAGAGACTTCCCAAAACTCGATTACGTTACTCAAAAAAAGGCGCATAGCGCCTTTTTTTTTGTTCGGTGAGTGCTATGCCTTCGCTGCAAAAAACCGTTGGTCGAGAGAGAACTTCCCGGCGCCAGTAAAAGTGAGCGCGATAAAAGGCAAGAAATACAAAAAGCGCAATTCCAGTACCTTAAAACCTTCGTGCAAGACGAACGCATGAAAGACAAGGATCACGACAAAATTGAGGGTCAAGGTAAGCGCTGCGAAACGCGAAAAAAGTCCCAGTATGAGGAGGATTGCACAAATACCTTCTGCAAACCCTGCCAAATAGAAAGACAGACTCGCCCCGATACCAATGGGATCCATAAATTTGATTTCTTGCCCACTAAAGATAACGCCAAGTTTTTCAAAGCCATGGCCATAGAGTAGCGTCAAGCCCAACGCCAAGCGGAAAATAAGCAAACCAATATCGTTGCAATTCTTAGAATCGCTAAATAGAAATTTTTTAATCATGAGTAGCCTCCAGAACCTCACCTTTGAATAATAGACTCCCATGGTAAACTATTTAGTCGGTTATCCGGCCTTAAAGAGAAGCTCGAAAGGAATCGAGTGCAAGTGCGGGCGCGCGTAAATCTTGTGCTGAAATATAGGTCTCGAATCTTCATCGCCAAAAGTCTTGCCAGCATGCTTTTGCAAAACCCGCGATAGCCGCCATGCGTCGCCTGCCTCTTTCTGCCGCAAGACCGTCACAAAGTGCCCGTGAAAAATTTCTGTCGAGAAATCTTGTGCTTCGGTGATTTCGTGCAGCGTGCGCCGCGTGAAGTCGCGGACTTCCGTGGCGAGCGCGACTCCGTGCAAGTTGAGAAGCCTTTCATAATTTGCGACACTGGAAACGATAACGGCGAAAGGTTCTTGAGCGCGCTCTAAGTGCTCTTCGCAAGAAGCGATAAAGTTCTTAATCGCCATTACGGGGTTGTCGGCATGGTTTAAGGAACTCGTCGCGCTATCGCGCAGTTTGGAAAGATGGTTCTGTAAAATATAAGTTTCGACAATCGACGAGAGTGCGGCAATTCGGTCGGTGTCCTGGTCGATGAAGAAGACGAGCCCAAGAAACTCGCGGCGGTGCAAGACCTTATGCGCATGAACCTCTCGGTAACGTGACAAAAAAGAAAACACTTCGGAACTTTCCAAGTCTGCGGCAGTTAGACGCTTCGCACCCTGCTTAATTATTTCAATGGTGCTATCGACAAGCGGAGCTTCGAGGTTCGTGACGTTCTCTGCGGACAGTCCCACGGCGAAATGGAAGCGCAAATTGAAGTCCTCTCGTGTGAGCAAAAGAAACGCCGTTTCAGGAAAGCGTTCGAGGAGGGTCTTTTCGAGCACATCTTTCAGAGGCTCGTTGTTATCTCTTTGACCCAAGGCGTCGGCAAATTCTTCGACGTATTTTTGATATACATGCGCCTTTTCAAAATTTTTCGATTTTTCCGTCGCCTCGTAAACGAGAGTTAGCTGCGACTCCATCGCGCCTAAGAGCTCGCCGCAAAGTTTTAGATAAAACAAATCGTCTGCGTTGAAATGCGGATTTCCACTTGCAGGGTTTGCGAAAATTACACCCCGGAGTTCTTCATAGCGATAGACGGGCACTGCGTAGCGCGCACCGGTCGAGACCAAGAAACGCGCCTCGCTTTCTGTGAGTCCTGGAGCAATATCATCGACGAAAAGTATCTTGCGACTCTCACGCAATTCGCGAACCAAAGGGTGTGCGGCAGAAAAAGAAAAGTCTTGAGAAAGCGTAAACCCCATGGCGTGCTTTAGCTCCATGCGCTCATCGTCTTGCATGAAAATTGCAAGATATTTCGTCCCGAGTTGCGCAACGAGAGAGTAGGCGACCGTCTGCCACAGGTCGCCTTTCGCACGCAGCATGCCAAACTCTTTATAGATTTCAACAAGATTCAAGACAGCGTCGAGGCGTGCTTTGTAAGGCGTGCCTGCTTCGGCTTGCCTTTCAAACGAACCGGCTGCCAGAGAAGGCAAAGCCGTGGGGGAATTATTCCGAGGTGAGGGTCCGCGCTCTGTGGGATTACTCCCCTGCGGCGTACTCGTTTGAGTGGGCGGAGTAGGGTTTTGTGCAGGGCTTTGCGGTTTGAGTTCTAAACCCAAATCAACGCCACGATTCTCTTGTGTGTCTTTCGAATAGTCGCTTGCGCGCTCGCGTAACCCCATAAAGGTCTACAGTCCCAGTTTGTCCATGACCTTTTGGTACAGTTTGAAATAATCCGATTGAGCGAATTTTTCGATAACGTCGTCGGGCAACTCACCTAAGAGGTTGTCGAGATAACCCATAACAGACTTGAGTTCTTCTTGGTCGGGCGTTGCCGCTTGCGGTGCAACCTTGTCGTCTTCATGGACAAGCGTTGCACTTTCCAGATCTTCTTCAAAGACCGTCGCAGGCTTATCGGCAATTTCTGAAAGGCTCGGTTCGTTGGTGTTTGCATCGAGCAGAGACAGGGGCACCATCGGTGCTTCGGGAGTTACCTCGTGAGCGTCTTGCGCGATGCCGTCGAGCTCTTCTGTTGAAAGCGCAATCGGGCCGTCATCGTCCTCTGTGTCTACGGGAGCAAGGTCGGTATTTTCAACAGCGGGCGTCGCTGCAGAGTCGATATTGTCGACATCTGCGTAACGCGCATCGAGTTCTGCGTGATCAAATTCGACTTTCTCTTCTGCCAAAGGCGGCGCCTCTTCTTCGGCTGTTGCGACGATGCCGTCGAGTTCTTCTGCAGAAAGCGCAATCGGTTCGTCTTCGTCGCTGTCGAAGAAGTCGGAATGTGCCGCCGTTTGCGTCTCTTGCTGTGGGAGTTCTTCTAAAGAAAGAACTGTGTCGTCTTCAGGCGGAAGGTCGGCGAGCGGTGCTTCTTCACCCGGTGCTTCCACTTCTTCGCCTGCATCCATGAGGATGCCATCGAGTTCGTCAGAGGAGAGCGCAATCGGCTCTTCTTCGTCTTCAACGGGATGCGGTGCTCTGGCTTCTTCGTGAGTCAGTTGTATTTCTTCAGTCGGAGGTGGAGCATCCTCTTCTTCGGCCGTAGTATTGAGGATACCGTCGAGCTCTTCGTCAGAAAGGGTAATCGGTTCGTCTTCGTCGCTGTCGAAAAAATCCGAGGAAGCGTTTTCGGTTTCTGTAGATGCCGTGCTGTCGTCGATGAGAGTTATGCCGGGATCGTCGTCTAACGTCAGAATCTCGTCTTTTTCTTCGTCTTGGCTGTGAGTGCCCTCATGTGCGCCCTCATGCGCTGGCATTTCATCGAGTTCGGCCTCTGCATCGGCTAAGATGTTATCGAGTTCGTCGTCTGAAAGCGCTATAGGCTCTTCGTTGAGAGTGAGTGGGCTCTTATTTTGCAACCCATCGGGTTCGGCATGCTCGGATAGATCTTTTGCCAATGCAGTCTGTGCGCTCGGCTCCGGAGCTAAAGGCTCAACCGGGTGAGAAATTTCGGAAGGCGAGTAATCCGCCGAACCTTCTTCTTCAAGAACCACGGCGTCTATGTCTTCGTCAGAAAGCGCAATGGGGAGTTCGTCGTCCTCAAAAGGAGTTGGGTTTTTGGGGAGTGCGTGCTCGTTAGCGGGACTTTCTTCAACGACCAGAGTAGGAGGTTCATCGCTGGCAGGAGTTATTGGGTGCTCTTCTGCGCTCGCGACGGGAAAATCGGGGTGGAATGCTTCATCGTCCTCGGGGCCTGTTTGTAAAATGCCGTCGAGTTCCTCGTTGGTGAGGCTGATCGGCCCGTCGTCGTCTTCCTGAGGGGGATGGCTTACTGTTGGAGTAACTATTCCAGAAGGTGCAATGTCTTCAGATGAAAGAATATCGTCAAAATACGCATCGTCGAGTTCAACGGTATTCGAGTTCTCTTGCGGCACTGTTACCTGAATTTCCTCGAGACTGGGGCTTTCTGAGATGGGAGCAGGCTGATTTTCCGAGAGGGCTTTTTCATCATAGAGCGCAATGTACGAGTTGTCGTCGGCTTCTTCAACGGTCAAATTCCCGTGGATTCCAAATTCATCGTCTTTTATGAGCTTCTTATCGTCGACAACCTGCGCCATTTTATCCCCCATTTATTATCGGGTATTTAGGTGAACAACCTTTAATTGTATTGCCGTTTCTATTTTTATGTCGCCCAGAAGACCAGCCGAGCCGAAAATAAGAACGAATGCCCGCCGAACCAGACAAAAAAGGAGAACGCACTTCAATAAAGAAACTTTTTGAAGATGCACTGCAGGCAGAGAAAAAAGGCGACTTACGCGCCGCATTGGAGAAATACAAAATGGCCCTTCAAATCGACCAACAATTCTTCGACGCCTGGCTCAACGCCGGCGCAATTTATACAAGGCAAGGCCGCAGCGAAAAAGCGATTGTCTGCTACCAAAGGGCGCTTGTCTCTAAAAATGACATCCGCGCACACTATAACCTCGCCGTTGAGTATTACAAAAGAGAAGATTTCTCGGCTGCAGAAAAAGAACTGCGTTCTGTTTTGAAACTCGACTCGCGCTATTTGAGCGCGCACCTGCTCTTGGGATATTTGTTTGGCAAGACAGGCCGCAACGACAAGGCGGAAATCTCGATACGTAACGCCTTGAAGCTCGATGCGCAAAATACCCAAGCACAGACAGCTCTCGCCCTTCTTTATTTTCATACCGACCGCCACGAATTAGCGCTGAGGCAGATAAAAATCCTGCTTGCAAAATCTCCCGAAGATAAGACGCTCTTGGGGCTTGAGGCGAAAATTTCGTTAGCGGGTAATGATCTTAGCCAAGCGAGTGTGGGATTTAGAAAACTCGCCGCGAGAGACCCCGAACTCAAAGCCTTTTACAAAGTGCTACAAGACGGGGTCGCCCAAGAAAAAAAACAAACGATACGAACCAAAAGAACAAAGATCGAAAAGCAAGCCAAGAAAACAGCGAAAGAAATGCTCGACCTCTCTCTGCTCCAATTTTTTGACGGCGATCCACAGCAGGCGTTCACGACGCTCGAAAGATTGACCGCCGCACTCGAGGCGAAAAAGAAGAAGACGCACTGATAAAGTATGCGCAACGCTTCGCTTTCTCTCAAACGCCGGCAATACCAAAAAAATATTATTACGCTTCTGAATATCGAAGAAGCGATTGCACGCGTGCAAGAACTGATCGACGAAATTTTTGTCGATACGCATCCGATTGTTCTCTATTGGAACGATCAAGCAGGCGCGTTTATACCCGTCAAACCCAACGACCGAACGTCTGAAATAAAATTTCGCATCTTTGACGATTTTATTCTGTGGTTGGGGGAACAGGAACGTATCTTCAACCACCACGACTTCGCACTCGAAAGACGCTTCCCTAAGATACGCGAGGCGGCACTAAAATTTTTTAAGGTGACGCAAGCTGAAATTTTGGTTCCTTTTAATTTGAACCGTTCGGTCTTGGCTATTCTTTACCTCAAAAAAAGAGGCAATAACAACCCTTATACCAAGAAGGAGCTGCGCTTCCTGTTAGAAATTCGCGATATTACCATTGTCTCTCTCTCGAACGCTGCGCTTTACGAAAGGCTCCACGCGATGCTATACCACTTAGAAGAAAAAGTGAAGGAACGCACAAGCGAGCTTTCTAACGCGCAAGCGCAACTCATCCAGCAAGAGAAAATGGCGAGCTTGGGCGTGATGGTTGCGGGGATTGCACACGAAATCAATACGCCGACGTCTGTTGTGAGCGGAGCCGCAGAGAATATCAGCGTGAACCTGCGCCACATCTTGGACGAAATTGTTGCACACAAGATACCGATAGAAAGTATGCGGCACCTCGTCGAAGAAGGATTGCGCAGTCGCACCATCAAGACTACCGTAACGCATACTGCAATCGAAAAGATGCGCCTCAAGCGGGGATTAGTACCACAACTCCTGACAGAGAAAAGGATTGAATTGGCAGAAGCAGAAATCCGTGCAGACTTTCTTTTAGATTTTGGCCTTTCAGACGACGCGCCTATTCTGAAAATTTGTGCGATGAGCGGCATTGCAGAGTTTAACATTTTTCGCGCCATCGTCAATATCGATAAGAATTTTCGGAACATGCATTTTGCCCTGACGGCGATTCTCAATATAGTCAAGGCACTCAAACATTACTCACACCGTGACCAAGCAGAAGCCGAAAATACGGACGTACGCGAGGGGTTGGAAAATACGCTGACGGTTTTTCATAACCAATTGAAGCACGGCATTCAAGTGAATAGACATTATGAAGATGTGAGCATGATTACTTGCAATCCGGGGGAACTCAACCAAATTTATAGTAATCTTCTCGTGAACTCAGTACAGGCGATGAAAGGCGAAGGGAGTATCGATATTTTTGTGCGCGAGCGTTCCATCGAAGGTGCGCTGGATGTGAAGCAAGTTTATGACGATGCAAAGCTGGAAAGTATGTTGGGGAGTGACGCTACAAATCGTTATGTGCTCATCAGTCTGCAAGATTCAGGCCCAGGCATCCCCAAAGAAAACCAGCTCAAAATATTTGATCCCTTTTTTACGACGAAGGCGCCGGGCGAGGGCACCGGGCTGGGGCTGGGTATCATTCGAAATATTATCATGAAGCACAACGGTATCTTGGGCTTTTCGAGCGTTCCCGGCTGCACGCGGTTCACTATCGCGCTGCCAGTTACCTCGCCCTGAGTGCGAGTAACTATTCCGCTGGCTGTTATCCCCCTGAGGGCGAGTAACTATTCGCGCTGGCTGTTATCCCCGTGAGGGCGAGTAACTATTCGCGCTGGCTGTTATCCCCCTGAGGGCGAGTAACTATTCGCGCTGCTGTTATCCCCGTGAGGGAGCGAGTAACTATTCCGCTGGCTGTTATCCCCGTGAGGGGCGAGTAACTATTCCGATTCTAAGTTCGCGTCTTTGTGTGGTATTCCTCCTTATTAGGTACGCCGGCTTGGGCTTCGATGCGTCTTTCGAGTGCCTGAGTCCTTCTTCCTTTGAAATTTCGTAATCAATTCCATATTATTCGTGATAACGACACCCGCACCAGCAGCGAAAAGAGCGTCTACGGTCTTCGCGTCATCGACAGTCCAGAAAGCCAAACCGTAACCACGCTTCTTGAGTCTCTCCAAAAGTTTGTCGTCCGCCAAAATATACTCCAAGTGGATGTTGTCGGGTAAAAGCATCAGGCGGTAGATAAAGAGCTTCAACCGCCACACAGGACTTTTTTCAATTAAGAGTCCTACGGGAATCCGTGTCCCGAATTTCCGCAAACGCCAGAGAGTCAAAAAATGAAATCCAGAAAAAAAGACGCGGTCTGCGCACGATGACGACATGACTGCCCTCAGAGTCTCTTCTTCGACGCCCCTCGAGAAATCCCAACGGTCGCGCTTGATTTCAATGTTGATGCGGCTCTCTTTGGAAACTTTCGTTAATACCTCTTCGAGCGTCGCCAACGGTTCAAAAGACTTCTTTTTCGCTTTGGGATTTGTTGAAGCGAGGTAGTGCGCGGCGTTAAGACGCCTCACTTCTTCTGACGGGGTGTCTTCGATGCGGCCTCTGCCATCGGTCGTTGTTTCAAGGCGCGGGCCGTGCAAGAGAAAAAGTTTGTTGTCGGATGTCCTTCGTACATCGAGTTCATGCGCTCTGAAGCCCCTTTTCTCTGCCGCTAAAAATGCCGCAAGCGTGTTTTCTGCAATGGGACCATGCTTGCCATACCCCCTGTGTGTGCTCAGAACCGGCGAGAAGTTTTTGAATGCGTGCGGAAAATCAATCGGCGTGTGGCGGCGATACCGCACAAAAAATAGGAGAGAGACGCCAAGAACGGCCGTGACGCCAATGCCAATGGAAAGAGGGATCATAAGTCAAAAACAGGATGCACGCTTTCTTCGACGCTTTCTCCTTTAAGGAGTCTCTTGCAGACAATTTTACCCGTCTCGACACCCGGTTGGTCAAACGGATTTACCTCCCACAAGTAGCCTAAGTAACTCACGACGTGCATCCAAAAACACATGAAGCGCGCAATGCGCACTTCTGAAAGATCGTTGAGGAGAAATTCACCCACCGGCCGCTCTCTCGCGGTGAGTGCGGCTTCGATGCTCTTCATCTGCGCTGTCAAAACTTGCCCTAAAGATTTATCGACAAAGTCCCCTCGCACTTCATTGGGGATAAGACTGTCGCGTGAGCCATAACTTTCTGTGTCGATGAAACAATGTAAGTGTTGGTTGGACGCTTCCATGAAATATTGCAAGAGCGAGTGTTGGTCTTCAGGGCCTTGTACGACAAGAGGCATCGCAGCAATGTGAGCTTTCTTACCCAGAGACTCCGCCCAAAGCTGCACAAGCCAACGGCCCCAGTCGACTAAATCGGCGGCGTAAACCCAAAAGGCGACGCCTGTGAAGCGCGCAGCAAAAAGATTGTAAAAGTGTATAGCCGCTTGTTTCGCCACATTCTCGGCTACGGGGATTGCAATCTCCCATTCTGCGTTGGCCTCTTCAAAAGAGGTGAGAAATGCCTTCACGTTGTAATCGAGAAAGAGAGCCGGCATCACTCCCACAGGAGAGACAACGCTGAACCGCCCGCCCAACGCTTTCGGAATCAAGAACGTGTTTGCTTTTTTCGCCCCCATGTCTTCGATGGCCTTGGGTTCGCTGGTCACGAAGTATTCACGTACTCCCGGAAAAAATTGGCGGAAGAGGGCGAGGTTCGCACGCGTTTCGAGTGTCGTTCCCGACTTAGAGACTACCAGTACCGCAGCGCGTTTGTTCTCTGCCCAAAACGCAATGCGCTGCAAACTCTTCGGATGGGGGCCCTCCCAAAAAACGAGACGGCCGGTGACGGGAGCTATAAGCGATTTGAGAGCGATCCCGCCCAGGGACGACCCCCCGATGCCAATCACGATGAGGGTTTCGATATCCGCCTGGCGCAATTCTGCCGCCCACTTTTCCAGAGGTGCTAGATCCCCCGCTCTCATAAAATCGGTTGAAAATGCCGCAGGCCATTTCTTCGCTCCGGCGTGCATGAGAGAATCAAATTCTTGCGCCCTCTGGAGCGATTGCCAATTCATCCAAAACCGGTTTGCTGAAAAACGTATGTGCGCTGATGCCATGGCGAAACTTCGGGCGTGGTAGAGGCTTTGTAAAGGATATTACGCAGAGTATCTCTTCATGAAGTTGGTACCATGCTTGCGTTTGACTATTATCCTTCAGAAAGTGAGAAGACGATTGTGATGCTCCATGGCCTTTTTGGCTCCGCCAGGAACTTCGCAACTCTTGCGACAGAGCTTTCCGTAAACGCCCGCGTCTTTGCGTACGATGCACGTAACCATGGGAGATCCCCGCATTTTCGGACGCATAATCTGTCGGATTTAACCCGTGATCTTGACGAATTCCTGTCAGAGCATAGTATCCAAACCCCAATCCTCTTAGGGCATTCGATGGGTGGACTAACTATTATGGACTTTGCCAGACTCCATCCGCAAAAGGTGAAAGCGCTCATCGTTCTCGATATTGCCCCCCGAGCATACCCCCCTGCGCACGACGGCGAGATAAAAGCACAAAAACTCGAGGTCTCGCAGTTCTCTTCACGCCATGAAATTGACGCCGCTATGCAACCTTACGTCAAGAGCCCGATGGTGCGGCAATTCCTACAGATGAATTTGGAGCGCGATAAGACCGGCCATTTTCGTTGGGCGAATCATATCGAGGCGATTGAGAACTCCTACGAGAGGACAGAATTAGCCCCCTTCGACGGCGTTCTCTTCGAAGGGCCCGTCCTTTGTGTCCGTGGCCTACGTTCCCGTTTTATCTGCGACAGCGATGTCACACTTCTTCACCGAGCATTCCCACACCTCGAACTCGAAGAATGGGATGCCGAACACTGGCTCCATTACACGCACAAGGACGCTCTGAGAGAGAGGATTTTTAAGTTTTTGGGATGATGCCGCTCAAGGGGTTCACCAACGCAGAAGAGGATCTCGCCGTGCGCTTCGTGCGCCTTGCGGGGTTTACTGTGCTCAACCGCAACACCCGCCGTTTTGGCGCGGAGCTCGATATTCTGGCGACTAACTATGCGCGGAATGAATACGTAATCTTTGAGGTCAAGAGGCGGCACTCCGAAGACTACCCGGCTCTTTCGGTGCAACAGCGGCGTCGGCTCGAAGATGCGGCCCTTGCGATGCAAGCCAGCGCAGGTAAATTCCTTTCTGTCTCGCTTTGCCTCTTGGTCGTCGATTGTGAGAGCGAAGCAGTAATAGTTACTCCAATTTTCTGAATTCATAGATCTTCCGGTGGGATTGGCAGTTTTGCGACTAACTGTTCGATGAGAGCAGCGGGCCACTCCGAAATGGCCTGGACTAACTATTTTTTTCCAAGATTTACACTTTTTTTCAAAAATATGAGAAAAAAACACACTTTCTGGGTATTTAATATATAGAGGGGCAATCTCGAAAGCCAGATTGTAACACCTCAAGGAGAAAATATGCAAGATAGACCATTAGTGACGAGTGTCAGTTTACCCAAGAAAGAGGCGGAACAATGGCGCGGGAAGCGAGCAGAGATTATGCAATTCTCGGAGCGGTATCTCAGAATTCAGATGCGTCACGAGATTAGGCGTGCCGTGACACGCAAATATAATCGGCAGAAGGATGTTGAATTTACGGTTGTGACGACGCGTTTCTTGCCGACGGAGTATGACACTCTCCACTTTGTTGCTGCATCGCTGCGAGTGAGCGTGTCGCTCCTCATCTATGGTCTTATCAGGTTATGGGAAAAACCTTCGCGGCGTGCGCTCCGACGTTTCTTCTCGATTAACTATTCGATGGATTCGATGGAATGGACGCCAGAAGCAGGTTTTGTAGAGGAAATAATTACTTTTTGGGCTGTGGAAAACCCAGGCGATCCACCACCCACCGAAGCGCTGCTTCCCGCGTAGCCGGTAGCCGAATAGTTACTCTTATCGGCTACTGATTGAGGTGTATTTGCGGTTCGACTTCCCTACATACACACTGCGTGGACGGATGAGCTTATTCGCATTCCGCTGTTCGGCGATGTGAGCGAGATACCCCGGCGTTCGCGCAAGCGCGAAAACGCACGTGAAGAGCTTCGCGCTTAAGCCCAAGAGATAGAACGCGAGCCCAGAATAGAAATCGACGTTCGCATAGAGACCTTTTTCTTTCAGCATAATCTCTTCTGTGCGCAACGCTACGCGGATGAGTTCCATTTCGTTCTTCTTTTCGGCGAGTGAGGTACACATTTTCCGTAGAACGGGAACGCGCGGGTCGCCATTTTTGTAAACGCGGTGACCGAAGCCCATTATAATCTCTTTTGCTTTGAGTCGTGGGAGTAAGTATTCATCGACCCGAGTAACTGTTCCCATGGTGAGGAGCATTTCGAGCGAGCGCTGGTTGGCTCCGCCGTGCAGGTCACCTTGGAGCGTGCTAATGGCTGCCACAAGACACGAGTAAGTATCCGCACGGGTGGCGGCACTGATGCGCGCTGCGAACGCCGACGCGTTGAGTTCGTGCTCCGCGTACAGAATGAGCGTCGTATCCAGAAGATGCGCGGTTTCTCTGTCTGGCTCTTCGCCATAAAGGCAGTGCAAAAAATTTGCGGCGATGCCGAGGTCGGGGTTTGAGGCAACGATTGAACGCGCATCGTGGTGGCGTGCGATGGCTGCAACGATCAGCGGAATTTTCGCCAAGAGACGCAAGCCCCTTCGATAGCGTGCGGGGATAGAGTGGTCGTCGTGCTCGGGGTCGTGGAGCCCCAAAGAAGAAACCAAGGTGCGCAGAATTGCCATCGGGTTCGCTTCACGCGGCACGTGTGTTATGTGTTCGACAATTTCGCGGGGGAGTGAATACTCTGCTTTGAGCGCCGCGAGAAAGTCTTTGAACTCGTGCGGAGAAGGTAGCGCGTCGTTCAAGAGCAAGTAAGAAACTTCTTCAATGCTTGAATGTTCTGCAAGGTCGTTTATGTCAAACCCGCGATAAGAAAGCTTACCTTGATCGATTTCGCAAATCGAAGATTCGAGAGCTTTGATATCGGCAAGACCGGCATGAGAATCGATGGACATACTTACTTCTAAGAGAAGGCTTTAGAGTGGCAAGTCTTATATTGTCGCTCGACGCACTGTCGCTGACGTAAAGCTCTCCCACAATGCACATTTTTATTCGTCAAGGCTACTTTGCACTCTCCGCTTGTCTTCTGTTGGGGTTGTTTACATTTCCTGCACAAAGCGCTCCGGTGCAGAGTGATGTCTTGCAAACAGACCGCATGATCCATACGCCGAATCTTCCACAAAAATCCGTCGCCACCTCGGACGACTCGACGAGTCTCTATTTCAATCCCGCAGGCCTGGGGTACCACGCGCTCCAGTTGGGATATTTCTACGGCAGAAACCAGCAGAACCGCCTCGACGATCACATGGTATTCTTAAATCTTTTGGGGGTTGCGTTCTCGACGCAGTGGCGGCTTGGCGATACTCCTGACTATGCGCGGCGCTATACAGCGGGCATGGGAATTATCAATACCCGTTTTTTTGCCATGGGCGCAACGTATTCTTGGTATGACTCCTCCTATGCATATCTCGACCGATATAACCAATGGGATTTAGGCTTCTTATTCCGCCCTTGGCGGCGGCTTTCGATAGGCGCCGTAGGCCGCTCGCTCAACAAACCTTTTTTTCAGGGGCAAATCCTCCAAACAAATTGGGATTTAGGAATTGGCATCCGCCCGCTTCCAACGAGGTACTTAGAGAACCTGACGCTCTCTGTCGATGTCAACGTCGACGATTCGTCGGTGTGGAAGAAGGTGAGTCCAAAATTTCTCGTGGAAGCATCGCTTTGGCCGGGGAACACTCTTTATGGCGGATATTCCAACGCAACGGGGGCATTTTTTGGCTTACGATTTGCACAATACATCACGCAGCTATCATTCCAAGCGAGCACTCCGACAGACGCGGGGTCGTTCTTAGGCGCAGGTATTCTCATTGGACGTGAGAGATATAAAACCGGGATTTCAACCCTGAGCCGCTTTCTGGAAATCCGCCTCGACGACGCATTCCCCGAGCGTAAAAAAGAAGGCTC
>CAUJII010000070.1 GCA_963205035.1 Spirochaetota bacterium
CCGATTTTACAGTCTCTTTTTTGTGCTTTAAGCGTTGCCTTTTCCATTTTTTTCTCCTCTACTTTACAAAAACAGTGAACTTACAGATTTCTCTTCGTGGATGTGTTGAATCGCGGTGGCAAAAAGCGGCGCGACAGATAAGACCTTCATGCGTGGGAACTTCTTTTCTGCCGAGAGCGCAAGCGTATTCGTCACGACGACTTCGTCGATGGGCGAGCCGATGAGATTTTGTATAGCACTACCCGAGAGAACGCCGTGGGTCGCTGCTGCGATAATCTTGAGAGCTCCTTTTTCGCGCAGCGCTAAAGCAGCCTTACAAATTGTGCCGGCGGTGTCGATCATGTCGTCGATGAGGATGCAATTTTTTCCTTCGACGTTCCCCACGATGTGCATTACTTCTGATTCGTTCGCTCGCTCGCGGCGCTTGTCGATGATTGCCATGCTGGCACCCAAGCGTTTTCCGAAAAACCGTGCGCGTTCTGCGCCGCCCGAATCGGGGGAGACGATGACTAAATCGGGCATGCTCAAATCTTTGAAGTATTTCACCAAGACCGAAGCCCCGAAAAGGTGGTCGACGGGGATTTCAAAAAAACCCTGGATTTGGTTCGCGTGTAAATCCATCGTCAAGATGCGTTTTACGCCAATCGCTTCGAGCATCGTGGCGACCACCTTGGCCGAAATCGGCACACGCGGCTCGACTTTGCGGTCTTGGCGCGCATAACCGTAGTATGGAATGACCGCAGTGATGCGCCGTGCGGACGCCCGGCGCAGAGCGTCGATAATGAGCATAAGCTCCATGAGATTGTCGTTTGCCGGGTTGCTCGTCGATTGGATGACAAAAACGTCGCTTCCGCGCACATTTTCGGAGATTTTAACCGAAATTTCGCCGTCGCTAAACCGGCGGCATTCGATGCCTCCTAATTGGAGTTTTAGTGCATCGGCGATTTCTTGTGCCAGCTCGGGATTCGAGCGGCCTGCGAGTACTTTGAGTTCTGCTTCTACCATAAAACCGGCGGAGGGGTTGCGCTTCGGCTAACACGCGGCTTTGAGACACGGTGTAAACTATTTCAGCAGCCCGCCCGCCGTAAAAATCTGCTCAGATTCTAAAACACTCCGCCCACGCCAAGGTATTTGGCACTTTCCCCCATCTGTGGCATCCGTTGTGAACACGTTATGGGACGCCGAACCCGAACGTCGCACCGGCAGCTGAGCAGGTGACCGTATCGACGATATGTTTCTTCACCTTGAGAACCCCTTTTTTCTTCGAAGGGAATACAATCGCCGCGTCTAACTTAGCGCCCGACGTCGTATCGCTTCCGCTCAAAGGCGGCAGAAAGATACGGTTTCCCGAATTTTCTGTGGCTAAAGTCGTGAAGTATAGAGCTACGCGCTGGTCGTTTGTGTTGCCGCCCGAACAAGTTATGTCGGAGCCGTTTATCAGTTTGCTGGCCCAGCTATCGACGCACAAGCTGCTTGCTTTTGGGGTCGTACACGCGCTTACCGCAGCGGTCGTAGTGATATTTTTCGACATTTCGATTATGACACAGTTGTACGTACCGTTTGGAATTTTTCCAGAGCCAAAGTTCTGCTTCGCAATGAGGTCTGCCTCGACACCGCTTGCCGACTCGAAAACCGTTACGGGGGTCGAGCAATCTGCATTTGCTGCAATCGCCAACTTAAAAATTTTGAGTTTCAGGGTTGTTGCATCTTCATAAACTCCCTCTGTACCAGCCGGTTCGGCGTCTTGGCCAAATACGGCAGTCGCTCCCAAAAAAAACATACTCCAAAGTAAGAATTTTTTCATAATGTGTCTCCTGAAAGAGTGAATACATTTTCTTCACTCCCTGTGTTTCCGGCACTGCCCCCGGTATTCGAACTGCAAGCTTGAAATGCAAGACTGCCGCCAATCAGTGCAAGACTCAAGAGAATGCTAATCCAAAAATATCTCATAACGTGCCTCCATTGACCTCATAAAACTAAGTCCTCAAGAGCAACCTGCCAATGCCGTATGGAACGACAAGAGAAATTTGAGAAGGGCCTGGGGTAAATCAGTGTCGCCCCGTAGAGACGCAGCATGCTGCGTCTCTACGGGTGCAGGCCGTGACCCCACCCCCGACCCCTCCCCGCATGCGGGGAGGGGAAGTTGCGAGACAGCCATCCCATAAAAAAGTAAAAAACTCTTTACTACCTACCACATCAGGTTCCCGATGGGCCTCGACGGAGAGAAACAATGTTTTTTTCAAAGCCAAGACTGAAGTTCTATTTTGTCGTATTCTGCTTCCTTTCGTTATTTTTTTCCTGTAAGGGCTACGGTAATTATTGGGATAACAAGGATACGCTGAATGTGCCGCCCCCAGCGACGCCTCAAAACCAGGTTGTCGCTCCCGTTTTTGTTCCCCCCGCAGGCGAGTATTATCCGATACCTGCGAGCGTTACCGTTTCGAGCACGACACCGGGCGCGAAGATTTGCTATACGACGAACGGCGCCACACCCTCCTGCGACGCCAGTAAGACAGCGTGTGCGGGCGGGTCTTTGGACACTGTGCCCGTGACGACGCTTGTCAACGGTTCTGTGTTGCGCGCTATCGCCTGTTCTCCGGGCATGGCCGATTCGTTTGTGACTTCGGGGAGTTACATCTACGAAACGACAGTGCCCACTGTGGGGACGCCTATCGCATTTGGCGGCGTGAGCGATTCGAGTATCAATGCCAGTTGGGGGCCAGCATCGGACAACATTACCACCGCCGCTAATTTGCAATACCGCATTGTACGCGCTCTTTCGAGCGCAGCGATCGACACCGTTGCCGAAGTGGACGCTGTTTCAGGTGCCGACCTTGTACAAGACTATACTGCGAACACCACGTCGATTGCCAGTAGCGGACTGACCGCGCTCACGACGTATTGGTTTGCCGTTGTGGTCAAAGACGAAGCGGGCAATAAATCGATTTATACACCGCAAAGCCAACAGACGAGTTCTGCTGGTACCGTGGGCTCACCTTCGTTTGCCCCTCCTGCGGGGCTTTATGGCGTAGCGCAGAGCGTGACGATAACTTCGGCAACCGCAGGTGCCACAATTTGTTATACGACGAGTGGTATTTCCCCCGCGTGTGACGGCGCAAAGACAGGCTGCTCTACGGGGACAGCCGGGACGCCTGCCTCTATCGCCGCTACAGCGACTCTCAAGGCCATGGCATGCAAGAGTGGTTATGCAGATTCCATCGAGACATCGGGACTTTACACGATCGACACGCTCGTGCCGACAACGGGTGCAGCCATCAGCTTCGGTGCGGTGACCGACAACAGCATTGTCGTCAACTGGGGTGCGGCGGCGGATAACGTGACGTCAACTGCAAACCTAAAGTACCGTTTGGTTAAAGCGTTACTCCCCACGAGTATTGACACGATTGCGGAGGTCGATGCGGTCTCTGGAGCGGATCTTATATTCGACTACACGGCAAATACAACAAGCGGTATAGCACCCGGCCTCGTGGGATTAACGTCTTACTCTTTTGCGGTTGTGGTCCAGGACGAAGCGGGAAACAAAACTCTGTACAGCCCCGTTAGCCAAATGACGATTGCGGTGGGTACGGTGACTAGGCCGGAACTGGGGCCGGGGCAGAAACTTTGCTTGCATTTTTACGAATTCTATGCTACACTCGCTACATGAAACGACTAATCCCCACAATGAAAACACAGGGAGTTATGTTCGCCGAACATTTTCTCGACGA
>CAUJII010000071.1 GCA_963205035.1 Spirochaetota bacterium
CCGCGCGAATACCGGTAGCTAATACCCAAGGCGAGTTTGAGGCGTTCGATGCGGGGGGATGTTTTGCGGGCCATGTTTTCCCCTGGGGGTTCTGTAGCGACGCAGGGATTCGAACCCCGGACCTGTGGATTATGATTCCATCGCTCTAACCAACTGAGCTACGTCGCCTTCTTGTATAATTGCAAAACGCCCCGTCAGGGGCGTTTTGCTTTATTTAGCGCGGGCAGGACTTGAACCTGCGACCTTTGGGTTATGAGCCCAACGAGCTACCAACTGCTCTACCGCGCGGTGTAGGGTTAGGATTACTTTTTGAGACAGGGGGACAATTCTTTTCTATTAAAACGGGCGCGGGATAAATCAGGTGGGGTTTTTATGCTTTGCGAAAAATTTTGCCTCAAGGGCTTTAGAAAATCACGAGCGCCGGCTTTTCCTTTTAGAAAAGCCTCGCATAACGGTTTGCAACCTGCTCGTGATTTTCCCGGATATTCATCCTAAGAGACGGCAAAGTTTTTCGCCGGGGCCCCACCTGATTTATCCCACGCCCTTATCAAAACTCTATGTTTGGCCGCAACAGAACCTGAAAGTGCTCGCCTCCCGGATAATTATCCAGAGCACCCGAATACAAACTATCCGACTCCCAAGTGAAACCCAATGCAAGCGTGAACGCCACCATTTTGTAAAACGGCCATTTCTTGTTGAGTTCAAAATACTGCCGGACAGGCTTCATGTTCGATAGCTTGAAATCGATGCGGTATTCAAAACCGCTGTTTGCAAGAAAAGACCAAGCGTCTGCCAAGTAGTCCAAGCGGTTGCGCTTGAAACCGATAAACGCAACGTTCGAGATATCCTCATTGCTATGCAGCTTCACTCCAATTTTGTAATCCCACTTGAGTTTTTGAAAAGTAAAGAGTTGGTCACCCTTCACCTTGAGTTGAAACTCACCCCAATGGTCGTCATAGAATAAGTTGTCTTTGATGTGGTGCGCGCCATAGCTCACGACAACGCCGCTATAACCTAACGAGCTTTGATACCCCGACGCTTTGTTTTTCTCTTTTTCTTCCTCTGTCCGCGCAAGCGGTTTGTAACGCACGACGTTACCTAAGAAAAGCGAGACTGAGTATGGTTCTTCATAACCACGTGTCGCTGCACGCACCAGGTTGAAATTTTCCGTACCGACGACCGCGCGTTGGTAAGTTTCGGGGGATTTCTCCCGCAAGAGCGCGCCGCCTGCGGGGAGCGGGTTAACACTCGCCTCTAAGACGGCAAAGCGCGGAACGAAAGGTCTGAAGAGCAGATTCTTGTAAACCTTGAACTCGCTTTCTTCCCCCAAGTTTGTCATCGGCTTATCGGTGAAATTGAAAATCATGTCGCCTGACGTGTAATACGCGTCGAGGGAGTAATCCCACGTAATGAATTTGTAATTCGCTTTGGCAGCTTCTTCGTCCAGCGCATCTTCGGCAATTGCCTGCAAGACCTTCGCACCCTTGCGACCAGAAGCCGCATAGAGCGCGTTCATAAAAAGGAGAAATCCAAAAAAGAAAAAGAGTGTCTTGACTCGAATAGCTCGCCGCGCCTGGCGGATTTTCACAACGCGGCGCACTCCATAAAAAATTGTCAAATATCCGTGCGATGTGCCGCGAGATTTTCCAGTAACGCTACTTTTTCAATCGGCTTTGCAACGACACCGCTCACGCCCGCCTTCAATGCCTTCTGTTCGTTATCTGCGCTATAGCGCCCCATCGTCAGCAGAATGTAGCTTCTGTAATCGCTGTCCTTTTCGATTTCTTGCTGGCGTATTTCTTGAACGAGGGTAATCCAACTTTTTGCGGGCAAGTTCACGTCGACAAACACCACGCCGGGCGCAAAATTCGTGAAATAGCGCATCGCCTCTGCGCTATCGAAGGCACGGCGCACGCTGAAGCCGCTCAGCTCTAAGAACGAAGCAAGATCTAAGACATCCGCTTCATCGACATCGACCAAGAGAACGCGGTCGCTCCGCTTGAATTCAGTCGATGATCGCATTGTAAAGTATTGAAGAACCTCTCACTCAGGCTTTTCCTCTTGAGGTGTGTTATACCGCACGATGCGGGTTTGGCTGCGCTGAATCTCGAGCGCGGTCATCAAGATTTGTGCGGAGTTGCTCTGCCCCAAAGAGTTCGCGATGCGTTCGTATTGGATATCTTTCTGTTTTGCAACGACTGGCGCTATAGTTTCAGGAATAGTTTTTTTCCACTGCGCGTATTCTGTGACAGAAGGTAGGTCGGGCAAAACGCGCGCGCTCACCGCAAAAAAATAGGTGAAGCCCGCTGTCTCGATGGGCCCAACGACTTGCCCCAGGGTGACTGCCAAACGCTCGCGCACAAAAATATCCGATTGCGCAAGAGCTGCAAGCGATACCGCGCCGCCTTGTTTTCCTTTTTTCTGATCTAAGTCGGCAGAAAGCTCGACGTTCTCTAACGCGAGAACTGGAACTCCCGCTTTTTGCGCAAGCGATTGCATTCCTGCTTTGCCAGCGTCTTTGAGCATTTGCAAAAATTCTTTGTCGAGAGCCGATTTATGCTGCGTAAAGAGCGTCGCTTTGATTGACTCTCGCTTCGAGGCGTCGAGAATTGCTTTGGCGTCTTTTGCTAAGAACTCAGATTTGAACTTGTCTTGAATTTCTTTTTCTGTGGGATTAAACCTGGCACGCAGTCTCTTATCTTTGTCGATGCTTGAAATCGCAACGATTCGGTACGAATTTTTTGTCGCCAGAAACCGCACGTTATCTAAGAGCGCAAAATCGGGAACGTACGCTGTGTTCTGCAACATTTCATACGCTTTGGAAGGGCCATAGTCTTGCAGCATATTGCGCCCGACTTGGTCGAGATTCATGCGGCGTTGCCCTAAGTACTCGTTGAGGCGCTCCATGTCGAGTTTTCCGTTCACAATAAATTCGCTGAATTGACGACGGTAAAAGTTTGCAAGAATCTTCCCCTCGCTCGAACTCGTGGGAGTAAACCCCGCGCTCTTTAAGAGTTGCGAGAAGAGCTTGCGGTCAATCGCTTCGCCGAGTGCGCGGCCCTTTGCCATGTCTTCGATGAGCTTGCGATTTTTCTCGTCCATGCCTTTGAGATTTTGGGCCATGCGCTCTTCGATTTGCTTCGCATAGTCGGAAACTTCGCCTTTGGTCAAGTATTCATCGCCCACCTTCGCCGCGTGGAACTGATCGACACGCGCACTTGTCCCCATGAAATCGGGCATTCCAAAAGAGAGCACGATGAGGACAAAGATGAAAACCAAAAAAAGCCACGTTCCGAATTTAATGAGTTTTTCTTTTAAGAAACCTTCTGACTTCGCCATTCGGCAGACTTGATTTTTGATTTACCTCAGCAAACGGATTTCTGGCTTATAGCCAACGTGAACGAATACATCCAAAACCTTGCCGACGGGGCACTCCACGCCTCTCAAAAACTCAGAACGGTTTCGACTGCGCAGAAGAACGCTGTCCTGACAGACCTTTCAGCACTCCTTGTCGCAAACAAGGAGACGCTCAAAAAAGAAAATTCGCTCGACCTTCAATTCGCAGCCGAGCAAAAACTCGAACAAAGCCTCGTCGAAAGACTCACTCTTTCAGACAAAGTCATAAGGAGCATGAGCCAAGCCGCTCTGGAAATCGCAGCGCTCCCCGACCCGGTGGGTGAAATCCTCGAAGGACGGACACTTTCAAGCGGCATTCGTCTGCGCAAGGTCACAAGCCCCTTGGGTGTCGTGGCACTCATTTACGAATCGCGCCCCAATGTGACAATCGACGTGGGAGCTCTCTGCCTCAAATCGGGCAATGCCGCTATCTTGCGGGGAGGCAAAGAAGCTCTCCACAGCAACCGTGCGCTTGCGCGGCTCTTTCACGAGGCCTTAAGAAAAAATGGACTCCCTGAAAACGCAGTGAGTCTCATCGAGAAGACCGAGCGCGATCTCATCGTCGACTTGGTGAGGTGCGTCAAGCAAGTCGACCTCGTTGTGCCGCGTGGCGGCGAAGCACTCATCCGCTTTGTGACGGAACATAGCCTTATCCCTGTCGTGAAGCACGACAAAGGAGTGTGCAGCGTCTTCGTCGCGAAAGACGCGCCTTTTGAAATGGCGCGAGACATTGTT
Organism: Spirochaetota bacterium; assembly: GCA_963205035.1. Lineage (GTDB taxonomy): Bacteria > Spirochaetota > Leptospiria > Turneriellales > Turneriellaceae > Turneriella. The sequence continues at coordinate 4,132 of CAUJII010000071.1, forward strand.
CTCAACTCGAAGACACACCGTCCGGGAGTCTGTAACACGGCGGAATGCCTCTTAATCGACGAGGCGTGGCCTCACACGGCAAGCCTTTTTTCCGCTTTGAATGACGCCGAAGTCAAACTCCACAGCGATTCAGGCGGCATTGAATGGGGAAAAACGCACGGGGCTGTTATCCATCCCTTCTTAAACGAATTGGGCTTTGGCCACGAATACCTAAGCCTCGATCTTTCGGTACGTGCTGTTAAGAGCGTCGAAGAAGCGATTGAACACATTCTCGAATTTGGCTCGAAGCATTCTGAGGCGATTGTCACGAGCGATTATTTTCTTGCAGAACGCTTTGTCGACGCGCTCGACTCTGCGGCGGTATTTGTCAACTGCTCGACGCGCTTTCACGACGGCAGCGAATTCGGCTTGGGCGCAGAAGTGGGCATCGCAACGGGGAAACTCCATGTGCGCGGACCGATGGGCCTCAAGGACCTCACGACCAGCCGCTACATCGCGATGGGGCATGGAGAAGTGCGCGCCTGAAGAAAAAAAATCCTGTCTATTTTTTTGGCGGAACATTCGACCCCCCGCACAAGGGCCACGTTGCGATTGTACGCAGACTTCTGAAAAAGAGTCCCGACGCAGTGGTGGTTGTTTCTGTTGCTGCCGAAGCGCCTCTTCGGAAGAGAGGGCATCTCTTTTCTTATCGCGAACGCTTCAAGCTCTTTCGGCATGCGCTCCGTGCAGAGATTCAAAGAGGATGCGTAAAACTTTCTGTCTTAGAAAAATATCTTCCCAAACCGAATTATACCATCGATACACTCGGCGCTCTTAACGCACTCTGCCAAGCAGACATAACCCTCGTCATCGGCGCGGACCAAGCACAAAAACTTTCGGAATGGCACCGCTCAGAAGAACTCTTGACGCGTTACGCATTGCTGATTTTTTCAAGAAACAAAATTTCGCTGGCGCATTTGCCGAGTGCCAACTTCGAGATAATCGACGATTTCGATATGCCAATTTCCGCGACCGCAATCCGTGAGCGTCTTGCGGCTTTAGATACCACAGAGCGGTTTGAAAAGGCACTCAGTCTCTTAACCGATGAAGAGAACAAGGAGTCTCACGAAGATAGAGCGCAGCGGTAGCAAGCGATAAATACCACAATAATTTCTATAACGTCTTTTCGCGCCTGAAAAAATAAACGGGGCGGTCAAGAGACCTGCAAACCCTACCAGAAGAAAAGCCCCCGAGAAAGTGATAATCGCCGTGAGAGTGGCAAAGTACATCGAAAGTTGTGCGACAAGAAAAAGCAGAAGACGAGCGCTCAAAGCGCGCGGGAGTTTTTTTTCTGTGCGAAACTCTTGAAAAGACTCGATCGCAAAAAGCAGAGTATTCAAGAGACGGCGCGGGCTTTCACGCAGACTGAAACTTCTCCCTGAAGCTGTGGGAGTCTTCTCACCCACCGGATTTTCAAAGAAATCAAAAAATGCTTTCTGTGCCCGGATACCCTCGGCGTTTTGAATGCCGCGCAAAAACCGTGTGCGGTCGATTGCAAGAGGCGCACTCTGCCACGTAAACGGAGTTTTCAAATAACAGTGGAGCGAAAAAAATGCCTCGCGAAAAACAAACTTGAGGAGTGTCTCGTGCGGTGCGCGGAGCATTCGCAGGGGTTCCATGCAAAAGACTGTGTGTCGTTCTATAAAGCCTAAGAGACTCCACACATCGCTTTCGTGCAGCAAAGTTTGCGAAGTCGCCAGTAGAATTTTTTCGGTTGCAATCTGCGTGCACTGTTCGGCCACCGTGACGGACGCCATGCTGCGCAGTTTTACAAAGCGAACACTTTCTTGCGCAAGCGCCCAATTATTGAGTTGCAGAGGCCGCACATACCAGACTTCGAGCGCGAGCGGGTTTGTGCTTTTTTTTACGACTCGGCTGAGAAGAGCGACATTCGCGCGGTCGATGCGCGTGTCGTCGCCTGAAAGATAAACAAGCGTCGCATAGAGTCCCCCTGCAGTTCGACGCTCCTGTGCCGGGGGCATCGTAGCCTACGCTTTGCTCGTGCGCTGGCGTCTCGCAAAAGCGATAATCACATACCCTGCGGCAATCGCCATGAGGATGAGCGAGAGAAATTGCGCCTGTGAAACTCCAAAAACATCGCGCGGGTTGAGACGGATGAACTCAATCGAAAAGCGAAAAAGCGCATGAAGAAAAAGATACAGAAAGAATTTTGCACCGAGCGGCCATTCGCGCTTGCGTACTTTCCACAAAAAGAAGAAACACAATAATGAGAAAGCACTTTCAAAGAAAGGCGTGTTGATGGCAGTCGCCGCGACGTTGCCGTTGCTGTATCTTGCAAGCCAATCGGTCCAGCTTGCGGCGCCGTTTGGGAATGCCATGCAGAATGGCGCGGGCAAGTTCCAAGTGCAAAGCCCGCCGTAGCAGCCGTCGCCGGAAAAGATGCAACCCGAGCGACCGAACACATAGCCCAGCGCAAGCATCGGCGCTAGGACATCCATGCCGAAGAGGATGTTGACTTTGAATTTTTTGAAAACCAAAATAATGCCGATTGCTGCAAGGATAAATCCGCCATACCAAGTAAGCCCTGCGCCAGAAAAAAGATGCGACCAAAGCGTTCCCTGGTGGAATTCGGGTGTATTGCGGATTTCAAAAACATAAGCGATTTTGGCTCCCACAATGCCGCCGATGACGCCGACCAAAAGAATGTAGTCGCCCATCTTAACTTCGAGGCCGACACGGGGGAACTCCCTCTCTATAAGGAGGAATGCGCTATAAAACGCGAGTGCCATCGTGATGCCATAGGGAGAAACCTGAGCCCACGAAACGATTGTGCTCTTGAGCATGCCGTCTTGGTATGCGCAGGCGGTGAGAAAAAGCGGAGTGATGAGCAGAAAGAACGTGAGAGCGCGCTTAGAAAAAAGCCGCGCACTCAGAAGCGGTTGAAACATAAGGCAAGACCGTCTCTAAAAATGCGGCGTCAATCAAAAGGGGCGTGCGATAAATCAGGTGGGTACACGGCAAAAAATTTTGCCGCCGTTTAGAATGATTATCCGTGAAAATCACGAGCAGGTTGTAAACCGTTATGCGAGGCTTTTCTAAAAGGAAAAGCCGGCGCTCGTGATTTTCTAAAGCTCTTAAGACAAAATTTTTTGCAAAGCCTAAAAATACCCACCTGATTTATCGCACGCCCTGACCCACTTTTCATAAAGGAAAAGGTGCTTTACGACAAGGCTTTCGTTATGAAATCTTCTCTATGTTTCAACGCATAGGACAAGGGTTTGCATCCCCGCTATCGAGTTTAAGCTACCTCACCGAAAACAAGCTTTGGAAGTACATGTGGTTGCCGCTTCTTTTAACCGTTGCGGCGCTCTTCGTGTTGGGGCTCGTTTTCTGGCTTCTCTTTTTTTCCGGGCCTTCGAAGCCGGTCTTAGATATTGCTGACTGGCCCACCTTCGTGCAATGGATTATCATGGCACTGCAATTCGTCATCAAGATTGTCGTTCTTGTGCTTCTTTTCTCTCTCATCTTGCGTATTTATCTTGCTCTTTTTTCGATCGTCGTCATCCCCTTTCTCTCGCCTCTGGTCGAAAAAATTCTTCAAATCGAGGGAATGACCACGCTAAAACTCGGCACGCTTGCACTTGTCGGTTACATCGTCGCCTCACTGTGGTATAACATCAAAATGTTTTTTCTACAACTCATCGTCGCGTTTCTGCTTCTCTTCACAGGCCCCCTGCAACCCTTTCTCAACTTCTGGGCGTCGAGCTACTTCATTGGGCGCTCTTACTTCGACTATGTTTTCGAGATGTTGGGCCGTCCCAAAGAGTTCGCACAAATGGCCAAGAGTTACCGTTCTGAAGCGGTGGGACTCGGGATGTTTTCGACAGTCGCTTTTTTTATACCGGTCGTCGGAACAATTCTCGTGCCGCTCTTGAGCGTCGTGGCAGCGACTCGTCTTTTTGTCGCCAAGACAGGTAAATAATTGCTGAGGCTTGCTTCTCTCTCTATCGTCTTTTTTTTCTGCGTGGGTAGCATCCACGCGCGCATCCATCTTCTCTTAGACGACGCGATGCGCAAGACTGACTTCGAGCAAGTGCTCTACAAGTTCATTCCGCTTACAAACGCAGAAGAAGTCGATTTGTTTTATATGAAAGACTTCTTGCGCGGTGAGAGCGCGGCAGAGTATATCAAAAACCTTCCCGCAAAGGACCGCGCAATTTACATGGGCAAGGACCGTTGGCCGAATATGTCGCTTCAAGATATCAGCGAAAGCGCGCACTGGAAAGAGACCTCGGCGCGGATGCTCTTCTTTATCGACGCCGATAAAAAAGCGGCATCCAATCTTCCGCCGGGAGTCTTTCCCCTCCACGAGCTTTGGAAAAAATACGCACAGATGACCCAGAGCGATTACTTAGGGCATTTTTCGACACACTTTCTGGACCACACAAAAATACCGCTAAAGGATTGGAAGAGCACTAACCCCACCTGCGTGCATGAAAGCGGCAAAGTCTTGCGCGCTCGCAACACCCCCCCGTGGATTTTTAGCTCCGACAGCGTGCGTCTCAACTTCACAAGGCAGATGCAAACGCAATTCGTCGGTCGCACGGTTTGCATCAACGCGCCCTACGCAAGCAAGATTTTTGAATTCGACATCGACCGCACTGATGTAGCGCTTTCGTCTCTTGGCGCACGCTTTTCGTTTTGGGGCGACGCGCAGCCCTTAGACATCGATATTGCGGCAACTCAGCATATCAGCCAACCTTTGTTCTTAGAGATTCAGCCGCAAGTCAACAAAAAGCCTGTGGAGTTTTTTTTTCAAGGCGAGCGCATTCAATGCGAAGAAAATAATTGCCGCAAGAAAAAGGCGCAGTATCTCGTGCCGCAAATGCGCGAACTCACGCAAACAATTCGCTTAGCGGTGCGCGGTGAAAACGACGCCTACTTTCGAGGCACGCTGCGGCTTCTCTCGGGCGATATAGAAGTTGCCCGACTGCAAGTTCGCATCTTGCCGCATAGTTGGGTCGAAGAGGCAGCCTTAGCGCTCAAAAACCCTTCTGAATACCGCCGTTTTTTTCTGCTGCTTTTTGCTTCGCTTGTGGTATTTATACTTCTTATGATTTTACTCGTTCCGATTGCAAAAAAACTGCACTCGCGGTGGCAAAGAAAGAGTGAAGAGATGATTCCCACCTATGCGAATGCAGTCACGCAGTTCAAACCCCACGATAGGTTCCTCATCACCGCCTCAAAAAATCCTTTTGCGTGTATCTTGCAAGGCTTTGGTGCGGTTGTCGAGATTCTCATCGAAGAAGATAAGGTAGTCATAACGCACGGTTTAAGAAAACGCCACGAGGCACCGCATAGGAATTTCTGCTACCAACTCGAAGACGGTTATGTTTTAGATTTCCGTTTTGACGGAGAATGCAACCGACTCTACTGCTATAAGCTCAGCGGAAGGGGCTTGTCGGAGACATCTGCGAGACGCGCACAAAATCCAGACTCTCCGCGTTTGAGCGCTTAGTCTCAGCAACGCACTCGAACGCCTGAAGGTCGGCGGCGTCTACAGAGATAATCCGTGAAACGTTATTTTCATTCAAGGACAGAAAACTGCGGAGTGCCGAGCAAGTGTTCTCCTGCGAGAGAAAGGCGCGGTAAGTTCTGAAATCCATAATGCGGCCCGTGTCGTAAAACGACGAACCTTCGACCGTGCTTGTATCTAAGAGCAGAGTTCCCGCTCCTTCGTTTTTTTCGCGCAATGCCGTTAAAAGCGAGCGCAGCGCAGGAACATGTTTACAAAAAAGCGAACAGTAAAGCGGACTCACCCCCGTAAAGCCTTCCACATCGTCGAGTGCACTCAGATAATCGGCAAGTCTATCTGTATCGAGAGCGTCTGCAATCGTCAAGAGGTTGCCGTCTGTAATTTTGACGCTCGCGTCCTCGAGGGGAATTGCAAGCCAAAGCTCTTCGCCATATTCGCGCAACGTTTGCAAAATTTCCGCCGTGTCGCTGCGGCCCAACGTCACGCCGAAAGTCAACGGAACACCCAACGTGCGCCAGCGCACAATGTCTTTGACAGAGCGTACATTCTGCACATAGAGTGCCACTTCTTTGCCGCTCACAGGCGTCTTCGGCCAAAGGTCGACTGCGTCTCGCACATACAGTTTGAAATAGACGACTTTACGACCGAGGTATGCCTTATAGAGATACGTTCCGTTTTGTGGATAGAGTTTGTACGATTCTTTTTCTAACGAGAAATTATGGCGAAAGAGCACGTCTAAAAACTGTGCGCGCTTCTTCTTATCAAAATTGCCGCTGCATGCAATCGAAGCTAACGGGTAGCCTTTTTTCTTTACGAGAATCCCTTCGCACGCTTCTTCTCTCCACAACGCCTGCATCTCAGTCATCGTCTGCTGGATGGCGTCTGCAAGAGAGATTCTATCCTGAGCAAAACTTTCCGCCGAAAGAATCAATCCCACAGAAATAAAAAGGCAACGCGCAATAAATTTTCTCAGCATAATGTCGACCTCTTCACGCCGTGACTCCTCATCTGTTCGGGTTTGCCTCGTCGGGTAAGATGTAGTTTTCGTCGTACTGCGGCCTGGGCGGCGTCGGATTAATCACGGGCTCCGGTTTTTTTGTGAGAGTACTTAAATCAATCGCCGGCAAATTACTCGGCACATGTAGAAAATAGATCGCGCCGATGTCTTTTGCCGCAACGGCAGCAGGTTTAGCGGGAGCTTCTATCTCTGCGCCGGCTGTAAGAGAATAAAATGCGTTCATGCACGCTGTGCGGTATTTCTCTTTGTCTTCTGCGCGAAAATAGCACGAGACAATAATCGGGCCCTCGGGTGCTAAAATAACGGCGGTCTGGTCTAAATACACCGCACCTTTGACACGCACCTGCCACGAAGAAATTGCAAGCTCGCGCGCGTGGTCGCCGGGGCTCTCGCCTAAATACTTTACGGTTTTATTTTCAGCCGAAAGGCGTGCGGCTTTTTGGCCCAAAATTTGTTTCGGACTAAAAGAATCTTTTGCGGCAAACGAACGCACTTCGATGCGCGCACGCCTGTGACGGAATTGAACGATAACTCCGTTGCGTTTCACCGACTGCCATTGCCGCCACGATTCTGGAACGTCTAACGTAAAGGAAGACTCTCCCGAGCGCGACGCCCACGAAAACGGCACCGCGTACGCTTCTGGAATGAAGAGACATAAGCCAAGAAAAAGAAGTGTTTTTTTAGAAAAAAACATCTGTATAATCATCGGATTTTAGAAGGGGCGAAGTCAAGCCCTATCGACGAAAATTACCTCAGGTTCTTGAGTTCGTACTCGCGCCTTTCAATCGCACGTTCGATAGATTCTTTTTTTGGCGAAGGGATGCAATTCGGAGACGGAGTGTTCTCACGACGCGCTTCTAAGTTGTCGTAGATTTCAAACCAATCGAAGGAACGGTCAGCCTGCAAGAAGCGCGTGTTCGCCAAATGCTCGGTTGAAGAGACAAAGCCCAAATCTTTGTCGCAAGATCCTACTTCGAGTTGCGGCTTTTTGCACGCGCTGAGTGTAAAGAGCGACACAAGAACGAGAAATTGAGCGCGCATAATTCTTTATCGACTTTGGTGTGTAGGAACATAATGTCGAGCAGATATCGGGTGCCGCACAATTTGTTGCCGAAGCACTACAAAACTCATACTTTAGTAGTATGAACACCGTTATCAGCGTGAAGGTTAACTCCGAAGTCAAAGCCGCTGCGCAAGAAATTGCCAAGAGCGCGGGCCTCACGTTGAGTGCGATTATTGGCGCTTACCTGAGGCAGATTGCAGCGACCAGGCGTATCGAGATATTTGCCCCCGAACCCATGACTCCGAATCTGGAGAAGCTGATAGCCGAGGTAGAAGGCGAGCTGGCGAGCGGTAAAGCCAGCAAAGTCTTCAATAATGCTGACGCCTTTCTCGCAGACTTGAAGCGCTAAATGTTGATTCGTTACCTACCAAAATTCAAGAAGCAATACAAGAAGCTCCCCAAAAAAATCCAGCAGCAATTCGACGCCCGGTTAATGTTGATGCTTCACGATCCCACACGGCCCGAATTGCGGCTTCACCCGCTGCAAGGAAAATTCAAGGGTTACTGGAGCATGAACGTGAACGGCGATATTCGCGTCATCTATTTGATGCACGGTGAGACCATGATAATTTTTGCCCTGATTGGTTCGCATAGTCAGCTTTTTGGCTGAGCTTTTTTGTCACGGACCGGTACCCTTCGATACGCTGCGCTACTCAGGGCCCACCCTTCGACGCCGCTCAGGGCGAGGCCACGCAGCGGACATATTGCGAAGTGCCTTTCGGGAATGTCCCTTCTATACCAGGATTAAAATTCGTATACCAAGCATTCGCAAGAGTCCCCATATCGGTTGTCGCCGACCAGTACGCATTACTTTGCGTCGCCGGAAAATACGTCGTATCGATGGATGGGGGAGAGCCTCTTTTGACCAGACTCTGCAATTCATTCGCATTAGGTAGTCGCCAGCTCTTGCCCGCGAGCGTTAAATTGACGCAATCCTGAAGTGCCTCGCTCCAAGTCCGCGCACCAGCGGCGCCAGAACAATTAGTCGCATAGGGCAATAGAGTCCCCGTTGCAGAGTTATCCATTGAACATTTTGTCCAAACGAGATTGGATACATTGTCGCTCACCGTGCCGTTGCCGTTATCGGTATAGCTTATCGCACTGAGGCTACTACCGTCAGTTACACAACGAGCTCTGCCCGTCCCGGTCCGCACCATACTTGTCGCAGAGCCAGTTGAAAAATCGAGGACCCACGCTTGTATGATATTATCGGGCCGCGCCGTCGCTGTCCAATAGACACTGCTGAGCGGCGCTGGAAAATGTGTTATCGCAATTGAGGGATTCGTCACTGCTTTTCGCGTTATCGTCGATAAATCTTTGATCGTTGCTAAGCGCCAATGACTGCGGCCCGCATACCCAGAACCGCTGTGCATGGAATTGAGTGCTGCGCATCCATTGATTGCGTCGGTCCAGGTCAAACTGGCCGCGCTCCCCGTTGTGCAGCCGGCATCCGATAAACCTTCAGAGCAGGAGTTCCAAACGAGCCCTGTCACATTATCGCGGGTCGTATAATCTGCGGTAAACGTCGCATGCTGTGTCGGCCCAGACAAAGACGGCGCACTAGGTGTGTTTGTGAAGTAAGCATCCTGACGGCCTAAGCTGCCCGTATTGGTGCACGCCACAACTGTGCCAGCAGCGTCATAGCACGACGCCTGCTCGGTATCAGACACGGCGTAGCTTACGGATCGTGCCGCTGTCGTAAAAATAAAGGATATCCCACCCGGCGCCAAATTATTGCCCGCAAGATCGGCAATCCCCGACGAACCCAAAGAAACTCGAATCTGCGAAAGCTCGGGAAAATGCACCCAACTCATGTGCGCATTGAGTGTGTCGTTCGCGGCATTGGTTGTTGTGAAAGTAAACGTTGTGCCGGTAGACGGCGTACTCACATTCGAGCTGCCATCCCAAATAGACATGGCAAGAGACTGCGTAAGCCCCGTATTGAGCGATTCGCTAAAGCGCAGCGTAATGGTCGCAACGCAGGGATTGTTGGCACATACGGCGACGTTGGTCGCGCTGTTTGCGGGAGTCGATGACACAAGCACTGGTAGTTTTGTGTCTAACACGTAGGTGGCATTTGCCACAGGAAACGTCGCCGTCCCCGATTTGCAGCCCACTGCCTTGACGGTCGTGGTTGTGACCGCAGTGACGGGCGCTGCCAGTGCAATCGGTGCTGTGTATACAGTGCCTGCCGCGCAACTGTTGCCTGCGCAGCTCGGGGTCTGACCGTCTGAGGTGTAGCAGATCGTCGAACCCGCAACGCTCGAGTTCAACGTCACGTTCTGTGAAGTGTTGTAAGAACCAGCAGGCGGCGTAAACGCAATGGCGTTTGGTGGGTCGAGCAACCCCTCGGGCGTCTTGAGCTGGCAGGCTGAAATAAGCATAACCCATAGTGCGCAAAGCGCACTATGGGTTATGGAAAATTTACCTAAACGCATATTCCACCCCCACACTCGCACGTGCGTAGCTCAAATTCTGGTCGCTGTAAATAAAACTGCCCGCAGCCAAAGTTAAAACCCAGCGCCAGCGCAGCTTGTAACCGAAGCGAAAATATTGGTTGATGCCGATCTCGGGCACGAATGCCGCCGTCGTCAGAGCAGCACCCGCAAGCTCGCGAAAAAATTGTTGGTAGTGAACATACAATCCCACAAAGGGCGCAAAACCATAGCGGCCGGTTCGACTCCGCTCACCGCTCATGAGAAACGATCTGTCGAGTCTCAATCCCCCGCCTACCGACAGCAGCGACAAGCGCGCGTCATAACCGCTGTCGGCAACAAACTGCGAGACATCGCCCTGCGCGAAAAATGCCTGCGTCACCAGCGCCCACTTTATCGTGTCAGAAAACTGCAAACGCCCGCTGCCCAAGCCCGCTTCAAAGTGACCGAAGCCGCGCATCGCGTCGAACGGTATGCCGCCATCTTTCGCGAGCGCCTCGGGGTTGGATTGACCCAAGAGAGCAAAACTTTTCGTCGCGGGGTAGCCGGCTGTCACCCACCACCGTGAAACAAGCGGTCCTTTGGGGTGCGGTAGGTGGATCTTAAACGTGTAGGTTATTTTTTGCTTACCCACTACATCCGCAAGCGTCACCACTGGGTCGCGGCTCGTGAACACACAACGCGCCCTCTCGCAAGAGCCGCCGGTAGCGCGAATGGTCGGTGTACGCCGCCTGCCCCAGTACTGGTAGTCAAGTAGATATGCGCTCACCCCCTCGGCCTGGTCGTAGTCGACATAGATATCGTATTCGAAAGTATCGATGTCGAACGCGGGTTCGCTTTTAACCGGCGGCGAGCCGGGCGACGCGCCGAGAGTAAAGGTATCCAGAAAACCTTTGGGCGGATTTTCAATGCGGCGAATGAGTTTTTCGACGCGGTCGTCGCGATGGTATGCCTCGCTATCCAGCGGCTCAAGGCTTTGGCTTAGTTCGTCGGAGATTGTCTGCGCAAGATTTTTGACTGCGTCAAAAATTTCTGCATTGACGGCCGCTTCTTCGTTTTTGACTACCACCGATTTTTTCTCGAGTGCATCGACGGCGTCTACTTGAAACATAACAATATCGTGCCGACCTTGCCGACGCGCCTTATAGTGTCCAACAATCGCCACTTCGCAGTTGAGTCGCCGCGCCAAAGCCGAAGCGTTCGTTGCATCTAACCCAGCGAACTGAATGCTGGAGTCGATTTTACGGAGTAGCGCCACATCAAGAACCTCGAAGCGACCGGAACGCAATAGATTGCTTTTCAAGTTCTCGGCGATCGAATCGGACATCCACGCGTAGTTTTTGTTTCTTAAGACGTTCTCTAAAGGCAAGACGAGAACACGGCGCTTGAGAGTCTCGGCGGCATAAATCCTGGGTAACGCAATAGCCCCCCCTATGAAGAAGGCCACAAACCATACCGGAGCCAAAGCTTGGAGGACGCGCATTTTGAAACGCTGTGCTTGATTTTTTATCTGACGTCAAGGTTTTTCTTGGGGTATCCATCACGAACGGAGCTCAAGACTCGCGTAAGCAATACAAAAAGACAATTCTTTCTATGACAAGAACACGCGTTGCTGCAAAGAATCAGCACGCATGCCAATAGCATGCCCGAGCAGATATCGACACGATTGTCTTCGGCCAAAGCCCCGGCGGGCGTTGCCCGGCGGGCGGCCAGCCTCGTGGCGATGCACGCCGCCTTGTCCGAAGAATTTGTGCTTCCTTAGCGCGGGCTTAATGCAGAAAAAATCGTGCGTATGCGACAAATCCACTAATTGCCGCGACAATTATCCAGTAGACGAGATGGTTCTGGTTCGCATCACCCGATAGGAGAAACATGACGCAGAACCCAATCATCTCGGCCGCGATAATGAGCGCCGCAATCGGTGCTGCAAGGCTCGCTCGCGCAGAAAGCGCCGGCAGAATGAGCATGGCACTGGCCGCGATTTCTATAACACTCAACCCCAGCCACACGGCGTGTGGGATAGTCTTTAGTCCCGTTACGGTCTGCGCCGAATTCGAGAATTTCCAAACAGCACCAATAGCCGTGTGAATTGCAAGCATTGCCTGTAGTATCCAGAGAAAAATATTCATATTGATCTTCCTTGTAATTGAATGGATATTTTTTATTGCAAAGCTTGCCAACTTTCGAGATTACCCAGAATCTCGATCTTGGGAGAGGTCAAGTTGGGCTCGTTAACGCTATCCACTTTGAATTTTGCACGAATCTGATAGGCTTTTTGAGTTTCGGGCAACGTAACCGTGTCCCCTTTCTTGACTACTTTTTGGACTTTGGCTTTGACCTTTTTAACCTCCCGCTTACCCCGTGCAGCGTGAGAGCCTGCGGCCATGGCCATTGCATCCATATATGCGGGGGTTAGTTTGTCTAATTCCATGACTTTAAGCACTCGATTCGCTGCAAATGCAAAGTCTGTCGCAAAAACCATCAGGATTAAAAGCAAGTATTGTGTAAAAATTTTCATACGATCTCCTTTTTTCCATTGTTTTCTGCGAGTAACCTTCATTACACGAGTTCCCTAAAACCCGCGAGGGACGGCAATCGTCAATGAGAAAAAGACTTTGGAGCCTCTTAGATAACGGAATGAACGTACTCCAATCAACTCAAATCGAAAAATGTTTGTACAGATACTCTTCTGTAATAAAAGAAAGATCAGGATTATTTCTACCATCGCTGGTGATCATTTTTGTATGGTTTTGCCCAAATGCTTTCTGCAAAGAAAGTTCGTGTCTATACCGCGATATATCCCCTAACTCACAACGAAAATCTTTGGAGCGGGTGTACAAAAGCGCATCGAACACACACCACAGATTTTCCATATAGCCCTCTGCATGAGCAAAGGTATCTAATTGGACTGATTTCAGATGGGGTATGTCAAGAAGTGCGCGGTATGTTTTTACCTGCATTGAATCTATGTGTAGATGCTGCACAGCAGACAATCCTGCAAGAAGCCACAGATCTTCTGCCGATGGTCCGTTGAATGTGCCCGGATACCTTATGGACAGGCTTTTCTGGTTCAGTGTTTGTTCGACGAGTAAGGCTTTCTTTTCGTTTGGCATACTCTTCCAGACATCGGGCGAAACAGGTGGTTTGCCGCCGTAAAAGCTGTCGCCGCCAGACATATACTCTAAATAAAGTTCACTCTTCCCGTTGGCGAGCCAGTGCAGGCAGTGTACTCTGAACGAATGCGCGTCGGCTTCTGGTTTATTCATATGCGCCGCTTGAATTGCGCAAAGACGATTTTTGTGCTTTCAGACTTTATCCCATTCAGGTAGCGCACGATTCGTGGGAACCGAAGCCATTATTGCATCGAAATCTGCAAAGATTTGCTCTCTGGATTTTCCTTTCCAAAATTTGCGGAAAGTATCGTTCGTGTCCATTTCAGCAATTTCTTTAGAGAAAAAATAGAGAGCAAGCTGATTGATCGATACGCCTTGTTTCACCGCTATTTTCTCAATCTTATGCTTCAATTCTTTCGGTACGCGCAATGTCAAAACGCTGGCATTAGTTTTCATGTTTTTCCCTCCAGATTTTTGAGAAGTCTGCTGGCGTCACAATTTTCATAGTGGTTAACTTCAAATCTGCATTTTTTTTATAGTCGCGGATGTTGCTCGTGATTAGGAAGTCAGCTTGTCCGTTTAGGGCCAACTCTAAAAACTTATTGTCTGTTTCGTCACGCAAGTTGGGTCTATGAGTGAAGTGAATAACTACAGGCTTCGCAATAAAGCTTATGAAGGCCAGATAATTTGCTATTTGTTTTTTATTCAGGTTAAATTGCTTGAGGTTACTCGGGCGATTTAAGACCTCTTGATATTCGAGCAATACAGACGTAGATAATAACATTTCAATTTGGCTCTGGCGTATCAGCGACAAGATATGGAATGAGGCCCCTTGCCCGCGAAGAGCTTGAAATAATACGGTTGTGTCAAGCACCACGAGCACCCAGATACTGACAGTACAGGCACTATCATGTGGTCAAGCGTAATAGAGCCGTGGTAGCTTGAATAAGCGTATGTGGGATTTTCCTTTCCGCTCTGTTTCACACTCGCACGATGCCCCATGCCTTGGATGTTAGACAAACGCGAATTCGACGCCCCTCAGCGACTGAAATCCCTCCTTTCCTCAAAAGAAATCCTCCAAATGCCCGGTGCACACGATGCGTTAACCGGCCTCATGGCGAAGAAAATGGGGTTCAAGGCGCTCTACATTTCAGGCGCGGCTTTTTCCGCCTCGCGTGGAATGCCCGACATCGGTTACTTCACCGTCACCGAACTTGCCGACTATGTGCGTGGGCTTTTTCAAGCGACGGATTTACCCCTTCTCGTCGACATCGATACAGGGTTCGGGGAAGTCGTCCACCTGCCACGCACTGTTCTTGAGATGGAAGGCGCAGGCGCTGCCATGGTGCAGATGGAAGACCAGAAGCTCCCAAAAAAATGCGGGCATCTCGAAGGAAAAGAACTGGTCAGCGCCGATGAAATGTGCCGCAAAATTGACGCTGTCGTGAAAACTCGCAAGAATCTTCTTTTATTAGCGCGCACCGACGCACACGCGATTTACGGCTTTGAAGAAGCCGTTAAACGCGCGAAGATGTATCTCAACGCAGGCGCGGACGCAATTTTTCCCGAGGCGCTCAAAACCGAAGAAGAATTTAAGGCATTCGCTGCCGAGGTCAAAGCGCCGCTCCTCGCTAACATGACTGAGTTCGGCAAGACTCCCTACATTCCAGCCAAACAATTCGAGGCATGGGGCTACAAGATGGTGATTTATCCGGTGACATCGCTTCGAGTGCAAATGAAAGCAGTCGAGCGCGTCTTTAGTGCAATTAAAAATTCCGGTTCGCAAGAAAGTGAAGTTAAGAATATGCAAACGCGCCAAGAACTCTACGATCTTATCGACTACGCGGGTTATGGCGAGTTCGACGAGGGCGTCTCGAAGAGCAAATTCCTCTAACTAAGTCAGCCTTTTTTCATCGCTCTCTTCTCTGCGCTTTGAATAACCCCGCCACGTCTTTTCGATAATGTCGAGCGTGTCTTGGTCTGCGCCCACCTCTTTCGCTTGCTCCACGAGTTCTCTCAAAACGGGTAACGCTCGCTCTGAAGCCGCAGCAAGATACGTTTGCCATAAAAGCTCGCCGGATTTGATACGCGTCAAGTTTTCTGAGAGCACGATATCCAAAATTCCGCAAAGACCCAACGAATAAAATCGCGGCTTTAACCGCATGAGCCTCTCCATGCCCTCGATCAAAATCTCTTCGAGAGAAAAGCCCAGACTCGCGTTCTCTAAAATAAAATGCGCGAGGTCGAGAATTCCTACACCTTCTTTATCGAGAATGCGGTAGTCTTTGATCGCCTGCTCCGCAAGTGGTATTAACCCCGAATCTAAAACTTTTTTCGAGTAATTAAGCAATGCGGCAAGGGAGAGATCGACTGCAGTGGCTGTGGCCGCGTGGAGTAATCCCTGCGAATATGCAACGAGAGACAGACGGCTATTCTTTGGGGCGAGCTCGCCGGCAATCTCAAAAAGACAAACAGGATCTTTCAGAGCGAGAATAAATTTTTCTCTATCGTGAGGATTCCTCAAGAATTGAAGAGAGAAAAATTTTTCAACAGGTAAGTTCCAGTACGAAACGCGCACCGTCTCTTCCGCACCCTTCTTCTTGGGAAAAAGGAGCGCTCCGTCGAGCGAATGGAATTCGAGTCGCACAAGATAGGAAACTCCAAAGCATTTTTTTTCGAGTTTTTTCTCTAAGAACTCACCACCCTGCGCAAAGTGAATATCTTCGATCGCCAAGTATTCAACACGCAGACTTTGCGTGTGCTCGTGTGCACGCACCTCTTCAAGCGCGCCTTCTCGCACGGTGTTTTGCAAAGCAACGGTCGGCTCCCCTCCTTTATCTAACTCCAGAATAAAATCAGCGTATTCAAGAATGACTTTTTCTATTTTGGATTTCGTCGGCATCTTTCGGGAACACCTTAATTGCTTTCGGCGTGGCGTCTTCAAAAAAATGCGGAAATTCCGTCTTTGCAGCCAAGCTCCTGCCGAGAGAATTTGCTTCGCGCTCGAGTTCTTTATCAAAGAACCATTCGGTAACAGTCTGTCTTGCCGCAAGAGCCTGGGCTTCGACAAGCATTTGCTCGCGTGCGCTGGCATGGTCTAAATATGCCTTATCTAGAGAATACTGGAAGGCGCTCTTCAGGTCTTTGAGCCCTAAGTACGGCGAAGGGCGGTCGCTATAAGTCGCTTGCACAAGCCCTGTCGTATGCCCCATGCGCAAACGCCAAGTCGCGTGTGCCGTGTGGAAATCCGCGAGATAATCGCGCATGAAACCCAAAAACTCGTGCGGAGAAAGCATCGCGTTTGCCACGTCTTTCGCGAGTGTCGTCATGTCATTAAAGAGTGAACCTTGATCGAAGTCTTTTACAATCACCACGGCAAGGCGGCGTTGCAAGTGGCGTTCCGAACGCAGAAGCGCAAAAACTTTTTCACGCACTTCACCCACTCGAGCTTTGATACACGGCAAGTCTTGGTCTAAGATCACAATCGACGCCCCATGCCGCAGTTCTCGCTGCAGTGCAGGAGGCGTGTCGACAGAAACGGGGTCAAAACCGTAAAGGGAAAAAATCCGACTGGCTTGTTTTCTTAGCGGTTCAGACAGAAACGCCAGAACGACTTCGCCGAAAACAGGCGCACCGCCTAAATCAACGATAGTCCCCGCACGCAAGAGAAATTTTTCCAGGTCGACAACGGCAAGATGCGCCAACTCTGCCACGCGTCGAAAGACTTGCGCCAGAGTTTGGTTGCAGCAGACAAGTAAATCGCTCTCGCGCAGGTTATCGAGATCTGAGAGCAATTCAAAAAAAACTGTATTCTTCGATTGAAGCTGCGGGCAGAGTAACTGTGCGGCGCGGATGCGTTCGCGTTCTTGCGAAGTGGCTTGAAAAAAAACAAAACGCTAGAAAGCATACGCCAAGATAACAAAAAAAATTAAAGCACA
>CAUJII010000072.1 GCA_963205035.1 Spirochaetota bacterium
TTCAGCGTTTTTCTTAGCCTGCCGCTTTTCGCCCTCAACGTGGATGAGGCCGAAGTGAAGAGTAAATCCGGCGTCACTTTTATCAACAACCCACGTTCCACGGGCAACGACAGCGTTAGTTCCATCCGTGGCATCGGTAGCACACTCGCAAAAAATGGCCGCTCCGGTAGTCAATACTCTGTCATCCACGCAGTGGGCGAGGGGAGTGAGAAATTTGATGCAGACATCATCGTCATAGCAAGAACGGCACGCGTTGATCACATCAAAAACATTCGCCGCATTTTAGCCGGCTACTTAGTCGAAAGATTTAAATACGCCGCAGCGGATGCAGAATCTCTCGCGACGTTTATTACATACTACAACGGTTTTTACCGCAAGAATATAAAATATTTTTCTGAACATTACAAAGATGCTGTTATGAAAAACCTGACTGCGGCAAATGCAGGTCTCGATAAAAGCTACAAGAACTGGCCCGGAAAATCGCGCATCGTCATCCCGTTGAGTGCGGGTGAGGCAAAACCCGACGTGGGAACTATCGGCGATAAAGATGTTACCGACAAAGTGCGCAAAGACGAGAAGAACCAAGGCGTCAAAGACCGCGAAAACATAGCGAAGCTGCAAGAAAAAGAAATCGAGAAAAAAGAAGAACGCATCACGCAGCAAAAGCAAACCCAAACTCAGAAGCGCGAAGAGATAAAAAAACGTGAAGATGTTATTAAAGAAGAGAAAAAGAAGAACGAGACCAACCCCAACCCTGAAGAAAAAGCCAAGAAAGACGAAGAAATAAAGAAACAAGAAGAAGAAGTCAAGAAAGACAAAGAAGAATTAAAGAAAGAAGAAGAGAAGACCGCTAAAGAAGAGCGCAAGATAGAAGAAAAAAAGCAAGAAGTCCAGCAAAATAAACAAACAGTCCAGCAAGATAAGACCAAAGCCGAGCGCAAGAACGAAACCCCTGCGCAGAGAGAACAAAGGCTCGATAATAAAGAACAAGAACTCAAGAAACGTGAGGCGGCACAAAAAGAAAACAGTCCCAAAGACAATATAGCAGGCGGCAAACTCTATTACCTGCGTGTCCGTGATTATTCCACAGACGGCAAATACCGTAACGATTTCTACATCATCGATCCCAAAGCGCGCAAGGTGAAAGTTAAGTCGCCTTTCAACGGAATCGTCGGCAAGAAGTTCGACATGTTGGACAATGACGTGGTAGTTATCGGCGAGAAAAAATCGGCAAGTTCCGTGCAGCACTACTTAGTGAAACTCGACGGCGAAACGCTCGTCGACAAGCAATACGGCACAGACGAAGTCTTCTGGCGCGGCTTTGTCGAAGTGCGCGACAATGAAATCTATGCAGTCCTCAATAAGAACGGTACGTTCTATTTAGGCAAGTTCGACAAAGACTTGAAACTCTTGCAGCGTAGCGAAGTTCCTCTGCACGAAGATACATTTTTTTCGATGTATGAAAACTCCATCTATGTCAATGGTGCCGATAGAAAAATTATTGTCTTAGATAAGAAAGACCTCAAGCAAGCAGGGAATATTTTGCCCTAACTTAACGCAGTTGCCGACTGAGTCGCTCGGCGCGCACGAGACAGGTCTTATATTCTATGCTGTCGCTATCGAAATAGCGCATCGCCTCGGTGTAAAGTGTTCGTGCGCGTGCGGGGGCATTCTTGAACTCCATGAGACGCGCACGGTTAAAATAAAGAGCAGGGCTGTGGTATTTCAACCCCTCAGCCTTCCGCAGCTTCTTTTCGGCGGACTCAAGATAACGAACTGAATGCGTCTTTTCGTACAAATGAATTTCAAGACCGGCTAAGTTCACAAAAAGCGACGGTTCTTCGGGACGTAGCTCCAACGCGGCCAAGTAGTCTTTTTGTGCAAGTTTTAAGTCCCCACGCTCCAAGAACAGACGCGCACGGTTATAGTACGCTTCAAATGAATGGGGCGCAATCTGCAAAACTTGATCGTAGAGATTCTGCGCAGTATCCAACTTCTGCCATCTGCCATAAATAATCGCAAGGTTTATCGCCGCAGAAATTAGACTGCCATCTGCACGGATTGCCTTGGTATAAAGCGCAGCCGCGTTATCGTAGTCCTGTGCATTATCCGCGGCAAGACCTTCCCGAAAGTAGGCTTCTGCCGATCGGGCTTGGGAAAAAAGGAGATTGCTGGGCGAAAGTAGTATGAAAAAAAGGAACGGGACAGTGAGCGTTCGCGCAACCACTCATTAAGAATCGTCACTTTATCCATCCCACGTAAGCTAAAGTTGTGATCCCTACCGCTCTTCAATCGAATACGCTTTTGTGTACTCTGCGATAACTTCCAGAATAAACCTTTTCCATGAATCGCGGTCGTCGGGACTAATCGTCAAATTCCGCAAGCGGGGGATAAGAGGTTGCGGCTTGATTTGTGTGTGCATGATTTCGAGCATACGGATATAAGGGTCGGTGCGCGTCACCAACTGATAAAAAGCCAGCTCTTCTTTAATACGCTCGGGTTGCAGCGGAATATATCCCAAAATGGCCAGTTTCGGAAAAAGAGCTTTATTGTAGAGCGCGGCAAACTCTTTGAAAGAGTCGACCCGGTCGATAAACGCCTCGTAAGCACCGCCACCGATATTCATAACTTGTGTGACAAGATCCATGGAAAATTGGATTCCCACAGGTGTGCTCATGTCGGAAACGAGAACAATGCCTTCATCTGGCTGGAAAGTCTTGATGATTTGGTCGCCCTTGAAATGCCGCCTCAAGAGCATGACTTTAGAAATGTCGATGTCCCCCCCTTTGGGCACGAGAACATCACCTGCCGGTGTTTTGATGTCTTCGCGGGCGATGACAAAGCGGCGCTTCTTAACATTCAAATTGATGGTGCGCAGGGCCTTGACTTTTTCGTCGAGTTCGTTGAGCGAACTGGAGCCAATATGCAAAATATTAGACGAACGAATCTCGCCGGTAGACATAAATTGCAATACCTTCGCTTGGCTCCGCGCCGTCAATCAATGCGGTTAATTTTTGGAGACTGTTGGCGGAGAGGCAGAACATTGAGCGTAGTATTTGGAAAAGAATGATGTATTGACCGTTATCGAGCATCCGAAAGCTGGTCGGTGCGGCAGAAGTATGAGACTCCGCCCCCCACTCAAAAAATAATGGTCAGACACACCACATCCTCATTTCAGGGATTATACACGGCAATGCGGGGCGATCCAATGCTCGCGCACAGGGCGAACGAGCATGGCCACAGACGTTCATCGCCGAAGGAGGCACATCATGGTTAAAGAGGCACTTGTCACGTATGGTCTTTGGTGGGCCATCACACGCGCCATAAAATGGATATTTATTCTCGGCTGGCCGAGCCTGATAATCATAGGTTGTGCCGCAATCTTTGGCAAAGGCGACTATGATAAATGGTCTGAGACGGCAAAGAGAACGACGGGTATCGTATCGCTTTGCGTGGCTATACCGGCGTATTTACTCTATCGCCGGGCCGCTAACCGCTCTGAATAACGGGGCGGTGTGCA
>CAUJII010000073.1 GCA_963205035.1 Spirochaetota bacterium
CGCAAACTCGTTGTGAATAACTACAATTTTTTCTTTCACCATTACGATAACTATGGTTATATCAATGCGGACAAAAAGAATCAGTACGATCTTTTTGTGAAGACGCAAGCCGAAGCGGCAGAAAAAAATATGCCTGTCACGAAGAACCCGTAGCCGCCGTTATTTCTCTGTTTTCTCAATACCCAATTTTTCTTCTATTGCCGCGACGCGCTTGAGTAATTCCGGCACATAAACGAGCGAACCGTTAATTTTGTGCATCTCGCGTGCGGGGCGTGCGGGAATTCCAAAATACATCGTGCCCGGTTCCGAGTCGCTGGCAATCGCACTCATGCCCATGACGAGACTTCCTTTTCGAAGGAGGACTTTCCCCGAAACTGCGGTTTGACCGCCGAGTGTAACATTATCTTCTAACGTGACCGAGCCCGCCAAAACGGTATTGCCTGCGATATAAACATATTTGCCGACTTGGCAGTTGTGCCCGACATGCACTTGGTCGTCGAACTTGGTGTAGTCGCCAATCACCGTCGATTCGATTGTTGCGCGGTCGACGGTGACGCTCGCACCCATCTCGACAAAATTGCCGACGATGACATTACCCATTTGTGGTATTTTATAGCGTACACCGTCTTTGTCGTAGAAACCGAAACCGTCTGCACCGATGACCGTCGCGCTGTGGATGATGCAATGCTCGCCAAGGACGCAGTTATATTTCACGACAACGTTGGGGTGGAGCACGGTGTGCGCGCCGATCTTGACGCCTTCTTCGACGACGGTGTTGGGATGGATGACTACATGCGCTCCGATATGTGCGCCGGAGAGAATAACTGCGCCGTGCATGACAATCGCGGTCTTGTCGACGTGTGCGTCTTCGGCAATGTACGCTGCACCTTTTGCTGCGGGCACGGGGGAGGGGATTTTTTCAAAAAGTTCGAGTAATTGAATGAATGCAATTCGCGCTTGAGCATCGTCGACTACGACTGCGTTCTTGAAATTGTCTGCAAGGGTCTTAGTGGTGAGAACAATCTGGCAGTCTTTGCTTTCGGGGTGTTGATTCAGGTTTTTTTTGGTTTCGACAAAGTACACATACCCGGGTTGGGGTTTGCCTCCGTTTTCGCTTCTGTGGATGAGTTCGAGATCGCGCACCCCTAAAACGGCGAGTGTTCCGTCGCCTTGGGAGGTCCCCCCCAAGCGTTTTGCCAGCTCTTGTAATTCCATAGCGGATTAAGTAGCAGATTTTAAGGCAGCGACAATCAAAATTTACTCACGAGCTTCGAGAGTTCTGCCGATAATAAATCAGGCCTGACCACGGGCCTTAAGAAGAGACTATGTATAACGAGACCTCAGGCCGCGTCATCGACTTCTCGGCAATCCTCACCCAAGCACAACAAAACGCAAAACCCGCACGATCCGGCGAATGCCAGCGTGCCGGTGAAGCACTCCTCCTTGAACCGCGCACGATTCGCCACCAAGAGCGCGTCGAAGATTTGTTTTATCTTCTTTTCAAACGCACGGGAACTTAAGAGTTTAGGCTGAGAACTCATGGGTACAATTTTTTCTGCCTAAACTCCTAATCACCGTACAGTTTTGCCTTCACTGGTTCGAGGTGAATTCTTTGCAGCCTCTTCATCGCGTTTCTTGTCGAGTTCTTGCATATAAACTCCGAGCGGTTCACCCTCAATGAAAATCGCTTGCCCTTTGAGGCCCGCGCTTTCGAGAATCGCCAAGCTTTCCGAGAACTGCGTGAGCCGGCCTTCGTCACTCGCGATTTCCTGAAACTCTTTGGTGAAATAAATTCCAATCTTGCGTGTGTTGTCGACAGTGAGGCGTTGGATCGCCAAACCCGGCGCAGCTCTCTGCAACATATCGAGAATGCCGGGTAAATGCGCGCTCACGCCTTCCCTTATCTTTTCTTCCTCACCAAAATCAGGACGCGGCAATAAAAATTCGATCATCGGCAGACTTGCCGTCATCGTAGCGCGGCGCGGATCGCCGTTCGTGCTATCCGCGTTTTGCTTTTCGGTAAACGGAATCCCCTTAGCGCGCAAAATGTTGCGCAGCGCCTCGTCACTCGGCAGAGAGCCGTCGGCTTGTGGGAATTCACTACGGTAACTTTCTAAATTTCGCGCTTGAGCTTTCTTGCGCTCCGCGTTGCGCGGTCTCAAATCAATATCGGTAAAGTAGAAAAAGAAAACTCCCATAAGGATGAGTAACGCGGAGACGGTCAGTTTCTGGAGCGTCACGGTAGCTTAGATTACTCCAACGCTGAGAGCATTTTTTCCATGAGAGTTCCGCGTGCGGCCGATGCCGTGATAATCTCAAACGGATAACCCATCGAGAAGACGCGGTAAGAACCCGTGAAAAAAAGCACGGCGCAGCGCGAAGAGAGGTTGTACTCTTGCACGCATGCCGCGCCATTGACCGGCGTGTAATAGTCGGGGTACAAATTCTGGTATGCCCCCGTGAGTCCGTCGCTCAGAGTCAGAGCGGGCGCCCCGGCCAAAACTCCCGTCGCGGCTTTGACAGAAGAAGTTCCTGCGTCGTCGCCACCATAACGCGTATGCAAAAAGTTCTCTAAAAAAGGCACGTCGTTGGCGTGCTTATTCCCCACAGACTGCGACGCTAAGTCCCAGCCAATTTCAGAACCGGTGACGATGAGTCTCCCGCCGCCTGAAAGATAAGTTTCGATGCGTTGCTGCTC
>CAUJII010000074.1 GCA_963205035.1 Spirochaetota bacterium
GGTGGGATTACCGCGTCTCCCGAAACTGGAAAACAGAACCGGGGTAAATCCGTCGAAGAAAAAATATTTTCCCCTTGCTCGAAAATTTGTCTTGTATTGTAATACCACACTTTATTCGGAATTGCAAAAAAAGCACGCTCGGGATAGCGCGTTAAGGCGAAGGGTGTAAAGAGCGTGAACGCGAGTACAAAGACAGTCAACCGAAGATTGCGTCGAACGGACCACAACCTCTGCCGCGAGTAAAAAATAAGGAAAACGAAGAGACCGAAGAGGAGCAGCACCAGAGAAAGTGTCTGCGAAAGCGGATCGGCAACAGGAAAAAACCGCGCCGCGTAGTGCATGTGCCACTCTGCCGCCTGAAAGTAGAGTGTGTCGAGTCCGACGAGAAGAATTTTGGCAGGGGCAAAAAAAAGAAAGATGAGCGCTGTAAAAAGATAGAGACCGGAAAACGGAACCAGCAAAAGGTTATAGACAAGCGAAAGAGGGTTTGCTGTTCCAAAAAGAAAAAAACTCAAGCAGAGTGCGAAAAATCCCGCAGCCAGCGAAAGCGCCGTATGCTCAGAAATTAAATTGACGAAACGATTTTTCGAGGCAAAGCAAAAATGGATCGGCTCGTAAAAAACGAGAATCGCGGCCGTGACGCCGAAAGAGAGAATAAAAGATACTGTGAAACTGGAAAGAGGAAACCACAACTCGACAACGACAGCGGTCATAAAGAGAAGACTCCACGCACCGATGCGTCTATCGAAAAGCTTCAATCCCAGAGCGATTGTCATAAAAAGCCACGCACGTAAAAGCGGCACAGGAAAATCCAGCATGAGCAAGAATGCTGTCGCGACAGCGTAACCCAACGCGGCACCCAACGCGGGGCTCCCGAACAAACGGAACGGCAAGTAAAGCAGGGCAAAGAGGAGCGCGATGTTGAGCCCCGAGACAGCGAAAAGGTGCATGAGCCCCATGTCTCGAAACGCAAAAAGTTCGTCGGAGCTAAGCGTGTCGGTGTCGCCCAAAAGAAACGCGGCAACGAGCGTGCGCTTGGAGCTTGTGCATGCACTGTCGGAGCACTCCATTTGACGGAAGCGGGCATTCAAAAAACCGAGAGCTCTTTCGCGATACGTTGCAAGCAGACCCGAAGGCTCCACCGTAACCTTAAGTTCCTTGATGCGACACCAAACGCGGATACCCGAGAGGCGTTCAAAAATAAAACCCTGCGGAATACCGTCGTTGATGTGTGTTTCTACTTTATATACGTTGTTTGCAGCCCGCGATTCTCCCCGACTAACTATTCCGCTGGACTGTGGGATTTCACACCGATAGAAGATCTGCGCGTGTTTTGGCGGCCCTTCCCCATTACGAATTCCCAAGAGGCGGAGCTTCGTTCCGTCCGGAATAGTTATTACAACCGACTTGCGCGAAATTCCTGTTATCTCACCGTTTCCTGCAAGTGGAGGAGGCGTACCCCGCAAGAGAGGTTCCCTGAGATTCGAGAGCAATCCGCCCAACGCACAACCCAAGAGAATATAAAACAGGAACCGTTTCGGTGCGCGCCTTAGATCGAAGTAGGCGAAGACAGCGAGGGCCGTGAGAGCTACAACGGATGCCCAAGCGAAGTTTGTCCTAAAAAGAATTCCGGCGACGAACGTCAAAAAGATGTACGGCCAGAACATGGAGCAGAATTAAAAAGTTGCGGCAGCACCGCAACATTTTATCGAAGCCGCAGTTCAGAGTTCAGGCAATAACTCGCGGATACGAGTTCCCGCCCAAACTTTTTAATTATCTATCTTCGGCATCTTGCGCAGGTATGTCGGGATGTCGTATGCCGCCGCTTGAACAGAAGTATCGACGCGTGGGAAACCCAACCCCTGCTGCTGCGCATTCGTTTGGTACGCGTTGTCGTCTGTTCCTGTACGTGGCAGAATTTGTGGTTGAAAGTTTTTTGCCTGCTGAGCGGGTTTCGTGTCGACGAGCGCGTCTTTGCGGCGGTAGCCCGTCGCAATTACAGTAATCGAAACGTGGTTGTCTTGCGTCTCGTCTTCGGTAAAGCCCACAATGATGACAGCGTCTTTGGACACTTGCTCGTGGATTTGTTTTTGGATTTCGTGGTATTCATAAAGCGCAAAGTCAGACCCTCCGACGACGTTGATGAGTACAGCTTGAGCTCCGTCGATTGTCTTGCCATTCAACAGCGGATGGTGTATTGCACTCTGGAGCGCTTCCGCGACGCGGTTCTCGCCCGTGCCTTCGCCGAGGCCGATGACTGCGTCGCCATTTTGTCCCATGACCGTACGCACATCGGCGAAGTCGACGTTCACAAAACCGGTGGAGTTAATAATGTTACTGATGCCTCTGACAGCTCGGTAAAGCATGTCGTCGATGAGCTTGTACGCTGCTCCAACAGAAGTTTTTTTGTCGATGACTTTGAAAATCGCTTCGTTGGGTATTGTGATGAGCGTGTCGACACGGTCGCGCAAGTTCGATTGACCCTGCTTTGCATAGCTCATGCGCTTCTCGCCTTCGACCAAGAAGGGCAGCGTCACAACGCCGACAGTCAACGCTTTGAGTTCGCGCGCCACTTCGGCAACGACCGGCGCAGCACCCGTGCCCGTGCCGCCGCCCATGCCTGCGGTGATGAAAACCATGTCGGCTCCCTTGAGCACGTTCATAATTTTCTCGCGGTCTTCCATTGCCGCCTGTTGGCCCACATCGGGAATCCCGCCAGCACCCATTCCGCGTGTCAGTTTCGCTCCAAGAGCTACCTTGATGGGAGCGTGCGAACGTTCGAGCACTTGCTCGTCGGTGTTCATCGCGATGAGTTCGACGCCCTCAAGATTCATCGTGACCATACGCTCAATGGCGTTCATGCCGCCGCCGCCGACGCCAATCACCTTGATCGTTGCCGGAGATTTCTTTTTTTCCTCAAATGCTAACATAGCGACTCCTAAAGGTTTTTCTGTAACCAACTTTTCATCTTTCCAAACAAGTTGCGTCCTGCTTTTTGTGTTTCTTGTTCCCCGTACCGCGCTTGATAGAGCAAAAGCCCTGCCGCTGTGCTGAAAGGGGGTGACGCTACTTTGTCTGCAATCCCCAAAAGTCCCTTCGGGTGTGCGACGCTTGCTCCGAGACCCAAGACTTCTTCTGCAAGTCCAACAAGCCCCGTGAGCTCTGCACCGCCACCCGTAAAAATGATGCCACCAGCCAATATATTTTTTCTGCCGGATTTCATAAGTTCCATATCGATGAGTTCCAGAATCTCGCGCATACGCGCTTCGATAATGAGCGCCATGTCGCGGCGCGGTATTTGTCGCGGTGCGCGCTCGCCGACCGAAGGCACATCGACCATTTCCATAGGATCGATATCGGCTGCACGCGCAGTCCCTCTTCGTTTTTTGAGCATCTCTGCCGCGTCGATGGGAGTTTTGAGTCCAATCGATAAATCCTGCGTGACGTGCTGGCCGCCTAAACAAATTGTTGCAGAGTATTCGACGCCGCCGTCGATGTAGATGATAATGTCGATGACGCCCGAACCGATATCGCAAATCGCGACACCCAAATCCTTTTCGGCCTCGGTCAAGAGTGCTTGACTCGATGCCAGCGCGCTTAAGACTTTGTTTGAAACGTGCACTCCCGCATGCTCGACGGCCTTTTCTGTGTTTTGAAGCTGCGTGATAGGCGCGGTCACAATGTGGACTTGCGCGTCGAGTCTCACTCCGACCATACCCAACGGGTCCTTGATGCCCGCTTGGTCGTCGACTTTGAACTCCCGCGAAAGGACGTGAAGGATTTCTTGATCCCCCGGGATGCGCACGTTCTGCGCGGTATCGATGACCCGAAATACATCGGAGTGTGTGATGATGCGGTCGCGTCCGGTGATGGTCACCATGCCGTTGTGGTTTGCACCGTGAACGTTCTTACCCGAGATGTTGATAATGACTTCGTCGACCGTCACGGCGCTCATCATTTCCGCTTCTTCAATCGCTTCGCGTATGCTCTTAACCGTGAGTTCGATATTAGTCACAGAACCCGACTTCACTCCCCGCGATTCGACGACTCCCAAGCCGATGATTTCGACATCTTGGCCGGAAGCTATGCGTGCGATGACTGCGACAGTTTTGCTCGAACCTAAGTCGAGTGCGGCGATGATGCGCCCTGAGCCTTCTGCGGCTTCGTAGTTCATCGGGTATCCTCTGTTTCGCTGCGGCGTGTTTTCATTTCGCGTATAATGGCGCTGTTGTCTTGCAAGTCTACCAGTGTCACAGCCCGAGAGAGTTTACTCTCGAGATACGCGTAAACGGCCCACAGGCGGCGCAAGGTCTCTTCGGAAAAGCGGCCTTCGTACACCACGCATGAGCGTAAACCCGCCGAATAGATTTTGTAGCGCCAGATATCGAGTCTTTGCTCGGCGTCGGGCGTGTATTTTTCTCTCAGCGGTTGAATCTCGATTTCGGCGAAACGCTGCCAAAGAAATGAATACTTCTCTCGCGTTTCTTTCCACAACCGGATTATGTCACTTCTTGGAGTAACCATCGATTCACTGCGTAAAGTCAAGTAGAAAATGATTTTGTCCGGCGTAAAGTCGCGGTGCACCTGAGCAATGTTTTCAACGATTGTTTTCCCTTCGCTATTTTTTTCTGCGATGCCCGAGCCTTCATTTTGGAGATATTCGAGCTCTCGCTCGACGAGCGCAATATGGATTTTTTTTCCGGGACGCACCGAGACTTGGGCTCTCTCGATGCGTGGATTAAACTCGAGGGCCGTCTTGATTTCTTCAGCACTCACGCCATCTTTTGCCGCACGCAAGAGATAAGAGACCACTTCTTGGATGTCTCGTTCTGTCAGAATTCTGTTGCCCTGGACTTCAATTTGCCAGTCGCCGCCGCCGCTGTGCCGCTTGATTAGATAATAGGTAAAAAGGAGAGCTCCCACAGAGACAAGAATTAGGCCCGCTGTCAAAAGCCGTCTTTTCACGCCAGAACTCCGTCGGTAGCTGAATAATCGGTAGACAAGCGACTAACTATTCCTCGGGAGTCTCGCTTTCGAGTTCGGAGTAACTACGGTTCCACTCACTCACGAGCTGCCAGACTGTCACAAACATCGTGACGATGAATGGACCCAAGATAAGCCCCTTGATGCCAAACGCATTGAGGCCGCCGACAATAGCCAAGAACAAAAATAAGGGATGTAAATTAAGCGACTTATCTAACACTAAGGGCTTCACTAAATTTTCTAAAGCAAAATATGCGATGAGGCATGTGATCCCCATAATGATTGCTGTCGTCGATTCGCCCTGAGAAAAAAGGTAGACTGCGCCGGGTAGCCACACAACCGCCGTTCCGATGACGGGGATGAGCGCAAAGGGCGTCGCAATCGCGCCCCACAAGAGAGGAGTGCTCAACCCGCAAAGCCAGAACACAATGCCGATGACGGTGCCTTGCAGAATCGAAACCATGAGGTTTCCTTTAACGACTGCATCGAAGATCTTAATCATGCGGTCGCCGATGTGTTTTTCGATGCGGTCGGGGAATGGGAGGTTGCTGTAAATAACCTGGCCGATGCGGTCGACGCTGCGAAAAAGAAAGAAGAGAATAAAGAGAGCAAACGTAAAATCGATGAGAATTCTTATCGAGCCTGCGATGAGCACCCACCCCTGGCGAATCGTTTCAAAACTATTGCTGCGGATTGTATCAAAAACTTGCAAGCGGTATGTGAGAAGCTGTTCTAACGTCAGGTTGAAGCGATCTTTAATCCATGCGTTCTGCTGGTAAAGTTCTAAGAGTTTTTCTTGAGTAAACCACTCGCGGCCTAACTGCGCTGCGTGGCGGGCTTCGGTAAACAAAGAAATCACGAGTAAGATAGCGGGGATTACCAAAATCAGAAGAACGCCGGATGTCGATATAAAGGCAGTTAGCGAGCGTCTTTCGTTCAACTTGTAGAGCAGCCAGCGGTGAGGTGTGCGAAACAATATAAAGAGGATTCCAGAAATAAAAAATGCGTACATGTAGCTCGAGTAGACAAACACGACGAGTCCACAAAGAAGCAAGAACGTTCCGAAAAATAAGTACGGCAAGAACTTATGGAAGTCGAGGAAGTTGTAGCTCTTCTCGAGTTTGACTTTTTCGCTTTCCTTGTCTTCGCTTTTCATTGGGGTTTCTGTTTGCTGTAATCGACGTTGGAGTATCCAATGCGGATGAGAAGATTTTTTGCGTAGGGCAAGGGAGAAATATCGATAGAGATGAGTTCGTTTTCTGCTTTGTTCGTGCTCTTCGTCCGCTCAAATTGCAAGAGTGCGCCGCTGGTTTCTTCGAGCCGGGTCGTTTCTGCAAAGCCGTGCTTCTTGAGAGTCTGTGTGTAGTAGCGAGTAACATCACTCAAAGAATGGTTCGTTTTCTGCAAGATATGCCGTGCGGGCGTGTTCGGTAAAGCGTTCTTCTCTGGCACTGTGTAGATTTCCGCGTCAGGATAAAGAAGCGACAGATTGCGAACAAATTCGGGTGCGTCGCCTTTTGCTCCCACAGGCGGGAGCTTGGCTTCGTAGCTCGTCGCATTTTTGGGAGTTTCTTTTTTGCAAGCCGAGAACGCCTGTGTCAAGGCAATGCACATTACAATGCCTACAGATTTTTTCATTGGGTGACATAATACGCTCTTTGCGCAGGCGCGTACAGCGAAAAGAGCACAGCGGAAACGAGTTTATGAGCCTGTGCGGAAACTCGAAACCGTGCCAATCTCTATCTAACGCAAAGGCGTTAAGCGTTTGACAAACTGACTCCGGATGCCGTGCGTTCAATATGATCTTTCGAACACCGCGAAGTGTTGCCGTGGTTCTCCTCTGCGTGACAGCGCTCAGCGCTGCAAAACCAAAAAAGACCACGAAGGTAGAGGAAAATGTATCGGCCGATGCCGCGCGCGTCGCCGTTCTCCTCTACGACGACAAAACAAATACAGAAAACTTCGAGTACATGCCGGGCTCGCTGAAAGAAGCAATTACGCAGTCGTTGCACGCAAAATTCGAGTTCAACGAAGTCGATACGTCCAAAATCGATAAAACCGTTCTGCAGATCAAGAAGCAAAATAAAGGTATAATCGGGCCTAAAGAAGCAGCAGAAATTTGCCGCCAAACTAACGTCGATATTTTGATCTACGGCGATTTTACATTCAGTGAATCGACGAACAAAATTGAGATACATACAAACATCTCTTTGGGTTCCACCGAAAAATTTCGTCAGTTAGCCGCAATCGACAACCCCGTCGACGCGACCATATTTCAGGCGGCCGATAAAGTCGCGACGAACATTGTCGCCGAGATTACCAACGTTGCAAAAGAACAGCAACTCGCCAAAGACAAAGCGGCTACCGACGAGAAAGGAAAAACGACGCTCGAAAAAACCGACAAGTCAAAAACGTGGGCCGACATGAATTGGATGGTCTCCACAGGGGTAGGTACGCAATGGCCGCTTTTGTCGAACGCAGAAGTCATATTAGAAGATACGCCTATGGCAAACCTCAACGCGGATTACCGGTTGCTTGGATCTTGGCATGTCGGGTTGGCCTTTGCATACTCGGGACTCAGGACAGTCTCTCGCGTAGGTGGCATCGCGGCAAATTTAGAGCATGGCGTCGGCGCTTTGACGGTCGGTTATTTTTTTGATTTTCACCCACGCTGGCGCTGGACAAACCGGTTGGGTCTCGGCTATTTCATGGGGGATTTCCAAATGTACCGCGAGCATGGGTGTGAAAACGGTTGCGCTCCTTTCGCCGATAGCTCGACCAAGGTAAATAACCCTGCAGTCGTGCTACAGACTGGCATACAGTTCTTAATCTTTTCATACTTGGCGGTGGGTTTGGAAGCCCGCTGGCAAATGCTTTTCGATCAAACCCCGCTCCAAGGGGGCGGTGGACTCCTAACGCTCACGACGATGTTTTGAAGATAGACTTAAATGGAGGCAAGATGAAACAGAGCAATTTAACACGCGGTGGAATGGGAATAGTTATTCTCACCCTCTCGCTCGCGCACTGCACGAACTACGGTCTATACGAAAAGATGACCGACCCCGATTCGCTGCTGCCAGAAACTCTGATCGCGTTTACGTCGGATGTTGCTACAAACCCTAAGGGAGATTTCTCCTTATTCGGCGGAGGTCCGTGCGGATCGTATAGCCGAATTTTTGCGGCCGATTGCGCTTGCCAAATGATGGCTACCAATGCGGGGCTTCCGATGCCCAAGAGCGGTAAGTACGTTGCGTGGTTGAGTAGCGAAGGAACCCCTGCAGCGTGGGATATGACTTGCCGCATCCAGGGAAAAATGGGGACGGGGTGTTCGGCCCCAAAAAAAGAGGCACTGTGGAAAACGAGCGTCGGAGCACCGATTGCATCGAGCTTCGCGAGACTTTTTAGCGGCAGCATCGAGTCGCCCATGGATAGAACCGCGGACGGCCAAGTTATCTCGCCGGCCGTCCAGATTTGGACGGGTACAAAGCCGCAAGGAGGTGTCGCTGGCGGCGCAGCGTCTTACACATGCTCCGATTGGTCGAATGGTTCCTCCTCATACGCCACCGTGGGTTATTCGGGCTCGGTCGATTTCAATTGGTCGAACACCAACACGACGGTAGTGTGTTATAATTCTTTGCAAATCTACTGCTTTGGGCAAATGACCGGGGGGTAAAACGCGGCACCCGTAGAGACGCTGCATGCAGCGTCTCTACAGCACGCGGCAAATCACCCACGGCGACGCTTTTCAGCATCTTCGTTCTTAAGTTTCGGTATCTTCTTAAGCGTTTTCATAGAGTTTTTTCTCCTTAGCAGTCATATCCCGGGCCGAAATGACTCGAATGCGATTTTTTCTTCCAGAATGTAACCTAAATATTCGAAATTAGATTTCAAGGTAAATAATTTCTTTTTCCACGGCTCTTCGGAAATTCTCTGGTAATGAATCAAGGGTTAAGAGATCAACTTTCCGGTTCAGCTTATCCTCGAGGTAATAGGCGAGATTCATAAAATTATAGAAGTCGGTGGAGTTTTGCTTAAACCTCACCGCAAAGTCAACATCACTATCAGGGCGCTCACCAGAACGCGAAAAAGAGCCAAAAAGGCCAATATTTTGAACGCCGTATTGCTCAAACGCTGGCCCTGCATCTTTTAGTCTACTCAGTATATCAGCTTTATCCTTAGCAGGCAGCATGTTGACTCGATTGACTTATCTTCTTTAGCATGTCAATTCCAAATCGAACTTCAGTATCTTGGCCTTTTCGGTTCACGCTCCAATCTGCTAACCAGGGATTTAAATCCCTGGTTAAGGGTGGAGCACTACCCCCCCACCCGAAACGAGTAACTATGCCCGCCCACGGTGAATGTCGCTGTGCAGTTCTCAACACCCGAATGTCTTATACCTGTCAGCATGGCGTGTTTTTTCCCGGGCAAAAATTCAAGCTTCGCGTGCCCGCCGATCACGACCGATTCGAGCATGACCATGCGTACGCGCCCGCCGCTTTCGAGAGTTTCGTGGAGTTCCGTTTTTTCAGCGCAAGAAAAAGACGCGCTCTGCAAGGTTACCGGTTGAGCGGTCGTGTTTGTAATCGTGCCATAAGCGGCACCGACCTCTGCGTCGGGTGTCGGGAGTGCGATGCGCCAATTGGAAAACTCCAACCCGTCTTTTTCTAAGAGGGGAGGAGTGCATGCCACACAGAAAAAAAACAAGGCAGCGACGCTGCCGCATG
Organism: Spirochaetota bacterium; assembly: GCA_963205035.1. Taxonomy (GTDB): domain Bacteria; phylum Spirochaetota; class Leptospiria; order Turneriellales; family Turneriellaceae; genus Turneriella. The sequence goes on from CAUJII010000074.1 coordinate 9,708, forward strand.
TTCCGGGGTTAATACCACAAAACTTAAGAAAGTGCTTCATTCAATTTGGCCTTTGCGTAAGGTGAGTCGTTCTGCACATGAGTCAAGCTTTTTTGCGGTTGGGTCGAAAATAAAATATGGAAACAGCGGAGCACGACGAATGGTCTCGCCTGGGTGAATACTTAGACAAGCTGGCGTTTGAGAACGACCGTCTTGAGGCGGAGCTCAAAATCAAAAAAGCGCGCCGTTTAGAAAGGGAAGCAGAGAGCCGAGCCGCTCCTCTTTCGCGCACGACGCGCTTTGAAGAAGCCCGAAGTGCTGCGCATTACGAAACACAGACGGTAACCGAGGCGCTGGGGAATTTACACATCTCGTACGATGCGCTCTCGGGCGACCTCAAGGGACTCATGTCTGACTTGGCTGAGTTTAAGACCTCGCGCCAGGGGTTAGAAGCGAAGCTGCACAGCTAAACTCGCTCGACACTCAGTCGAAATCTCCGTAAGCGTTGCAGATGCCAAAACTACTCGACGCCGCCAAAGCAGGCGAAACCCAATTTTTCCTTCAATTCGGTGGGCAGGGTGCTCCGTACCTCAAAGAAATGCAAAAGCTTTTTGCCGAAGCGGCGATGAAGCCTTATTTCGACGTCGCTATCTCTGCAATCGAAGATGCAGCGAAGATGGTCGAAGGAACAATTGCCCACCCCGAGAAGGTCGACTTCCGCAAGTGGCTCACCGATCCCGAGAGCGCACCCTCAGACGATCTGATGTCGATTGCCGGCGTTTCGTTGGGGCTCATTCAAGCGACGCAGTTTGCGCACTACGAATACCTCAACGTGCAGGGCTTCGACCGCACAGCGATGCTCAAGGCGACTGCATCGGCAAGCGGGCATAGTCAAGGGCTCATTGCGGCGAGTTTTACGGCGCTGGGACTCGAAGGCAAAGCATACTACGACGGGATTTACAAGTACATCCAATATCTTTTTCTGATGGGTGTTCGTGCGCAAGAAGTCTTTCCCGCAATTTTTGCCAGCGCAGAAGAAAACGAAAAGAGCGAAGCGTTGGGGGCAAAAGCTCCGGCGCCGATGGTGGCAGTTTTGGGAGATACACACGCGACGATTGAAGCGTGGGTGAATGAGTTCAACGGCAGCGAGAAGAAAATTTTTGTGAGCCTCTATAACACTCCTGCAAACCGCATTATTTCAGGCGCACGCAAAGACCTCATTGCATTCCATGAAAAGCATAAGGCGGATTTTGAAGCCAAGCAAATCAAATATGTGTACCTGCGCTCGACGTGCCCGTTCCACTCGGAGCTCATGCAGCCGATTCTTGAAAAATTCCGCCCCGACATCGCAAAGATTGGTTTCGATTACAAAGGCAGCGATATGAAGTTTCCTGTGTTTTCGTTTTGGGACGGCAGCGACCTGCGTCAAACGAGTGACCTCGGCATGCGCATGACCGACGACCTCATGGTCAAAACGCTCTATTGGGACAAAGCGATGCAGGCGGTAAAAAACAACAGCGCGATTAAAGCGATTCTTGATTTTGGTCCGGGTAAAACGAGTCAACGCCTTTCGCTCGATACGCTGGCGGGCTTAGGGCATGAAGTTCCGGTTTATGCAATCGCGTTTGCGAAGGATCTCAAAACCGTACTCGAGTAATAGTTACTCGGAGCCCTTAAACGTAAAACGAAACCGGCACGCCGGGCAGAGATAGTCGCCCGGTTGGTTGACTCGTAACACATTGCGGCAGTTCGGGCATGAGATAATGCGCTTTGCCGCCATATCCAAGCGGATTTCTTTCGCTTCGGCGTGCGGCGTTTCGCTTTGCTGGGTTTGGGTCTGTGTTGCCGCGCTCTGCGCTGCATTCTCTTGTTGTATTTCCGCTTGTGTGGCGGTCGATTTTTCTGCGTCGAGATTTGTTGCTGCTTCGGATTGTTCAGCACCGGTGGGTTTTGCGTCGCCTTCGGTTTTTTGAGGCGGCGTCACGCGAATCTCTTCCAGTTCAACCATGTCGACTTCTGCCGTCGGAACAGGTGGCTCTTCTTTGGGCGGTGGCTCTTTCACGACGCGCTTGATTGCGCCGAGGGACGCCATCGCATCTTCATAGTCTACGCCCAAGTGGAGTTTTGTATCGAGCTTCAGAAATTTGAGGAGTTGCCGCGTTTCACTCGACAACTGGTAGAGCACCATCTTGCCTGCTTGCGCTTCTAAATAAGTCTGGAGTTCAATGACAGCAGAAATTCCTGCGGAAGAAATATATTCCAAACAAAGACAATCGAGCGCAAACGCTCGGTAACCTGCGGCCACTTTGTCGGTAAACCACCGTTTGAAATCCCCCGCGCTGTGCGAGTCAAGAGCTCCCTCGAGTTCTATGACCAAAACTTCTTTATCGAGTGCCGTGTTAAATTCGAGCATTTCTAATTACTTCGTGGGTTCGATAAGAATGGCATCGAGAATGTCGGTCTGCGGTCGCACTTGCGGCAATGCAGGCGGCTGGTTGACCTTTTTTTCAATCTCGCTCATCTTGCCGCTCAAGGCTTGGAATCCTTGCGACACCTCTGTCTTGATAACTTCGTTCTCCCATAGATACGTCAATGCGCTCTTCCATTCGCGTTGGATGTACCGAGCGCGCAACCAGAATGAGAACAGAATAATCGCCGTCACCAGAAAACCTGTCAGGAAC
>CAUJII010000075.1 GCA_963205035.1 Spirochaetota bacterium
ATTGCGCATGCAGAGATTTTAAGCCAGAAACTATCAGAACGCATTACGCGGTATTTTAATACTTCTACAGTCAATACGGTGCGCATCTGTATTCGAGAAATTCTCATCAACGCGATTGAACACGGAAACCTTGAAATATCTTTTCATGAAAAAACAGACGCGATTGAGAACAACGACTACATGGAATTTTTGCTCGCGCGACAAAAAGATTTAAAATATGCAGGCCGATCTGTGAAGATAGACTATCTCATCAATAAAAAAATCCTGATGTTTCGGATAACAGACGATGGCCCAGGCTTCGATCATAAGAAGTTCTTCGCACAAACGACAACCTCCAACACATCAATGCTCGAGCACGGACGCGGCCTCATCATGACACGCAACGCCTTTGATACGGTTGTTTTTAACGATAAAGGGAATCAAGTCATTTTGACGAAACACATCGCGCACGTTTAGATGCTCTTTTGCGCCCAGTGGCTCACCTCGCGGGCGGCCTTACCCAACGAAGAGTAGAACTGAGCAGCGTCGACGTCTTCGCCCTGCTCTGTGATTTTGAGAATCAACGCCTGTGCGTTGAGGCCCGCAATTTCGCGCGCAACCCCCGTTTCTCTGAGCAGCGCATCGTTCTCGTTCAGTTTCTGCAAAACTGCGTGCGAAGGTTTTTTCTCTTGTGAGAGGCGGTAGCTCTCGTGCGTTATGCGCATAATTTGGGCCAGACCTTCAAGTAACCTTTGAATTTTCTGTTGCTGCCCGTGCGCTGGCAAGCTCTCGAACGTCAAATTTATTTTTTCGACTTCTATAACTCCCGAAAGCGCGTCGTTAAGCGAAAGGTGTTCAAAACCCGGAAGATAGAGCCCGTCGACAGTTGCATTGATGAGGCGCACTGCGGGCCTTTCAGCTGCGCGCGCGCAAAACCACTCGTGAAAAATTTTTAACTTCCCATTGGTTCTGACGCTCTTCTGTTTTATTCCCTTCTGCATTAAGACGGGCATCGAGCGCATTTGTCGTAAATTGTGCCCCTCCATGCTCGAAAGTCTGTGGTTTCTACAAAAGACTGCGCTTTCAAGCACAGCCCCCTTGCAGTGCGCTTGCAAATTACTGAACGACAAATCTTGCCCGACAAGGATGAGTCTGCCTAAATCGGAACCTTCACGGAGCGCAAGCCAACGCACTGCAATATCGAATGCATTTGTCGAGACAGAGCCGCCGTGCGCGACATCGCCTCTATCTTCGTTGCGGAGCAGAGCGTCTGAGGCAAAAACATTATTCCAAAAAAATATTTTTGCTCCCAGCCGCTCAAGCCTGTGCGGTATTGCTGGACATACCACAGGGTCGAGAGCCCAGAGCGACCGGTGAGCGTCGGGTGAAGTCGCAAAATAATGGTTCACCCACTGCGGGTCTGCTGCAAAAACTACGTCTGGAAAAATCCCTGCACGGTTGAGCGGCAGAAGAGCTGTGTCGGCGGCAAAGAGCACGAACTTACCGCGTTCTGCTTTCAAATCTTTGAGCGATTCGGAAAGCGAAGGGCCAGCACCCGCAAGAACAACCGCTTGTGGCGGTGGATTTCTCACGAATTGCCGCAGTGTCGACGAGGTAGCGATTGTTTTCTGATTGAGAAAAATATTTTTATTCCACAACCGTTGGAATTTGATAATCGTCGCTTGATTGACGCTGCGCTTTTCAAAAAGCGCCTGCACTCTCTGGTACGCTCTCGTATAAAGCGCTTTCTGAGCGGCAAACGATGCCGGGTGGCAATAGATGAGAGTCTCTTTCAAATTCTTGCCTTGAAGCCACGGTAATATCGCTTCCATGGCATCGCCTCCCTCTAACGAATCGGAGAGCAAAGTGATAAGTCCACCGTATTTTTGAAAGAGTCCCGATACGAGGAATGAAGCCAGTATCGTGGGCGAAGGTTCAATCAAAAGTATTGCATGCGTTTGTCGGTTGAGTTCTGAGAGAAGAAAACCCGCCCCCAAAGAAACTGCCACAAGCGAGCGCGCCTCTTTAATAGAAAGTGCTGCACGCGCAGCTTCTCTGTGCGCGTCACGCAAAGAGTGCAGAGGCAAGCCATGGAAGAACCACTCTCCCGCCGTAAAGCCTCTCTGAAGATTCTTCAGCTCTTCATCAGAAAGACTCGTCCAGAGTTCTTCGAGATTTGGATTTCCCAACCATTGGTGTTTTTTTTGAAAGAGTGCAGCGTTTTCAAAATACCGCTGCCGCAAGCTCTCCATGGATTCAAAAGACAAGCTCTGCTACAAGCCGTAAATCCCGTTCCATTATACCCGCCGTCGCGGTGTTTGAAAGAGCAGGTTTTGCACAGAACGCAATTCCCAACCCGCTAATTTGCAGCATGTCAAGATCGTTGGCGCCGTCGCCAATCGCAACACACTCCTCCAGCGGTATGCCATGTTTTTCAGCAAGCTCTTTCAAAATTTTTGCCTTGCGTTGTCTATTGACAATAGGGCCTAACGTTTTACCTGTCAGCATGCCGTCTATGATTTCTAATTCATTGGCGAAATGGCCGGTCATGGATAACTCTTCGGCAAAGTGCCGCGTAAAAAAAGTAAATCCACCCGAGACTAAATAGGTGAGGACACCACGAGCCGCCGCATTTGTGACAAGTTCCCGCGCACCCTTCGTGAGGTGCAATTTAGTCTGCAACACGCTTTCGAGTGTCGTCACAGAAAGCCCCTTCAGAAGATGCACTCTTTCAGCGAGAGCCGTATCGAAATCCAACGTACCTTTCATCGCGCGCTCTGTGATGGAAGCGACCTGATCTTTGAAACCCGCAAAGTCTGCGAGCTCGTCGATAACCTCTTCTTCGATGAAAGTCGAGTCTGTATCGAACACAAAAAGTTTCGAGGGACTCGCTTTCTTCGCACGCAGTGCCCAAGCAGCCAAAGGTAGAGTCGGCTTCGCAAGGAGTGCACGAAAGAGTGAAATATCGATGGGATAGTCAACGCTTGCAACAAATTTTTCAAAAGGTAGGTTAGAATCCAAGAGCGGAGTCGGCGCTAAATCGGGGACTTGACCCGCAAACGCAGGCGCAAGCGAGACGGCAAAATCTGCCATGAACCCACGCGGGACGAGAAAAATTACCTCGTATTCTTTTTTCATTCGCGCATTAGAAACGCCGGTCGCCGATACCAAAGACAAACTCAAACCCGCTTTGGTTGGGATGGTTCTTAAACCAACCTTGGTCTGCATCCCACAAGAGACGCTTGGCTAAGTAAATCCGCAATGGCAATATGGGGATCTGCAACCGGAAACCAAAACCCCAACTATAGCGAAAATAATCGAGAGAGAAGTTCTTGAGAGAAAGTTCAGCCGCGTTGTAAGCCTGCGTCGTCGATTGCGTCGTGGCGGAGGTGAAGACATACTCGGCTGGGTTTTGATAAAGCGCGCCTGCATCGAAAAAGAGAACAATCCAAAAGAGCGAAGGTTCGACGGGTATGCGGATCTCGCTTCCAAAAAGAATGCGGTGCGAACCGCCGTTACGCCAGGTAGCACCTGCCGGTGTGTCTCCGTAAAAAGAATCGAAAAGAGTCCAGCCGCGTAAACTCTCATAACCGCCGATGTAGAGCCTATCTTGCACCTCGACATAGGGGTTCTCTTCAGCCAACTGTTTACCCCAGAAGGGATTCATGAGCTGAGTAAATGCCGCCGAAGCTCGCACCTCTTGAACAACGCGCCACCGCCTCAGCACATTCTTGCGGATTAAGTTAAAGAACGTATAGTCCATCATCCACCAGAAAAAATCAACCTGCGGATAATAACGCATAAAATGGTCGCCGCCGCCCAAAATACTCCCTACGAAATCGTGCGAAAACTCGACGCGCACGCCCTGCGTCGTATTAAAAATATTATCGCGGTTATCGTAAAAAATTCCATTCGTGACCATGTTCTTCACTTGCCAACCGCGCTGCACAAGCAAGAACACGCTGTCGTCGACCATGCTCGAAGGGTTATGCGCGACAAAAAGTTGTGGCGAATAATTGTGGTAGTGTCCCCAGTTCACCCAAAACCGGTGACCGATTCCGATCGTCGCACCCACGGTGTCGAGTTCGTAACGCGCCGATTCGTCGTTTGTCGCAATCCCAATAGAACCGGAAAGAATACTACGCCGGATATAAAAACCTGTGAGAGTCAAAGACCAGGGTTTATCGAAGAGCCAAGGCTCTGTCCAAGACGCTTGGAGCATTGTGCGCAGCGGACCAAACTCGACACGGCCTGAAATCCGTTGGCCTGTTCCATTGAGGTTGTTTTCTGCAACTTCGGTAAAAATTGAAAATCCTGTGTTCGTGCCATAACCACCGCCCAACGAGATGGTGCCCGTCGGTTGCTCCTCGACATCGAAGACAAGATTCATCTTGCCTTCGCTCGATCCGGGACGCGCATCGACGTTGACAGTCTTAAAGAATTGCAGGTTGTTCACCCGTTCGCGCGAACGCTGCACCAGTTCTGAATTAAAAAGCTCGCCTTCTTTAATAATGAGTTCACGGCGTATTACTTTATCTAACGTCTTTTTATTCCCTTTGACAATAATACTTTCGATGTAACCCTTATCGCCTTCTGAAATAACAAAGTGCGTGTGAACGAACTTGCGCCCCTTCATCTCGGGGTTGTCTTTTAAGATTTTCTCGAGCTTTGCCAAATGGTAATAATCCCGATTATCCTTCTGCGCTTCTACCTGCTGCGGTGCATTGCGCTTCTCTGCAATCGCTTCTTCTGTTAGAGGAATCACTGTGCGCTCGGGTTGAACACGCGCATAAATATACCCTTCTTGAGAATAGAGGTAGTTGACAATGCCACGGTCACGGTTGAATTTGCCGTTATCGAAGACCGATCCGACATCGGAATTCGTGTACTCGAAATACTCCTCAACCTTATCCGCGCTAAAGAGCTGCTGCTTCGTTGTCGGGTTCAGAAAACGTGGGTCCCAAGTTAAATCGTAACCGTCGAAGAAATATTGATCCCCCTCTTTAATCTTATAGGTAATCACGATGACCCGCTCTTCTTGGGTCTTGGGGTTTTTCCAGCGGTAATCGTAGCGCGCTTCTTCTAACTCAACGTCTAAGAAACCCTGTGCTTTGTAAAACTCGATAATAGAATTTTTGTCCTTCTCAAAAACATCGCTCTTGAACGTGCCGTCTGCAATAAAACCGTCTTCTTCGAGTTCCATCACCGACATCACATCTTCTGGGTCGGCTTTCGTGACACCCAAGAGATTGATCTTTGCAATTTTGATTTGCTCGCCTTCGTCGACGACAAAGGTCAGAGAAAGCGTGTTGTCTTTGGGATCGATTTCACTTTTGCGTACTTTTACGCTGGCGTTGAAAAGCCCCTTTTCGCGGTACTTGCCTAAGATACGTTGGATAGAATCCGAAACCTTCCGCTCTGTATAGATTTCATCTTCTTTAATTGGAATAGCTTGTTGAACGTCGGTGCTCGAAAGCTCTTCTAACCCCAAAAAAGAGATTTCTTTGATACGCGGTCGCTCTTTTAGATAAAACGTGAGAGCGACACCGCCTTCAAAGTCTTCACCTTCGACGCGGGCATACGCAAAAGAGCCTTCGCCAAAAAGTGCCTTCACGTCGCCGTTCAAAACCGCAAGATTCAAGACTTGGCCAACTTTCATTTGGATAATATCGTTGCGGAGAGTGTCTGAAGACACATGGATATTGCCGACGAAATCGATTTTAGTAATTTTTTTGCCGATATACCGCTCGGCTTGCGAATAAATAAAGTTATGCGCGAAAAATCCCACAAGGGCCACGACGAGCACAAATGAAACGGGTGCCCAATAACGGGCTTTGGAGCTGAAAAGACGTCTCAAAGAGTTAACCTGACCACAGTCGAAAATGGTAGTTCAGAGTCGGCGTCAACCTCTATGGGAGGCAGGGCGCAGGCTCCTAAACTCGCAATAATTTTACTTGTTAGCACAGACTGGAACTCAGTTTTGTACTGCATGAATAAAATGACGTTATTGAGTCTTGCTCTCACTGTGATGGCTTGTAAATCAACCACCGTTAAGACGGCACAGGCGGCCCATCTCGAAACAATAGAAAACCCGATTCTTAATCCTTACGAAATTTCTGCTTTTTGGGCATATAACAAGACCGTTCACGCAAAATTTGGAACTCCCCGCTCCGAGGCAATGCAAAAGAGGAAGAAATACGGGAATACCGTGGTCATGCAACGCTCGGGCCGCAATAGACTCTACGACCATAATATATTTCTGAAGGCACTTCTCGACAATAAAATCTCTTCAGAATCGCGGGAAAATCTGGGAGAGAGCTTTCAAGGCGCTGTGTTCTTAGATATCGGTAGTGCCATCCTCTTCGGAGAAGGTGCTGAAACCGTACGGGATTTATACGACGATAAAAGAATTCGATCCAGACTCACTCTGGTCGCGAGCGACATCAACGACAGAAAAAGTCCTAAAAGTATGTACGTAAAAATTTACGAAGAATCGGGCAACAAGCTTCCTTTTCCCGTCGTTGAAGTCTCGATGCGAATGATCCAACCCAAGGACTTTACAGGCCCGCTCGCTCCCTATCTCAAAAAGGGAGGCGCAGTCATTTTGCGCAGCTCAAACTCTGGGCCGGATCTCTATTACTCGCAAGACGACATAAAAAAGCACCTGACCGCAGCGATCGTTGCTTTTGCAGACAGAGAGCTTTTCTATATTTTTGGAAAATTCATTCTCTATAAACCCAAAGACCGCATGGATTTTCTTGTCGCCGGCGAATTCGATGATTCGGTGGCGACAAACCATATAAAGGCAACGTGGGAAGATATCGATTGGTCCAAACGGACTTTTAACGACGGCATTCGATTAAATTTGCAGCACTTGCAATATACTCCATAGCGCGACTAACTCCACCGACGTTTGATCGACATTTTAATAAATTTCCCAAAAATTTTTACCCTTTTGCCATTCTCTTTTGTATAATGAAGGTACATGGCAAATGCGGCGGTTGAAGAGCTCAAAGGCGATTACAAGTATGGTTTCGTAACCGACATCGAATCAGAGACTCTGCCTCCGGGACTGAGCGAAGAAACGGTGCGCCGCATCTCGGCAATGAAAGAAGAGCCCGAGTACATGCTTGAATACCGTTTGAAGGCACTCAATGCTTGGCAGACATTAACCGAGCCCAAGTGGGCCGAGGTGACGTATCCTCCCATTGACTACCAAAGTATTAGTTATTTTTCCCGGCCCAAAAAGAAACTCGACTCTGTTGAAGAAGCAGACCCCAAGCTCATCGAGACTTTTAACAAGTTAGGAATTCCTCTAAAAGAACAAAAGTTTTTAGCAAACGTCGAAGGAGAAAACGTCAACACACGCCCTCTTCTACCCGGCGGAACGATGGGATCAGCCAAGACTTTTGAAATGCCCAAATCGATGGTCGCAGTCGATGCTGTCTTCGATAGCGTGTCCGTTGTGACAACCTATCAAGACAATTTGGCGAAGCTCGGTATCTTATTCTGTTCCTTCTCCGAAGCGGTGCGCAAATACCCTGAGCTTGTCCAAAAATACATGGGTTCCGTCGTTCCCATACGCGATAATTTTTTTAGTGCTTTGAATAGCGCAGTCTTTAGCGACGGCACGTTTGTTTATATTCCGCCCGGCGTGCGTTGCCCGATGGAGTTATCGACCTACTTCCGCATCAACGCTGCAAACACGGGACAATTTGAGCGAACCCTCATCATTGCAGACAAAGGGGCTTACGTCAGCTATCTCGAAGGCTGCACCGCACCCGAACGCGACGAAAACCAACTCCATGCGGCGGTCGTCGAGCTTGTCGCCTTAGACGACGCACACATTAAATACTCCACGGTACAGAACTGGTATCCCGGCGACGAAGACGGTACAGGGGGAGTTTTCAACTTCGTCACGAAGCGTGGCCTTTGCAAAGGTACGAACTCCCGTATCTCCTGGACGCAAGTCGAAACGGGTGCTGCGATTACGTGGAAATACCCAAGCTGCATTCTGAAAGGCGACAATTCGAAGGGGGAGTTCTACTCGGTTGCGTTTACCGGCAACTGGCAGCAGGCTGACACCGGGACGAAGATGGTGCACTTGGGCAAGAACACGTCGAGCACCATTATCTCTAAGGGAATCTCCGCAGGCAAGAGCAAGAACACGTACCGTGGCCTCGTCAGAGTGGCAGGTAGCGCAGAGAATGCGCGCAATTATACGCGATGCGATTCTCTCATCTTGGGCACCCAAGCAGCCGCGCATACGTATCCCTACATCGAATCGAAAAATGAAATATCTCAAGTGGAACACGAAGCGACAACGTCGAAAGTAAACGAAGAGCAGCTCTACTTTCTCAGGCAGCGTGGCCTCACAGAAGAAGACGCCGTCCACATGGTTGTGAACGGGTTTTGCAAAGAGGTCTTCCGCGAGCTGCCGATGGAGTTCGCCGTCGAAGCGCAGAAACTTCTCGAAGTAGTCCTTGAAGACGCAAACGGCTAAGACAAACTATAAGGAAAAAATGAGCACCCCAGTTGTAACTATAACCAACCTCAAAGTAAAAACAGGCGACAAAGAAATCCTCAAAGGCGTCAATTTAACGATAGGCGCAGGCGAAGTCCATGCAATCATGGGACCCAACGGATCGGGCAAGAGTACGCTCTCGCACGTTTTGGCGGGCAACCCAGACTTTGTCGTCACCGATGGAAGCGTGGAGTTTGCGGGAAAGAATCTTCTCGAAATGCCGATTGAAGAGCGTGCGCGTGCCGGTATCTTTATTGCATTTCAGTATCCGCCAGAAATTCCGGGTGTGAACAATGCGCAATTCATGCGCACGGCTCTCAACACAATCCGTAAATCCCACGGCAAGAGCGAAATTTCTGCTGCGGATTTTCTGAAGCAGACACGCGTCGTCATGGAACGCCTCAAGATGAAGCCCGAAATGATCAAACGCTCTTTGAACGACGGCTTCTCGGGCGGTGAAAAAAAGAAAAACGAAATTTTGCAGATGGCGCTTTTGGAGCCTAAGCTCATGGTCTTGGATGAAATCGACTCGGGTTTAGACGTCGATGCGCTCGAACTCGTTGCGAAAGAAGCCAACCGCACGATGAATAGCGATAGCGCTATGATTGTCATCACACACTACTCGCGCATCTTGCAATACATCAAACCCAACCGCGTGCATGTTCTCTCGAACGGCAAAATTATTGAATCGGGCGGATTTGAAATTGTCGAGCGTATCGAGACCCAGGGTTACGATTGATGGTCGGTGAAAATTTGATGCCAAAAAATCTAATCCAGAATTTTGATAGGCTCGAAAGCGCACTCCAAGGCTCGCTGACGTTCGAGACAAAAGAAACGAAGTGCTTCGTGACGCTGGGCGCCAAAGCAGACGGCGTGAGACTTTTCTTCAGTGCAGAGGAGCTGACTCACTTCGACGAGCTCGTCGTTTCTATCGAAAACCAAGACAGCACGCTCTTCTTGCCGATTGAAAGTGCAACGGTACCACTCAAGATTTCTATCAAGATAAATCCCGCAGCGCGCCTTGTTCTCTTCACGCGCTTTGAAAAGAGCGCACGCGACGTGGAGATGATTCTTGACTTAGGTCAAAAAAGTAGCACCACTTTTTACACATCGCTTACGGATAGCAAGGCCGCGTTCCACACGAATGCAACAATCCACGAGCGTGCGGAAGCGTATTTCACAGGGCTCCTTCGTACCTCGATGGACATCGTGACAGATGTCGAGGTCAATGTGCACCATACCGAAGGTCTGAACAAGACAGACCAAAAGTTTTATTCATACGCCAAAGACACATCAGCCATTCGATTCATGGGGCGCATTGTAGTCGACCCGGGTGCGTCTGGCACAGAAGCGCACCAACTGCATCGGGGTGTTTTGCTCTCGCGCGGTGCCCGCATCAACGCACAGCCTTTTTTGAATATCAGCCACGACGACGTTCGCTGCACGCACGGTTCGACGGTCGGATTTATCGACGAGTCGGCTTTGGCATATCTCATGGCCCGCTCGCTTTCACGTGAAGATGCGGAAGCGATGCTCATCCAATCTTCAGAAAGGCAATTTTACGACGCGCTGCCGAATAGCGATGCGCAAGAATTTTATTCCTATAAGGAGAGTGAATTGTGAGCACAGTAATTGAAACAACAGACGAGGCGATGGTCGAGGCAATCCTCGAAGAACTCCGCACCTGTTACGATCCGGAAATCCCGATTAACGTCTATGACTTGGGCCTCATCTATGGCATCAAGATCGACGACGAAAAAAACGTCCATGTCGATATGACGTTGACATCACCCAACTGCCCTTCAATTGAATCGCTCCCTTCGGAAATTCAAGAAAAGATTGAAGGCGTTGACGGCGTGAAGTCGGTCCACATGGAGCTCGTGTGGGAGCCACCTTTTCACATGGGTATGATGTCAGACGAAGCCAAATTACAACTCGGCCTGATGTGATTATTCAGCGGGGTGTGCTGCTGAATCGCACAAGATATTTATTCCCTGCAATCTTTGTTCTCGCCTTCTCGAGTGTCGGCTGCGCTTCGCTTGCGAAGAAATTTTTCGACCCGCCTCAAGCCGGCGTAGACCGCATAGAAATCAAGAACGTTGCCCTGACCGGCACAGAGTTTATCGTTCACGTCAAAATTGTAAATCCCAATTCAGTAGGTGCTACGCTAAAAAGTTTTCAATACGTCTGCGACATCGACGGCGAGAGAATCGTCGAAGGGGTGCGGAACGACAAGACCCAGGTCCTGGCCAACGACACGAGTTTTATCGAGCTGCCCGTCACTGTGCTCTACTCGGGGCTTCGCTCGGGAATTAAAGGGGCCCTCACAAAAAAAACTCTGCCGCTGCATTTTGAAGCAAAGCTCGTTTTAGACTCACCCATTGGCGATCTCAAATTTGACATCAAAGAAGACCAAGACATCCCCGTGCCAGACCGTCCGCGTTTCGACTTGCAAAAAGTCGAGTTGGGCGAATTTTCTATCTCCTCTGCAACGCTTCGCTTGCATATCAAAATCTCGAACAACCACGACTTTAAGCTCGATATACGCAAGTTTCGCTACGAGTTTTCTCTACAAGATAACCTTATCTCCGCCGCCGACGTTGCTGTCGAAAAAGTCGTTTCGCTCGACGAGGCGATGACCGTGGTCTTGCCCATCAACGTCAAACTCCTGGGCTTGAAGCGTAGTGTGGTCGATATGCTGCAATCGGGAGTTTTCAAATACTCGATGAAATTTGACTTAGACCTGAACACTCACTTTGGCCCGGTCACCCTGCCGTACGAACGAGACGGAATGAGCGCACTTTGACAAGGTGCGCTCCAAAATGTAATAACTATTACAAATGCTTTTTTAGAACGGAACAAACACAGCCGGCGACCAACTCCACTCGGAGACACTCTGTCCGTTAAAAACCGAAGTATAGTAACCCACAGAAAGTCCCAAATAGGCGGGTCCGAAAAACCGGGCCATCGCCCCCAACGAGGGGCCGTACGACCAGCCATCCACGTTGACGCTCCCGCGCAAGAAGTGCTTGCGCGCACCAACAGACGCCGTGATCATATACCCCGCAACGGGTCCAATGTAATAAGTGAGAGCTGGACCCACCGAATAGTCTTTGTCGCTCTTTACGAAAA
>CAUJII010000076.1 GCA_963205035.1 Spirochaetota bacterium
CGCCATCGCGCCCGATCAACGCGAAAAAAATCACTTTTTGAAATAGCTTACGCGAGTTCCCGCCTAGTCACTCATCTGAGACATCCTCTATGCTGGCGGCGAAAGAATCTCTCCCGCGCCCTCAAAGTGTAAAAAAATTGCCAGGTTGTCAAAGTTTTATATATTGTCTTTATGTCCAAGATAGCAGACATGAGAGTCTTGCTGCGGAATGGACAACCGATTAAACTTTAAGGAGATTTTTTATGTCAGATTTTCATCTCGCTACCGTGGGCTTGCACGCTGGACAAACCGTCGATTCCGATACATTGTCTCGCGCAGTTCCGCTTTATCAAACCACGTCTTATGTTTTCAAAGACACAGACCATGCCGCCAACCTATTCGGTCTCAAAGAATTTGGAAATATCTACACGCGTATGCAGAACCCGACAACCGATGTTTTTGAAAAACGGATCGCAGCTATCGAAGGGGGTGTGGGGGCTTTGGCGGTCGCTTCCGGGCAAGCGGCGACAACGACGGCACTTCTTAACGTGACTCGCCCAGGCGACGAAATTGTGGCACTCGATAATTTATACGGCGGCGCATACCAACTTCTTGCCGTGACTATGCCGCTCTTGGGTCGGCACACAAAGTTTGCAAAGTCGGGCGACTTGGCTGCAATCAAGGCAGCGATTACCGAGAAGACGCGCGCCATCTATGCCGAAACGATTGGAAATCCCAAACTCGACGTACCCGATTTTGAAGCGCTTGCAAAAATTGCGCACGACGCAGGGATTCCTCTCATCGTCGACAATACGATTGGAGTGGGGCTTGTGCGTCCTATCGAGCACGGTGCAGATATCATCGTGCTGTCAGCAACAAAATTTGTCGGCGGGCATGGCACGTCGATTGGCGGAGCAATCATCGACTCGGGAAAGTTTGCGTGGAATAACGGCAAGTACCCCGATTATACGGAACCCGACCATAGCTACCACGGTTTGAAATACTGGGATGTCTTCGGCAAATTTGAGCCATTCGGCGGCGTCAATATTGCGTTCATTATCCGCGCGCGGGTGTTGTGGCTGCGCGACATGGGTTTTGCAGTCAGTCCTTTTAACTCGTGGCTTTTTATTCAAGGGCTGGAGACTCTCGCACTGCGCGTAAAAAAGCACAGCGAGAATGCGCTCGCAGTCGCGGAGCATTTGAAGAAACACCCGAAAGTTTCGTGGGTGAACTATCCGGGCCTTCCAGACAGCCCGACGTATGCACACGCGAAAAAATACCTCAAAGGCGGCTTCGGCGCGATGGTGGGTTTTGGCGTGAAGAGTGGTCTTGAAGGCGGCAAGAAATTCATCAATTCGGTGAAGATGCTTTCGCACTTGGCGAATATCGGTGATTCTAAGTCTTTGGTTATCCATCCGGCGTCGACGACGCACTCGCAGCTTTCGGAAGCGCAACAAAAAGATACGGGAGTTACCCCGGACTACGTGCGGCTTTCAGTCGGTTTGGAAAATATCGAAGATATTTTGGCGGACTTAGACCAAGCGTTGGCGAATACCTAAAAACAAAAAGCCCGCGTACGCGGGCTTTTTTTATGCGCCGTCGTCTCCTTGGTTACGAATAAGGCGGGCCACTGAATACCCGAGCCCTCGGAAAAATGTCATATTTTCTTCGTGACGGAGCGCGGCGTTTTTCTCCATTTGATCCATAAACCTTCCCATTTGGTCGATGGACTTTCCCATTTGATCCATAGACCTTCCCATCTGATCCATAGACTTTCCCATCTGTTGGATGATACGCGTATTTTCCATTTGGAACGTTTTCAGCTCGAACGCTCGTTTATCGGCTTGCCGCTCCGTAAGATAGAAGAGCACAAGCCCTGTAAGGAGAACTACACCTCCCATCGTCAACCCCAGCATTGCTAAGTCGCTCATAGAACCAAGATACCAGCGGTGCGACAAAGTGGCAAATGAATTTAATATCTGGGATTATGCAGCTGCGATTTATCTAACGGCCGCCGCAAGCTCTTCGAGTAGAGCGGCGCTTTCGTCGAAGCTAATGCATGCATCGGTGATGGATTTGCCATACTCAAGGTTTTCAAGCGGGGCTTCTTTCTGGTTCCCCGCTTTGAGATGGCTTTCGAGCATAACCCCGACAATCGCTTTCTCGCCGTTCGCGATTTGATTTGCAACGTCGCGCAAGACCACGGCTTGCTTCGTATAATCCTTCTGCGAATTGCCGTGGCTGCAATCGATAACGAGGTGGGGTATGAGTCCCGCTTCACGAAGTTCTTTTGCAGCTTTTGTTACGTGCTCTGAACTGTAGTTCGGGCCCGTGGTCGCTCCGCGCAAGATGAGATGCCCCATGGGATTTCCCTTCGTGTGAACAATGGCAACGACGCCTTGTTTTGTGATCGACAAAAAGTGATGGTTCGCCTGCGCCGCGTGGATTGCGTCAATCGCAATGCGTACATTACCGTCGGTGCCGTTTTTGAAACCGACTGCCATCGAAAGCCCGGAGGCGAGTTCGCGGTGCACTTGGCTCTCGGTTGTTCGTGCGCCGATGGCCCCCCAGCTCACCGAGTCGGCGAGGTATTGGGGGCTTATCGTATCTAAGAACTCGCACCCCGTAGGGAGTTCTTTTTCTGCAAGATCAATGAGGAGTTTTCGCGCCAAACGCAACCCGTCGTTGATACGGAATGAGTTATCGATCTTGGGGTCGTTGATAAGGCCCTTCCAGCCCGAACGAGTGCGCGGTTTTTCAAAATATACGCGCATCACAATTTCAAGTTTTTTTGAGAGGTGCTTTCTGAGCGGCAAAAGTTTTTCCGCGTATTCATGAGCAGCCTTGGGATCGTGAATCGAACACGGCCCGATGACAACTAAGAGGCGTTTATCGTCGCCATGCAAAATTTTGTTGATGCTCTCTCGCGCATGCGTGACGAAAGCTTGGTTTCGTTTTGAAAGCGGCAACTCTTCGATGAGAATTGCCGGAGGGATGAGCGGGGTAAGGTCTACAATGCGGACGTCGTCGGTTACCATAGATTATCTTCGGCTGTATTTTCTTTTTGGGATAGACCTCTTTCTTGTTTTAATAAATTCAAAACACACCGCGTTAAACGCAAGAGACCTTTCCCGTCGATGGCATCGACGAGTGCTGGGTTTGCTTCAATACGCCGCAAAAAATCTTTTGTGAGTGTCGCGTGATAGGGTGTCGGCGAGTAAAGGTGGATTTCTTTGCCCAAGTAAAGAGCTTCAAAAAAAGTCTGACCGAAATAACACACGACAGACTCTGCATTCTTGAGTGCTTCCAAAAATACCGCCGGGGATTGTCTAATTGTTTCACGGGGAAATTCAGCGAAGCGTTGAGCATCTTCTTTTGTTGCATGAAGCGAAACGCGCGCTTCGTTGGAGCGTGA
>CAUJII010000077.1 GCA_963205035.1 Spirochaetota bacterium
TCCCATTGCGCTGAACTGCGGCGCCGTCAGCTCGACGTGCATCATCGAGCGCATAAAACGGTTCGCTAAGGCTTTTGCTTTCGTCTCTTTCTTTAACCGCCATTGCAAGAAGAGCAAAACAAGGATGATGAAAAACAAAAAATAAACCAGATAGACGAGCGTCCCGGAGTCGAAGCCAGGCAAGCGCAAATCTTCGGCGGTTATTTGGAGTAGAATCACATGCCCATCCCTATACAATTTCAAAGTAGCGTTTGGTTTCCCAGTCTGTTACAGCGTCTTGGAACTGCCGCCACTCCCATTCGCGGGTTTGGACGAAATGATCGACGAGGTTAGTGCCTAAGATATCGTGCGCAATTTTAGAATCAGCGAGAAGCCGCGTGGCGTCTAAGAGGTTGTGTGGCAGTCGCGGTAGCGGGCTTTCGGTGTAAGCATTGCCTTGGATGGGAGCTGCGTCGAGTTTGAGGCCGTGCTCGATGCCATAAAGCCCGCACGCCAACGCCGCCGCTGTCGCCAAGTACGGATTGACATCCGAACCTGAAACGCGCACCTCAACGCGTGTCGATTTCTCAGACCCCGGAATCACGCGGTGTGAAACCGTGCGGTTATCAATCCCCCAAGTCGGCTTGACGGGCGCCCAGTAGCCGTCGACCAAGCGTTTGTAGGAGTTCACCGTCGGAGCAAAAAATGCGAGCATTTCGGGGAGTAGTTTCACCTGCCCCGCGACATAGCTCTGGAAAGTGGCGCTCATTTTCTGCGGGTGGTTCGCATCGTAAAAGACGTTCGTCCCGTCCTGCGTCCAGAGAGATTGGTGCATGTGCCCCGAACAGCCGGGATACGCAGGGCTCCACTTCGCCATAAAGCTCGGCATGATGCCAAAGCGGTGGCCGATGTCTTTGGCGCCTGCCTTGAAGAGAACCGCTCTATCGGCGCTTTCGAGTGCGTCGCTAAAGCAAATCGCCGCCTCGTAAACCCCCGGCCCCGTTTCGGTGTGCAACCCTTCAATGGGTACACCAAACGCCAGGAGTTCGTCCATGAGAGCGTTGAAGAACTCACCCGCTTGCCCTGCTCGCAAAAGGGAATAACCGAACATGCCGGGGCTCAAAGGTTGAGGGCGGATGTACCCCTTGTCCGCGAGGCTTTGTGGCGATTCGCGAAAATTAAACCACTCAAACTCCATGCCGTTTTTCGGGGTAAATCCCATCGTTTCGGCTTTTTGTATTACCCGCTTTAGAGCCTGGCGCGGGCAAATAGAGAGAGCTTCGCCTTCTTTCGTGACAAAATCGCCTAAGAAAAAAGGGATATTGTTATCCCAAGGGACGGTTCGCTGCGTCGCCGGGTCGAGTTCGACCAATGCGTCGGGATAACCCGAATGCCAACCGGTATATTTGATGTTGTCGTAGCAGAGGTCTGCTATATCCCAACCAAAAACGACGTTACAAAAACCAAACGACGACTCGCTGGCCGAAACAAACTTATCGAAATGTAGATACTTGCCGCGCAGAACACCGTCTATGTCGGTCACCGCAACCTTGACTTTGCGCACGCCTTGGTGTTCGAGACGTTCCTTTATTTTTTTGAAATCGACTTTGTCGCCCATGGGCATTTCTTTCAAGTCCGAACGTAGCGCAAATAGAAATATAAGCCACTCGCACCCAAGAGGAGTGCGTAGATAGCAAATAGGTAAAAGTTAAAGTATGCCATGGCAAAAAGTGCAACGACGGTGAGGATGAGCGAAACTAAAGGCGTCACCGGATAAAGCGGCGTCTTGAAGGGGCGCACAAGGTCGGCGTCTTTCGTGCGCAGGCGAAAGAGCGAAAGAAGCGCCAGAAGATAAAGCGTCAACGCTCCAAAGCAGGCCAACACAATCATCTCTGCAGTCTTGCCGGACAAGAGAATCAAAATCCCTAAGACCATGTTGAGGACTAATGCTGCGCCGGGTGTTTGCCTCTTCGGATGAACCATCGCAAACCGGCGGTGTATGTACTTCGCACGCGCCAGTTCGAGAGTCGTGCGGCCAGCAATCAAGAGAATGCCGTGGAATGAAGCGATGAGTCCCAAAAGACCAATCGAGACAAGCAGGTGGTACATCGCATGGCTCTTGCCCGTGACATGCGCCAAAGCCAGCGGCAAAGGCGAATCCGACATAGGGCTCCCCGGCCCCTGCGTATAGACAACGGCCTCCCATCCCGCAACCCCGACTGCGCCGAAAAACACCAGCAAAGCTAAGACGACAAGCGTCACCATCGAGAGGTTGAGCCCCAACGAGAGATCGCGTTGCGGGTTCTTAACTTCCTCCGCCATATTCGCAACACCTTCGATCGCAAGATAAAACCAGATTGCATAAGGTATCGCTGGGAAAACTCCCCACCACCCCGAAGGGAGCGCGTTCTGCGTAAACTTTGCCAGGTCGAAGTGCGGGAGAGTAAGCCCCGTAAAAAGAAAGAGTTCAAAGACAGCGAGGAGCGTAATGAAGACGCCAAACGCGGCAGATTCTTTCACTCCCCAAATATTGAGCGCAGTAAAGAGAATGTATGCCGCAATCGCAAAACTAATGGGATTGACTGCCGGGAAAAAGAGACTCATGTACGCGCCAATCGCCGCAGCGATTGCCGGCGGCGCAAATACAAATTCGATATTTTGCGCGACCCCCGCTATAAATCCCATGAAGGGGCCAAACGAACGTTCTGCATAGACGAACACCCCTCCTGCGCGTGGTATCGCGGCCGCAAGCTCTGCATAGCTCAGGATGAAGCATATATAAAGAAGAGTAATGATACCCGTTGCAGCGAGCATCCCATAAGGCCCGCTTTGTGGTAGTCCCAAATTCCAACCGAAATACATCCCCGAGATGACATAGCCCACGCCCATGCCCCAAACGGAGAGAGGGCCCAGCGTTCGCTTGAGCTCAGTCATACATATAAGACAATGCGAAACCGGAATAGATACCATCGACGGTAGCGTCTGCTGAAGGGCCAACATCGTAGACGCGGTTGTAAGAGAAAAGCAATGACACTCCTAAAGAAGAGTGCCCCCACGTTTTGAATTCCTGCCCCACCATGAGGTGAGCCGCCCAACCATGCCGTGTATGTGTTCCTATCCCCGTGGCTTCATAGACGCTGTAATTGTAATAGTTATTCGAAACGGCGCCACCGAAAGAGACCGAAAAGCCGGAGGAGCTATAAAACCCCATCCCGAGCCCAAAATCATGCACGAACGAGTAACTATACTTTGTATCAATCTTTAGGTTGCGTGCAACTACAGAGAGGGATGGACTGTAGTGAAACGCGGTAAACGCGAAAACCTTGGTTACTTTGCCCAACGAGCCACCTGCCTGGACCATGCTCATCGCAAGGGGTGCCGTAATAGTTAGTCCTGTATCTGCGGCTTTGTCGTTCTGCTTGACATACGAATAGCCCCCCCCTAAATAAGCTTTGAAAAAGACACTCTCGCCTTGGAGTGCAGCAAGTCCTGGGGTCAATAAGCACAATAAGAGGCTAATCTTCGGTAAACGGTACATTCACTTTCCTATTCTTAATATCGACTCATTTTGCAAAGCTGTGCCAAGTTTTATTTGTATTGATAAATACCTGTACCTACTTGCCGTGGTGTATACTCTTTTTTGTTAGAAAAAGATGGCACGTTTGGAACAGACAGTTTTTCCCCGTTGGCAAAAACTCAAAGAGGAGGTCGGGTTTGACGCGACGTTCGAGCAGTTTGCCCCTTACTCCGGTGCGCACATCCGCGTCCGTACTATCGACGATTACACGCTCGAATCGTCGATGGAACTCGTCGAAGCAAATACGAACTACGTCGGTACGCATTTTGGAGGCTCTCTCTACTCGATGTGCGAACCCTTCTTTATGTTTCTCTTGATGAAAAATTTGGGGGATGGCTACATCGTTTGGGATAAGGCGGCTACGATTGATTTCGTGAAACCCGGTTTGGGAACCGTCACGGCGCTCTTCCACATTCCCCCGCAGGAGATTGATGCTCTAAAACGAGAACTTTTGCGTGTGAAAAAGCTCGATAGGATTTATTCTTGCACCGTCAAAAATGAGTCGGGCGAAGTTGTTGCCCGACTTACCAAGACTCTCTATATACGCAAACTACGCGAGAGCGCTGCAAAGTAGTTAATAAACTACTTTGCTCTTTTCCAAGTTTGTGTGCGCCCAATCAGAGAAAAGCCGATGTAACCGCGCACGTCGAGTGCTTGGCCGCCATTTTTTGTCTTGATTTTACATTTGTATGTTTTGCCGTTTTTGGGGTCAAGGATCTTGCCGCCATTCCATTCGTCGCCGTCTTGCTTAAGCCCCCACATCATTGTCATGCCAATAATTTTCTTGCCGTTTAGGTTGCCTTTGCATTCTGTGCAGACAGGGTCCTTATCTTCATTCGGCTTGCGGGTCAAGAGCTGTGTAATCTTGCCGTAAGCAACCCCGTTACTCACCCAAACTTGAACATGCGATTTTGCCTGTCCTGTTTCATCGTCAATCGTCATCCACGTGCCTTCGATGTCGGCCGCTATAAGCCCCGATGAGAAAAGGCTCGCCACCAA
>CAUJII010000078.1 GCA_963205035.1 Spirochaetota bacterium
ACGCCGAGTAACTACGCCGAGTAACTACGCCGAGTAACTACGCCGAGTAACTACGCCGCGGACCAACTATCTCTCAAATCGACACGCGGTCACGCCCGCTCCGTTTGCTGCGGTAAAGTGCCTTGTCGGCCTTTTCCAGAAAACGTGTCAATCCCATACGAGACGTTGCATGGCACACGCCGAGGCTCGCCGTCACAGTAAGTTTCTTCTCGTCTAAAGTGAATGGGAGCGAATTGACCGCAGTGCGAATGCGCTCGGCCAGAACGATGGATGTCTCGCGCGTCACATGTGGAATAAAGAGAGCAAACTCTTCGCCACCGATGCGGCCAAAAATTTCATTATCGCGCAGGACTGTTTTAATACGGTGCGCGAATTCTTTGAGGACTGCGTCTCCCGCAGGATGGCCGTAGGTATCGTTTATCGCTTTGAAATGGTCGATATCGATGATCGAGACAGCATGGTGATCGCTACCGCCGGCCGCAGAAAGGGCTTCGCTCGCGAGTCGTTCAAACCCTCGGCGGTTGAGAACATTGGTCAGCGGATCGGTTTCTGCTTCGTCGTGGAGTTTTTCGATTTCGGCTTCGACGGGTTTCAAAAAAAGATATTTTGCGGCGATATATGCCAAGAGAAAGGTCGTAAGGACAGACAGAAGAAGTCCCGAAATAAGTGTAAACGCGTTTGTTTTTGCATCGTGATAAATTTCAAGTTCGGGAATACGAAGTACGACAACCATGGCGACACGATCTTCTGTCGCGATGCGCTCAAAAATATAAACAAAGTGTTCGGTTTCTTCGCGCAATCTTGCGGGCTGAATGCTTGTACCCGCTCGTTGGATATGGTCTCGAATTTTTTCTTTCGGGTAGAGTTTACCATACGGATTTTCATGGCCTTTGTCTTCAGATTTTATCGCAAGTTTGGGATGTTCAAAGAGAACAAGACCATTCGCGTCGAGCGCAGTCAGTTTTGAATCCTTCGGGAGAGCATATTCCGCGAAAACATCTTCCAACCACTGCACGCTGAGTGCAAGATAAAGTATCGATTGGACTTCTTCGTCTTTGTCAAGAATCGGAAGCGCAGCGACGATATTTGGTTTTTTGCTGATCTTGCCGAGTTGCAGGCCGCCGATTTGCGCACTACCCGTCCGCATCACGAGCTTAAACCAATCCCGGTCATGAACATTGGCCTTTGCTTTCAAAGGCAGCGCGCTGCAAGAAACGTTTCCATCGAGGCGAACAAGCGCTGCGTTTTCATAGAAAGGATTTTGTTCAATAAACCGCGCCAAAAATTTGCCGCAAGTATTCCCGCCTTGGCGTACTTCCGGTAGGAGAGCCAAAATCCGCAGCGATTGGAATGTTTGTGCAATCAGTTGGTCTTGCTTTTCTGAAATGTGCGAGAGCAGCGAATTGGAGCGGTAGACTGCATCGAGTTTTGCTTGCTGAAAAGAACGGTAGGTAACGAAGAGTGCAGAGAGAAAGACAGGTAGGATCGCAATAAAGATGACCGAAGTCAAAAGCAAGCGGCGTTTTAGAACGGGATTTTTGGGAGTACTCAAGATACAAAGTCTATCGCAGAAATCAGGCTTCAAGTATTTCTTGACATGACGGAGTAAAATTAGTCTCTCAAGCTATGTACAGTTTCGATAACTACCCTATTCCGGTGGGTATTTTCAAAGCAGACGATGGCGTTGAAATACCTTGGTTTGAGTACGGTGATAAATTTGCTTCAGAGACAATTTTTCTTCTCAATGGCTTTACTTGCAACCAATTCAATATAGCGAAACTTGTCGCCGGTCTTGCGACCAAGTACCGTGTTGTGACTTTCGATTATCGAGGCCAAGGGTTGGCGTACCAACTACGTCATAAAGAAGTCTCTATCGACGCCGTTCTGCGCGATATCGATGCGCTCTATCGGCACATCGGAAAAATCCCCGTTATCCTTATGGGTTACAGCATGGGCTGCCAGCTTGCGGTGGAGTGGAATTTTCGAGACAACCATAATTTCAAAGCGATCGTTCTTCTCTTTGGAATCTACGGACGCATCTTCGACACATTCCTGAACTTGCCGATTTTCACTCCGCTCTTCCATGCGGCGCACCGCGTCTTTCCGCGTCTCAAAGGTGCTTATGGGGCGCTCTGGAAATTCTTGCATACCCTACCCTATAATCTGCGTGTGACGTTTGGGCGTGGCGTACTGATTAACCCAAAGCTTGTCACCGAAGAAGAGCTGAGACCTTTTCTCGATCAATTAGCGTATCTTGATTTGGAACACCTCATCAACATGGCTTACGCAATTCACCACCACTCGAATGAAAAAGAATTCCACAAAATCCTTGCTCCGTGCTTAATAATTTCTGGAGAAAAAGATTTGTTTGCGATTCCCGCACATTCGGAACGCGTCCACGCCAACGTCAAAGACTCCTCTTATGCAATGATTGCCGGCGGAACGCATAACGCAGTTCTTGAAAACTCTCAAGAGATAATAGATAGAGTACAATTATTTCTGAACGAACATAGCTTTAGTTGAATTGATGGGTCTTTGCGCTCATCCGCACCCTCTTGGGTTTGAATGCGACCCGACGCACCGCGCGCGGAGTTGCTTCGATCACTGTGAAGACTCCTTCAGGTAGGGAAATCTCCTCGCCTTTTGTGGGAATTCTACCGCACGACGTAATGATATACCCGGAAAGAGTTTCAAAGTATTCTTTATCTAAGGCAAGTGAAAATTTCTCCATAAAGTCGTCGATATCCATGGCACAATCGATTTCATAAAGTCTCGAATCGACTTGTATGAGATAGCCTGCTTCGAGTTTTTGATCGTGTGCAAAGATATCTCCCACAAGCTCTTCGGCTAAGTTCTCCTCTGTCACCATGCCCAAGACTAAGCCATATTCGTTCACGACGAAAACCATCACTTCGTTCAAACGCCGCATTTGCGCATGGAGCGTGTCGACTTTCAGAGAATAAGGAAAAAAATGCGCCGGGCGAAGAACTTGTCTCACGCGCGTGCTTCGCGGCTTCGCCAAAATATCTCTCGAATCGAGGTAGCCTATGATATTAGCGGGCATGGTCTCATACACGGGATACCTCGAATAAGAGCCACGGTGCATGACGTCGGCGCACTCGCCCAAAGTCGCGCTGTCAGCGATTGAAAGAAACTCAATCAGCGGCGTCATGATTTCGTCGATCGTCGTCGAGGAGTATTTCGCAAGCGAATCGGCTAACGCTTGCTGGTTGTCTGGAGTTTGCTCTGCGATAAAGCGAAACACTTCTAAGCGCGAGTCGTCCGATGCGTTATTTTTATTTTTTCCGATAGCACGCGAGAGCTTTAAGAAGACATAACTTAAAGGCAGGAGAAGATAATAAAAAATCCAAATAAGAGCATACGTTTTTTCAAGCATCCGTATGTTCTTGCGCCGTCCAATCGCCTTAGGCAGAACTTCAGCAAGTAGAAAGAAAAGAATGAGCTGCATACAAAACATTAACAGCTTGTACGAAAGGCTGGGGTCAGGCGGTAGAAGTTGATCGAGAGCGAGCGTACCTGTCACAATCGCTAAATTATTTCCAGTTAGAAGCATCGCAATGAGATCTGTCTTATGCGAGAAAAGTTTTTCGAGTTTCTCTCTATTCCCATGCGCCAAGGAAAGTGGGTTTAAGCTAAAGAACGCAACCTCGGTTGCGGAAAAAAAAGCCGATGAGATAATGCAGATTACAAAGATGGAAAGACTAAGCTCCACGTTTCACCACCAAAACGAACCGCAAGAGGCGGTGATCTTCGATTTCCATGTTACGAAAAATTAGACTACCGATTCGGATCTCGGCGTCTTCGCGCGGAAACCCGTCAAGTTTTTCCAGGAGAAATCCACCGATAGTTTCGCTGAGCTCTGCGTCAAAGTCTGTGCGAAAAATTTCGTTGAACCTGTCTAAGGGCATCTTGCCCCCAATGCGGTAGCGCCTATTGTCGAGTTTTTCTAAATCCGCATCGGTTCTCACCGAAGAGAAGCTCGCTCCCAAAACGTGGTTGATGATGCCTCTGAGTGTCACGAGTCCCAAGAAAGCGCCCGCTTCGTCGATGACTGCCGCGATGTCGCGCCTCTCGCGCATGAGCGAAGCAAGAGCATTACTGAGCGAAAGGCTTGCGGGTAAAAAATCTATCGAATGGATTTTGGAAGACAAATTCTTTTGTCTGGAAAGTTGCAGTTGTACAATCCCGCGCAGATACATTACGCCGACAACCTCGGTGCTATTCTTTCGGTAGATGGCCGCAAAGTTCTGACCCGATGCACTAAACGCTTTGCGAACCTTCTGGACCGACGAGTCTTCGGATAAAAGCAAAATTTGCGAACGCGCTTGCATCGCCGCATAGACTGTATTGTGATGGAAAGCAATCGAGCGCGAGAGCATCCGCATTTCAGCGCTCGTCAAGAGACCGTGGTCTTCTGCAATTCGCACGGCTTCCATGAGTTCGTTTTCTGTGAGGCGGACTCGTTCTTGACCGAGCGGATTTACAATCGCTGCAGTGAGACGGTCAAACGGAGCTGTAAAAAATTGCGCAAGGCGAAACCAAATACGCAGCGGGACTTCGAGAACTTGAATCCATTTGTCTTTGAAGAGAAGCGCCAACACTTTTGGTATAACTTCACCAAACGCCAAGACATAAAGCGTGATGACTATAGGCAAAACAATATGCCGGTGGTTAAACGTACCAAAGAGAGAGAGAATCCAAGTCTCGGTGCTGTGGGTAATCCCGATATTGACAATCAAGTTGCCGAGGAGTAACCCAGTAATGATGCGCTCAGGTTTCTTGAGCCAAAGCGCAATCGTATTTCGGAGAGACGGCGAAAACGGGTTCGTGTGTGCGCGTTTGAGTCTTGCGCTATCTTGCGAAAAAATAGCAGCCTCGCTGCCTGAGAAAAAGCCGCTAAAAAGCGTTAGTAATAATATGAGAGTAAAAAGCATTCTTAATAACGCAAGTCACGCAGAGCCGAGTCGGAGACACCGCCCCACTCTGCTTTGAAAACCGAACGGATGCGTCTTATCTTTCGTGTGCGCGACGGCGCTGGTAAATCGGCACCCATGACTCCTTTCGGTAGTTCGCCCTCGGATAGTTTCTCTAAATTCACCACTCTCAATTCGTATGTAATTCCTCGCCTTAAAAAATCGCGCTCGCGGTCGTGGGAATAATCCCACTTATCGCGCCTGTAACGCAGATATAAAATATCGCCGTCAGCGTCATAAAAGATGAGATAATCGCCGTCGTGGTTTTGGTACTTAAGAAAAAGCGGGGCTGTACTTTTTTTCTCGACAGTTTGGGCAAGTGTCAAATCGGTTGGACTGAAAAAAGAAAATACAGCGAACGGATTAAACAAAACCAAAAACAAAAACAAGAACGATAGTCGGAGACACAAAGACTTCATGGCGTATCGTGCACGCTTTCGGGTTCCGATTCGTTCTTCGCTCCATCGAGAATGGTGAGCGCCTTCTTCGCTTCTTTCTGCACGCGGAGTGAAGGATCGTATTTTGATTTGTAGAGCAGGAGTTCGCGCGCTTCTTTAACTTCGAGCTTTCCTAATTGATGGACTGCCCGCGCACGGATTATTTCGTCGTCGTCGCGTGCCATGCTAAAGAGGATTTCTTTCACGTCGTTGTCTTTTAAGAGAATGAGCGCGTAAATGAGTTGCAAACGAAATCGGTTATTTTTCTTTTTTTCGTCCATGTCGGTCATCGCGTCGATTTTCGCGAGCATTGCTTTGAGCGCTTGCCGCGCTTCGCCCACTTGTGCCTTGCCGAGAGCATAAGCCGCAGCACCGCGCACCGTCAGGGACTCGGCTTCGTCTGAGAAGAGTTTGAGAATTTGCGTCTGTTCTTCGGCGCTCCAAGGAGCCGACTCACCCATGTATTTGAGAATTGCGCTGCGGTAATCGGTATACGTATCTGCCGTGTGTAGCTTCTCCACCAGAAACGCTTGGAGCGACTTATCTTTATATAGAGCAAGCAAGTGCATTAGGTCTTGCACGCGGTTCCCCGGTTTTGCGAAGTCTTGTTCGCGAATCTCTTTGATAATAATCGGCAACGCCGCTGCTGGTTTCTTTTTCGCAATCGCGGCAACTGCTGTAAAAAAAACCGGATCGTATGTCTTGTTGAGCAAGAAGTCGCCCAGCGCAAAATCTAATTCGGTGAATTTGACACTACCAATGAACTCGGCCATCTTGCGCAGAACCAAACCGTCTTGCGAGTTGCATGTCGCTTTGAGCTCCGGTAAGAGTGAATGCTGCTCTGCTTCCGACAACTTGCTCAATGTATGCAGTGCGTCGCGCACTTGCTGGGAGTTGCCGAATTTGAGCGCTGCACGGATGCGCTCAACGAGTTCTTCTTTAGTAGGTTTTCCGCTATTTTGCGCCTGTGGGGGTTTGGCATGCGCTTCGAATTTGTTTTTCGAGCTCTCTGCGGCAGGATGCGTTGTTTTTTCCGTGCGTTGCGTTGACTCGGACTTCGCGGGCTGCGGTGTTGCAGAAATAGCAACGGAAAGAAGCGAAGTCAAGCTGACAATAAACGAGAGAAAGAATAAATCCGATTTAAGATTGTTTATGCCGCTTCTCCAGTTCATCGATAATGTCGCCCAGAGACCAGCCCTGCGCCACCAACGAAACCATAAAGTGGTACAAGAGGTCTGCCCCTTCGTAGACTGCCTTTTGTTTATCGGCATTTTTTCCGGCGACCTGAGCATCTAAAATGTACTCGACGGCTTCTTCGCCGACTTTCTGAAGAATTTTTTGTACGCCGGATTCATACAACTTCGACGTGTACGAACCAGCAGGCATTTTCTCGCGCCGCTCAACGAGGAGCTTTTCTAAATCTGCTAAGAATTGTGTGTTCATCTTATTTCTTGTCGTAAATAAATTTTCCGATAAGCTCTTCGAGATCGACTACGGATTCTGTTTCGACGATTTCTGCGCCCGGTTGCAAGAGGGTATCTTCTCCACCCGGGGTGAGCTTAATAAACTTCTCACCAATGAGCCCTCGTGTGCGCACCGACGCGACGGAATCTGCCGGTATCGAAACCTCCGGGTTGATGCGCAGTTCGAGACGTGCGCGGCTGTCTTTGAGGTCGAGTTTCGTTGCGTTGCCGACTTGGACGCCTGCGATTTCAACCACTGCACCGGGGCGAATCCCCGAGACCGATTGGAATTCCGCGAAATAAACGGTGCGGCTGTCGCCCCACATGCGCAGTCCCCCGAGCGAGAGAGCGACCCATGCAAAGCAAAATAAACCAAAGACGATGAAGAGTCCTGTGTAAAATTCTGTACGTTTCATTTTTCCTCTTTATTAAACCTCGAGCATTCTCTTGAGCCAGCCCTTGGCCTTCGAGCGAGCCCCTTTCGCAGGAATTATACTTTCAATAGCACCCTCGTGCAAGACGGCCAAGAAATCGCCCGCACGAAAAATTCGCGGTATGTCGTGGCTCACAATAAGAGCCGTATATTTTAAGCGTTCTTGCGTTTCTATAAACAGGTCGTAAATATTTTCGCTTGTCTCCGGGTCGAGACCTGTTGTGGGTTCGTCGAAGATTACGATTCCAGGCGATAGCTGGAGTGCCCGCGCCAAGGCAACTCTACGTTGCATGCCACCGGAAAGTTCTGCGGGCATCTTGTGTCTGTCGTCTGCAATACGCATTTGCTTTAGGTAGTGCATCACTTGATCTTCGATTTCAGATTTTGTCTTTTGGGTCTTTTCAACGAGTGGTAGCGCAACATTTTCAAACACAGTCAACGAATCGAAAAGGGCTGCACCTTGGAACACAACGCCAAAACGTGTGCGAATTTTCTTCATCGCTCTTTCACTTAGTCCCAAGAGGGATTTACCTTCAAGCAGAACTTCGCCCGCGTCAGGCACCATAAATCCCAAGATATATTTGAGCATGACGCTCTTGCCTACGCCGCTGGGGCCCACGATGATCGTTGTTTTTCCCTTCTCGATCTGCAAGTTGAGGTTGCTATGGACTTTGAGTCCGCCCAAAGTTTTATCGATACCTTTGAGTTCGATTATTATATCAGACGTAACCATGGGAGGCATTAGATGAGTACCGCCGTTAAGAGATAATCGACGAGCAAAATAAGAACCGACGAAACGACAACCGCTAAGGTGGTTGTCCGCGAAAGTGCGAGAGCCCCCCTACCCGCATAACGGTGAACGTAAAGTCCTCGGAATGCGCAAACCGTCACAATAAGAATGGCAAAGACGAAAGACTTAATGAGGGCCATGCGCACGGTTGTGAAGTCGATAACATCTCGCATGCTCTGGTAGTAATCCCCCAAGCTTCCGCCCAAAATAATACAGCCTGAGAAGTAACCCCCCAAGATGCCGCTCACAGTAAAAATAAAAACAAGAAGTGGTAGTGCAATCACAGTCGCCAAGAGTTTGGGTGCGACGGCGTAGTTATAGATGTCAATCGCGAGACATTCCAAGGCTTCGATTTGCTCGGAGAGACGCATCACTCCCAGTTCAGCGCAGAGCGCAGAACCTGCACGACCAATAATGAGAAGTCCAGTCAAGACAGGCGCAAGTTCGGCCAGAAGACTTTTTGCGACTAAAGAACCTAAGAAGCCGTCAGCGCCAAACCGCTTGAGTACATAGAAACCTTGGAGACCTAAAACCATACCCGTGAAAGCGCCGGTAAAGACGATGATTGCCAGGGATTGCCAACCAATCGTATAGATTTCAAAAGAAATTTTGCGCCACCGAAAAGGCCTTTGAAATAACGAGCGGCATGAGCGTACAAAGAAGACGCCTACCGCGCCCACTTGTTCAACTGTCTGAGTGAATGGTAGAAGGAAACTCAATGAGCAGCAAACTCCTGATTTTAGACACTTTGAAAAGTACTTTGTTCAAGTTTTCAAAGCGAGCTTCAAATTTTGGAGATCCATCGAAGCTATGTCTTGAGCACGTAGCGAGTCGCCGTCAAAATGCAGCGACTGATCGCGCACATGCCCCGAGTAATGCAAGTACTCGCAGTGCGTGAGTTCGTCGACTGTGCGCGCAACGCTCGCGAGGCGGCCCAAGACATGTAGATGCTTTGCGTCAATAATCCGCTCCAGAGATTTTCTTTCGGAGTCTGTCGTGGCAGCGATGTCGGCTGCGCCTTCCGGGTTTGCCAGAACCAGAAATTTTTGTCCAGACTTTCTTGAGTTAGACGCAGTCAAGGTATGTGGTATAGATCGCAGTTGCCGCAAAACCGGTACCTGCAAGCCAGCGAAATTGTATTGCCCCTTACCCATTGGCAAGAGTTCAAAAGGCAAGCGCGCCCAAGTGGCATCGACAGAAAAGACAAGCTCGCGCAAAGGCTTGCATTGGAACGCAGGTTGAAAGAGCAACGCATGCAAGGTGCTGCCAAAGCGCATAAGTTTCTCGGCCACCTCGCGGTCGAGGGCTGCATCATCGGGCCTATTGCTTTTCTGTGCATTGACGCGTGCAACGAAATCAAGCCATTCGTCTAAATACCCCGCAAGCAACTTCTTGGGAATCAGTTTGTGGTTTTCTACGGCTGTGGGATTACTCTCATCGACGATAATGTCGACATTATCGAGAGCGGCGTCGATGAGGCGGATGTGCATGGTTATTTACACAGAGTTTGTCTTATTTCAATAAAAAATACGCAGACCCACTTTCTTATATTCAGCAAACGAGGCATCACGACTCACGAGGGTGTGCTTTTCTCGCATCGCCTGCCAGATAATCATGCGGTCAAATGGATCTTTATGCTGCCCTATTGGCAGTTTGAAAAACGTTGCCCAGGTTTCTACCTGTGGTTGCACGATATCTATGCCTGTCAGATCGAGTGCTTTGGGGAAATCATCGGGCTTCAAGCCACGCTTCAGGTATAGTTTGCCTTTCGCATACTTAATGGAAATTTCCCACAAGGAAATCACGCTGAGACTCAAGGGGATTTCTGAATCGATCAAACTGCGTACCTTGTTAGACAGTTTCTCCGGCTCGATCAAAACCCACAGTGCGATGTGCGTGTCGAGTAAATACAAGGCTATCCTGCAAAAAACTCATCGTCGGTCATCGCAAATTTTTTGGGATCAAATTCAGCTTTGCCGCGCAGGATACCCAATTTACGTCTTCTTGTCTTTGGCTGCTCATAAGGCACAAAAAGCCCGATAATTTCCCGCTTTTTGCCATACTGAACGGCAATCTTTTCGCCTTTGCGCACACTCGCCACGACTTCTGAGAAGCGATTCTTGAATTCACCGACTGTCAGTTTTCGCATACGATCATGATACGTTTTCCGTGCCAAGTTGGCAAGAAAAAATGATTGGCTTTGCGGCGCTGGCAGACTGTGCCTTAACGTACGTCAAATAGCAGTCGCTTTATGATAACCTCTTCGAGATCCCGTCGACCGTCGAAAACCGCCAGAACAAAGACCTTAGCCCCATCGGTTCTGAATAAAATACGCCATGGATTCTCAAAAATTTCTCGATATATCGAAATATTCAGGCCCTCCAATTCTGGTATGGCGCGACCAATATTTGGAAACGCTTCAAGCACCTTGATCTTCGGCATTAAGAGCTCATTTGATGCCGAACTTCTTTCTTATCTGGCTCTCGACATTTTGCTGAGATACGACCTTGCCTTCTTTAACGTTTTGTTCACTCATAGACAACATCTTGAGAATGTTAATGGCGTTTTGCATTTCTTCAAAAGTCTTGGGTGCCAGAAGTACCGCCTTCGCTTCGCCGTTTTGCGTCACATAGAATGGTCGATGCGATTTATTGATTTGCGCCAATACTTTTGCGGCATGCGCCTTAAAATACGAAATGGGTTTTATATCCTCTTGAATCTTCATGGACTACAAACGATACGAAATTCAGTCTTAATGTCAAGTGGGCTTACTACTCCCGTGCGCCACGGCAATTCTCAAAACGGTTGACATACCAGTTCTCATTGCTTGCCTGTGCTATGTCCGGCGTCGCCCAACAGGCTCAACCGCGCTACCACGGCCTACGGGTCACACGCGAAGAATATC
Organism: Spirochaetota bacterium; assembly: GCA_963205035.1. Lineage (GTDB taxonomy): Bacteria > Spirochaetota > Leptospiria > Turneriellales > Turneriellaceae > Turneriella. The sequence continues at coordinate 11,023 of CAUJII010000078.1, forward strand.
TCGACCTCGAAGAAGACGGCTTTCGCTACGACGTCGTCGATGGAGTGATGATAATGGCCCCGAGTCCAAGCTTCAACCATGGTAATCTGGCAATCCGCTTAGGCTATTTCTTGCAGGCATACTTCGAGACGCATCCTGTCGGCATGCTATCAACTGAAACCGATGTTTTTCTGCCCGATGACGGTGACGTCGTGCGGCCCGATATTTCGGTGATTTTGAACGAAAATATGCACATCGTGAAGACGCACATCCACGGTGCGCCCGACATGGTTTTCGAGATTTTATCTCCCTCTACACGCCATCGCGATTTAGGTGAAAAGGCTGAGCGTTATTTAATGGGGGGAGTCAAGGAGTATTGGATTGTCGACCCTGCCAACGAAACGATTCACCTATGGATAAATCAAGGGGATGTCTGGCAGAAAAAGCAAGACAACATTCTAGAGTCGGGGCTTCTGCCTGGATTTCAAATCGCCACCAGTCAGCTTTGGAAGTAAGTCAGCCGGGTTGTGAACTAAATTTTTATGGATAACATATTTTTTATCCTGAGAAACAACCCCCTATATCAGACTCTCTCTACCAACTGTCCTGAAGCGTACTTGTGAATAAGACTAGATATCAAGGTCTGATAGGGCAGCCCTTCGGTGACGGCCTTGTTTTGTATGATCTCAAGATCTTTACCAGAGATTCGAATGTTAATGCGTTTGTTCTTTTTCAATGTATTCCGCGCATATACCGCGTGTTCTTTGAGCAATTTGGCGCTATTCTTGACGGGCTTGAACTCGCCAGCCTCAAAGTCTCGTAGTATTGATTCTTCATAAGAATCAAGTTTGATTTTTTTCATTTTGCACACCTCTTTGAAGATTTTCGCGCGTCGCCTTGCGGCTCGGTATGATTGTTTTCAGAAATATTTCCGTTTCTGTCGTAACAAATGGTACTAAGTAAACATACTCTTGAATTTCTATCATGTAAATCTGTTGCCCTGGATATTTATCAGGTTTCGGATGTTCGATAACAGTCAATACTTCATTCTTTTCAATATATTGTGCAACAACTTCAAATGAGACACCTCGTTCCCTGAGCAGTTTTTCATTTTTCTCAGCATTCCAGCTAATTATCTTCAATGAATGTAATATATGCTTATTGTGTGCCTTTTGTCAACAAATTTTGAATTTTTGGAGAAACCTTAGTTTTTTGTGAAATGGCGCCTGACGTGGATTTTACCAGAAGTCGATAGTGCATCGGCTCATGGTTCTGGCTCTGCGGCCTAAAGCCCCGAGCGCGGCCCGCTTCACGAATTACCCATCAGTCCACGTTCCTTTATCGATGCGCGTACATTAACTTTTCGCGACTTCGGCGATTGAATCAAACTGATCCTAGCCGCGAAATTCGCAGGGTGGCAAGAGGCAAGACCCTGGTCGTCACCGATCACGACCACCCCGTTGCGGTTCTGGCACCGCTGCCAAACAAAGAAAATCTCATTTTGCGACCAGCAACCCGACGCATGTCTGTCTTTGTGCGCACAGCTCGTGTCTCGGTAAAAACCGACCCGCTTGCAGGTATGCGGCATGGACAAATGAGTGCCCCGGAAATAGACGCAGCTGTCTTGCACACCGCCCCGTTATTCAGAGCGGTTAGCGGCCCGGCGATAGAGTAAATACGCCGGTATAGCCACGCAAAGCGATACGATACCCGTCGTTCTCTTTGCCGTCTCAGACCATTTATCATAGTCGCCTTTGCCAAAGATT
>CAUJII010000079.1 GCA_963205035.1 Spirochaetota bacterium
GAATTTGTCGAGCGAGCGAAGTGCGAGGCGGGGATCGAGATTACTGTTATTCCCGGCATTGAAGAGGCGCGGCTCGTATATAGCGGGGTGCGTGCGCATACGGAACTCGATGAGAAGCCTTATCTTTTCAACGACATCGGCGGCGGCTCGACAGAACTCTTGGTGTGCAACAATACCGACATCCACTTTGTCGAAAGCCTGCGTCTGGGGACTGTGCGTCTCAAAGAGATGTTTGCAGCAGAATCGAAAGAGCTTGTCAAACTTATCGACAAGTATGTGGAGAGATCTCTCGAACCGTATATCGACGACATCCGTCGATTTAATCCAGAAGCCGCGCTTTCGACTGGCGGTACGGCGCGCACCATACTCGAAATCATGCGTGAAATGGGGTTCGCGGTAAAAGAACGTTTACGACTACCGCTTGTGGAAACCAAAGACTTGGCGCGCATGGTCGACGACATCGCCCAGATGAGCAAAAAAGAAATTGTCAAGCTCAAGAGCGTCGACGAGAATAGGCGCGACATCATTTTACCCGGTGCAGCGCTTCTCTTAGCTCTTCTCAAGCACACAAAACTTTCTCAATTTATGGTATCTCCCAATGGCCTCAGAGACGGTGCGCTTGCGGATTTTGTCTTCAATAAGGTAGATAACACAATTTATTTGCACAGCCAGAGACAATTTCGAGAAACGGGGCTGGAGGCGATTGTCGAGAAATACAAAATGGATCGAGGCCATTCAGAGCATGTCGCCAATTTATCGGTTCGTCTTTTCGATCTTTTTGCCGAGTTACATAAACTGGCGGCCACGGCGCGTGACCTCCTCAAAGCCGCAGCGATACTCCACGACATCGGCAAATTTATCGACTACTCCCAACACCACAAGCACGCGCTTTACATCTTGACGAACACGCACCTGCCGGGTTATACCGACGAGGAGCGCGCAGTGATTGCACACACGGCTCGTTACCACAGGAAGTCGAATCCCAAAGCGTCGCATCTCGAATATCAAGCGCTTGCTGGGCCCGTCAAAGAAACAATCTTAAAATTATCGGCGATACTGCGCATTGCAGATAGTCTCGACAGGAGTTATTCAAGCTCGATAACTAAACTCGACGCACAAAAAAAAGACGAGAAGCACTGGCTCCTTTCGCTGCAAAGCAACAGCGAGACACAGCTCGAACGCTGGGCGTTCCAGAGAAAAAAGGACACCTTTGAAAAAGTGTTTAACGTCAGTTTAGATCTGGTCTAACGCACACCAGCGTGCGCCGGAAACTTTGCGGCATTCTGGAGACCCTTGAGATAGGCCAACTGCGTTAGCCAATAGGCCGTCGCTTGTTCGTACGCCGGATTTTTTCGATCGCAAACTTGCGGCAACTTCTCTGCGCTATCTTTCGCAAGGTCGAAAAACCGGCAAGACGCGTCGGCGAGTCTCTGGAATTTCTTTTGCGCCTTATCGTACACCGTGACGACTCCTTCGTTGCCATACGCGAAAACAAACGGGCGCGTTATTTTATTCAGGAGAGAAACGCCCTGAAATTTTGTTGCATCGTGCGGAATGCGTAAAATATCCAATATCGTGGGAGCTATATCGACATGCGAAGTTGGTTCCAGAATTTTGCGCGGAGTCAGAAGATTTTTCGCCCAGATCAGAGCAGGCACATGCAAATTTTCATCGTAGCTATAGAGAGAATGGATGTAATTCCCCCTGTGTTGTCTAAACGCCTCGCTGTGGTCGCCTACCAAGACGACGAGAGTCTTGTCTAAAATTCCGCGCTCTTCGAGTGCTCGAAAAAATTTTTCAATCTGCACGTCGACGAGGTGAAGGTTGTCGACATAACGGTCGAGACGCGAAGTCCCTGCGGTGATTCTCCATTGCTTGCCATAATCGTGGTAAGGAAAATGCGGAGCAAAAGGAATATACGTTGCAAAGAATGGTTCTTTGAGATGCTTAAGCCGAGACACAAAATAATCGGCAACCTGTTCTTCGTTGCGCGCTTCTCGGGGTGAAGTTTTTCTCTCTTTGAAAAGTAATTTGTCTTGTCCTAAAATTTCTTTGATACCATTATTGTTGAGTAGGCCTTTCGGAAAATACCACTCGGTGGGGCTTGGGGTAACGAAGAGCTTTGTGTAGCCTTCAAGGTACGCATTCCAAGTCTTGATCTTAAGCGATTTATCGAGAGAGAAAAACTTCAGCGTCGGCTCGGGATAAAGCCCGGTAAAGAGAGAAAACAGCGCACGCGGTGAACTATTCGATGTCGAGTAATGCTTCGTCAGAAAGAGAGACTCTTCGCTGAGTTTTTTCAAAAAGGGCATCGGAACCTGCCCGGATTTTGTAAGCGACGCATCGAAGACATAGCGCGCGCCGGTGCTCTCCAAAACAATGAGCAAGATATTATACTGCAATGGTTTTCCCACTGTTTTGGTTTGCAACTCCCTTTGATTCTGATTCGGCGTCGGCGCAAATTTTATCCCGGAGATTGTCAACTGAGACAAATGCTCTGCCGTTCTTTCGTGAGATCCCACGAGAAGAGCGACCCTCAAGAGGGGTATTCTTAGGAAAGGAGAAACAAAAGCGGTCACGGGTGTTTTTGTCTGGGAAAGAGTCATCCAAAAAAAGAAACAAAGTAGCGTCAGACCCGTCAATACCACCCAAAAGCGTTTTGTTCCCAAGCGAAAACTCCAACGGTGCGGAAATAGAAACGTCAGAAGCGTCGCTCCTAAGAGGGTAAAATCTAAGAAATCCATCAGCTCGAAAGCATTGGCAGGAGTAAGCGCGCTCACCGCTTCAGAGAGGAGGACAGAATCGACGCCCCGATGGAATGCAGCGAGCGTCTTCAAGTCGACGAGCCAGAATAGAACGTAGATAAAATTTGCGAAGAACGCGAGCACACGCCACGCTTGCGAAGGAAGACGCTCCCTGAGTTGCCGCAGTAGAAGAGTGTAAAACGCAAGTTCGATCAAACCCGGGATGACGAGAAGCAGAGTCAGTTCAACGGGCGAAAAATTTTCTCGCAGACCGATAAGGAGCGTTGTCGCGCGCACCCATATAAAGAAGACAAGAAACATCTTCTCCGATTCTTTTTGCCTTCAAGACAAGGCGAAAAATCTTTTTCGCCTGTCTCATTCTTTCGTTCTACCCCATGGCGTTGGCCCTGGCATTCGAGTCGAGTTGCGACGAGACAGGCGTTGCGCTCGTTCAAGACGGCAAGCGTGTTCTCGCGGCACCACTTTATAGTCAAATCGAAGAACACCGGCCCTATGGGGGAGTCATCCCAGAATATGCGAGCCGTGCGCATCTTGAAAAATTCACGCTCCTCCTCTCTCAGATTTTGAAGGAGAATGCATTGCAGCCGGGCTCTATCGATTATGTCGCAGCGACGACGCGGCCCGGACTCGTCGGCGGTCTCTTAGTCGGCTACCAAAGTGCCAAAGCGTGTGCGCGTTTTTTTTCTGTGCCGTTTTTCGGCGTTCACCATCTCGAAGCGCACTTGGCGGCGGTGACGCTCTCGGGCCACGTCATGCCCTACCCATCGTTGGGACTTGTCTTGTCGGGCGGGAACTCCGTCGTCTATCGCCTGAGCGGACCCGGCAAAGCCCAAGTCTTGGGAGATACTTTAGACGACGCGGCAGGCGAAGCGTTAGATAAGGCCGCGCAAATTTTGGGCTTAGGTTATCCCGGGGGACCCAAGATTGAAGAGGCGGCATTGCGTTTTTTTGAAAGTGGGATTACTCAAGCCTCGCAGAATAATTTTGGTGATGAAAATCCGTTTCCGGTTATCTTGAAAAGCTTGCCGCGTGACAAGGTGCAATTTAGCTTTAGCGGAATTAAGACTTCACTTCTGCGGCTTACGGAAAAATTGAACACACAAGATATTGATCGTCTTGCCTTCTTCTTTCAAGAAAGGGTTATCCAGCATATCTTGCAGAACGTCGAGCACGCCCTTTGGCAAAACAAAAATCTTCCGCTCATCGCCGCCGGTGGAGTGATGGCGAATCGGCTTTTGCGCGAGAGACTCGAAACGCTTTGTAAAAAATATAAAACTCCCCTTCTCATTCCTGAGAAAAAATATGCAACCGATAACGCAGCGATGGTGGCCGCCGCGGCACACCTCTATTTTGAAAGAGGGTTAGTTTCTCCCTTTTCTCAAGTGACGGCGTCGAACGCGTTTCCATAAGGGTGAGATGGCTCGATCACGCACAAGCGCCGAATCTTTCACGTCGTTTTGCCAGAAAATCGAAACGATCGGAGCTTTGCCTCGCCTTATTTTTTTTATAGGCGAAAATCAAGACGACTTAAATACACTCTTAGACGCTCTGCGCACGCGGCTCAAGAGCACATTCGGTTCTATCGACGAAGTTCACATCGCAGGCACAGACAATGAAATCGCACGCTGGCACGCAGAGATGATGACAATGCCGATGTTTCCAACGGGAAGACTTATTTTGGTTCGCCACGCAGACGCCTTACTCAAGCGCATTGCTGCAAATAGCAAAGCGACCGCAAATTATCTGCGCGATATTTCTCAGAGCCCCGATTTCACTGTCTCGGTTTTGTTCTCTACCGAGAAAAAACTTCCCACTTCGCTTGCCGCCATTGAAGACGAGGCTTTAATCTACGAAGACACGCCACTCACGGGCGAGGCTCTCGCGAACTCAATAGCTGAGAGGCTTCAAAACTTAGGATTCAAAATCGAACGAGACGCTTTGGAGCGTCTCTTGGAAAAATCGGCTGGCATTCAGAAGACGGCGCTTCAAGCCCTCGACCGCTTGGTGACATTCAAATTGCACGAAAAAGAAATCCGCATAGAGGATGTCGAAGAGGTGATGTCGCAAGCGGAGAGCAACATGCACTTCCGCTTGCTCGACGCGACTGCCCGGCGCAACACGGCGGAGTGTTTAAGACTCTTAGAACTCCATTCGATGGAAAACATCCAGCCTTGGATAAACGCACTCGGACAACTCTTCGCAAACGCGCTCCGCTACCGGCACTACCGCCAAGGCGGGCTCGACGAAACACAAATCGGCCAACTAATCTACTCGCGCACGCCTAACAGATACGCATTTCAACAAGACCAATCGCGGTGGAATGCACTTCTTCAGAAATATTCTATTGCAACGATAGAGTCTGTCTTAGAAGCACTCGTTCGAGCAGATATACTCTGCAAAGAAACAAGCGACTTAAGTCAGCAGCGGGTCATACTCACAAGTTTCTATCTCATGCTATCGCGCAATTAAACACGATAAAAATATTCGAAAATTTTTGGCGAGAAAGAAATATATTGCTTTCCCGCCACGTCGCGGCGGATATGCAAGAGACTCTGATTGCGTAACTTCAGGAGACTCTGGTTTGTGTCTTCAACAGAAATTCCCGAAGTTTTCTTGATATAATCGCAAAACCCGATATAAGGCAAGAGCAAAATTTCACCGGACTTGTCTTTTTGCCCTTCAAGATTCCAATAGGCATACATCGCTTTTAAGATTCGAGTCTCTTTGCTGAGAACAAGTAACTCACCGATTTGGTTGTCGGCGTTCCTTAGTCGCTCGCAGAGCTTTCGTATCATATTGATTGCAAACGAACTATTCGAGTTCACCATATAATCGAAAGATTTTTTATCGATACACAAAATCGTGCTTTCGACCATGACCGTCGCAGTTGCAGATCGAGGCGTATCGGTAAAGAGCGACATCTCGCCAAAAAAATCTCCATCGCGCAAGGTCGCAAGAATTTGCTCCGCGTTGCGTGCTCGTTTGGAAATATTCACCTGCCCCTTGTGGATGATATACATCTCTTCGGCGTGGTCGCCTTCTTGAAAAATAGTTTGGCCGGAATTATACGTTGTTCCGAATCTTTTGACGAGATCGGCACTCATGCGCGCAGCAACTCTTCGATTTGCGGCAGAATAGTTTGGAGTTTCTGAAACTGCTCGTAAGTCAGCGTCACGCCTTTTTTTGTGGGAGCTAATTCCCCCGCGTCGTTTGTATACCAAGTGCGGATATTCAAGAGCTTCTTGCCTTTGAATTCGCTGACCTCGACACGGATTACCTCACCACGCGTTTTTTCAATATCGAGCAAAACCTTGTCTTCCATAGGCGACCAAACGCCGTATCGCTTTTGTGACGGATAATCTTTTTAGAGGGGACGCACTCTGAGTTCATGTGGGAGAAATCAGGAGGGATTCTTACGCTCTACAAAAATTTTTGGAGTTTAGGCTGAGAACTCAGAGCAGCCTCGTGCCGTTATGGAAAAATGTAATAACTATTATAAATTCCCCCATTTCATAAAAATCCGGGTTCTTGTAGTAGTTATTACAAAAATCACACTTTTTTCGGTTTTTGGAAAAAAATTCAAATTTCGTGAGAAAAAAACACGGTTTCTGGGTATTTAATATATAGAGGGAGAATATTTATGGAATATCACCAGACATCAGTCTCGCTGCGCGAGAAGTCGTATCGCCGACTCAAGGCTGCACAGCTGATTCTTGCCCGCCATGGGATCCACTGGGGCGAAGGGGAGATTATTTCGCGGCTCTGCAAGGAGACGGTATTACGCTGGCACTCCGGCGGCAATTGGACAGCATCCGCACGGCGGTACAATATCCAGACTGACGAGACTAAATACGTCATAAGGCCCTGGCGGGTTGACAAGAACCTCTACGGCGTGCTTTGGCAGCGGACGATTCATTCGGGCGAGTCGGTTTCGCGGTTCGTCGACTTCGCGATTCGCGTGTTCATGCCACGGTTTGTTGAGATGTATCTGCATTCGCCCCGGCGCGGGTCGGCGTTCTCCGCGCGGAATCATCACTTCTGGGCAGCGCGGTATGCCCGACGCAAGAATTTTCCTGACTATTTTATTAACTACCAAAAAGTCACTGAAAAAAATCAGAACGGCGGGCTCGAAACGGCCCGGAAGGCGATTCTCATCGCGAAAAAAGGCCTTTCGTACGTTGAATACATCCACTGCCTGCGAACGTGCATATAGCGCGCACCCTGCCCGATTTATCCACACTCGATAATTATTTACAACCTATCTTTCCTGCCGCTTTTGGCGGTGCACCTCAAATGAAAAACATAGCAATTATTGCCCACGTCGACCACGGCAAGACAACAATGGTCGACAAAATCTTGGGCTTTTGTTCGACCCTCGACGCTAAAGAGAGCTCCGAGCGCGTCATGGACTCCAACGACATCGAACGCGAGCGTGGTATCACCATTCTCGCGAAGAACACGGCGGTGAATTACGAAGGCACGCGCATCAACATCGTTGACACACCAGGCCACTCCGATTTTGGCGGCGAAGTCGAGCGTGTGTTGCGCATGGTCGATACCTGCCTTCTGTTGGTCGACGCGATGGAAGGGCCCATGCCACAAACACGGTTTGTGCTCAAGAAAGCACTCGAACTCGGCCATAAAATTATACTCGTCATCAACAAAGTCGACAAACCGAACTGCAATCCACAAAGCGTCATCAACCACGTCTTCGATCTTTTCATCGAGCTCAACGCGTCCGACGAACAGACAGATTTTCCCGTTGTCTATGCAAGCGCTAAGAGTAACTATGCGTTTTTGGATTGGGCGGATTTTGAAAAGCCAGAAGCAAAGACTTCAATTAAGCCGCTTCTCGACACCATCATGAAACACGCTCGCGACGGCGCCGGCGATAAAGCCGCACCGTTTGCGTTCCAGGTGACGAACCTCGACTACAACGATTACTTAGGCCGCATTTGCATCGGCCGCGTTTTTAACGGCACTGTGAAGGTCGGCGACCAAGTCGTCCTGCGCGGTGAAAACGAAAAAGGTGAGCCGACAGTTTCCAAGCACAAGATCACGAAACTCTTTGACTTCTTAGGGCTCAAGCGGATCGAAGTGACCGAGGCAAGCTGTCCGAACATTATCGCGATTGCAGGCATCGAAGAGATGACAATTGGAGATACGCTTTGCGCAGAAAGCGTCGCCACAGCTCTGCCGCGAATCAACATCGAGCCACCGACTGTCTCGATGCAGTTCTCTGTCAACGACTCGCCGTTTGCAGGCAAAGAAGGAAAGTGGGTGACATCCCGCAACATACGCGAACGGTTGGACAGAGAACTCAAAACAAACCTTGCGCTCAAGGTAGAAGACCGGGGCGATTCGTTCAAAGTCGCTGGCCGTGGCGAATTGCAGCTTGCTATTCTTATCGAAAACATGCGCCGTGAAGGTTTTGAACTCATGGTTTCTAAGCCGCAAGTCATCTTAAAAGACGAGGGCGGCGAAAAACAAGAACCTTACGAAGAAATTGTCATGGATATGCCCGAAGAATACTCTGGCGGAGTCATCCAAGAACTCAACCGCCGCAAAGGCATCATGCTCCTTATGGAAACGCTCTCGACCGGCTATGTGCGCATCAAGTATGAAATGCCGACACGCGGACTTATCGGCTTTCGCAGCTTCTTCTTAACCGAGACACGCGGTGAAGGTTCGATGTCGGGCCTTTTCTTAGGCTACCGGCCTTTCGCTGGCGACTTTTCGGGTCGCACACGCGGCGCGATTGTTTCGATGGAAAGCGGATCGACAAACGCGTACGCGCTTTTTAGCGTTCAAGACCGGGGTGAACTTTTTGTCGGCGCGCAGGTGCCCGTCTACGTCGGTATGGTGATTGGCTTGCACGCGAAAGATAACGACCTCGATGTGAACCCGATCCGCGAGAAAAAACAAAGTAACGTCCGCGCTTCTGGAACAGACGAAGCGTTACGGCTTGTTCCTCATAAAAAAATGTCACTCGAACAATGTCTCGACTTCTTAGAAAACGACGAGGCTCTTGAGGTGACTCCTACAAATTTGAGACTACGCAAAAAAGTTCTCAACCCGTCGATGCGCAAGCGCAGCGCATAAGCATGCCAGAAGTTTTCAGTCCGCAGAATTTGAAACTCTTTTGGGCTGAGATAACACGGGGAAACGCATACGTAACGACAGGAATTGTCGTCACCGTTCTTCTTATTCTCCGGTTTATCATCTTGCGCCTTGCGTTCCGCAAGATCGACGATGGCTTTGCGAGACTGCGTTACAAAAGAGCTCTGTCGTATGTACTTTTCGTCTTAGCTCTTTTTTTTCTCTTTCCTGTTTGGATGCCTTCGATTAAGAACGTCGCCACGTTCTTAGGGATATTTGGTGCAGGTTTTCTAATCGTTACGCGCGACATTTGGGTGTCTATCGCGGCGTGGTTTTACGTCATGCTGCGCCGCCCTTATGGCATTGGCGACAGAATTGAAATCGATGGCAAAGTCGGCAACGTCGTCGACATTCGACTCATGGAAACGAGTATCATGGAAGTCAAAGGCGCCGACGAAAGCTCTCTCACCGGCCGCCTGATTTTTTTACCCAATGCAAAAGTCTTTACCGATGTATTGATTAACTTGCGCCAACAAGCGTCGCACACATTCCGCGAACTCAAGGTTGGCTTGACGAACTCGAGCGATTGGGAAAAAGCTATTGAATTACTAAAAAAGGTTGTCGACGAAGCGTACACCGCTGCGCTCGCTCAGAGGCACCACACTCCCCGCGACTTGGGCGCCGAGTTCATGGCAGAAAGCCGCGAGCCCCGGATCTTGGTTTCTTTAGACGAAGGCAACATTATTCTACGTACAGAATTTATGGCCCCTTATGGCCAAGAGGCGACGATGACCGATCTCATCTGGCGCGGTTTTCTGAAGCACATCCAGAACATGCCTTCGATTCATTTAGCGGAAAAATAAGAGAAGTTGTAAGTTTAGGCTTAGAACTCGCTGGTACGATTTTTTCCGCGCTCAGTCCACGCTAATCAGCGCAAATTCTCCCGCCAAAGCGGCGTGTATCGCCGCGAGGCAGGCGGCGCTTTGGCCGACGGCAATCGGCCGATTTGCTCGACGTGCGGCCGCAGACGACCGGAATTCGCGCTGATTTGCTGATTCTTTGCAGCAACGCGTGTTCTTATCGCAGAAAAAATCGTCGCTTCGTATAGCTTACGCGAGTTCTAAGCCTAAACTCCAGTGAGATTAATCCCCCCTAGTCAGCCATCGGTCGGTAGAGAATATCAATACCCCTTTCTAAATAACCAACCCAGAGAAAATCATCTTCGATGCGCAAGACATGCACTTCATCAGACGCCATGCCGTCGATAGCGCGGATCCGCGAGATGGCATTTGTGTTTCTGTCGAGAACAAACACACCCTGCCCCGATGTGCCGATATAGATTTCTTTGTCGCGCTTGACGATTGACGAAGGGAAAGGAATTTCTTGTGCGAGGCGCGTGAGTGTTTTCTGGACGGTGTCATAGACATAGACGCCATCGTTATGCGCGCCGATATAAACATAACGGCCATCGAGGAGCACAGCTTTTACGTTGGCAGAGCGTAGCGCATTCTCACCTGCTGTGATTTGTACCACTTCGCGAGTCTTCTTATTGTAGACGAGCGCGCCTTTCTCTAACGTGCCGACGACAAGAGTGTCTAAATCGGCGTCGATCGCGTAAACTTGGTTTGCTCCAACCCACGAATCTTTGCCCAACACAACTATTTTCTTTTTTATGGTGTCGTATTGAATAAGCCCACGCGTCAGCGTCGAAAAATAAAGGTAACGGTCGTCCTTGATAATTTTTTGCGCCAGCTTGAGCTCGCCCTTTTGGTCCACGAGCGATTCGACGCGACCTGATTTTTTGCTGATATGGAAAATACCGTCAAACGTCGCGACATAAATGTCTTCAAAATCGACATAGAGCCCGCGCACTTGCGAAGAAGGTAGTGCGATTTTTTCGAGTTTATCTTGCGAACGCACATAGCGATAAAGTCCCGCCCCCCAGGTCGCCACATAAATATCGTCGCCGTCGACACGGATGTCTGAAATCGAATTGTCGCCCAAACCCGTGAGCTTGTCAAAATGGCGCAGCGACACGCTTCTCAGAAGCATCTTGAGCGAACGAACGCTCTTGGGTTTTTGCTTCTCCGCAATCGCGAGCGCACGGTTTAGATAGCGCACTGTCTCATTCGTATGCGCAGCATCGGTGAGCAAGATCTTTGCCGCATCGGTGTAAACACGCAAGAGGTCATCATCGCCCGTCTGCGAATCGGGGAGAGCACGTATCGAATTCCTGAAGCAGGGCAGCGCGCGCTTGTATTCGCGTGCGTCGTAATAAATAAACGCCAGTGTTTTTTCGATAGCGTATGAAAACTCGTGCGCAGCTTTTTTCTTCGATAATTCCAGGAGAATTTTTTCTGCTTGTTTGTGCGCGTTTACGCGGTAGAGAGCTTGAGCAGTCAAGAGCCTCAACTCTATTTTTTTGGAGTGCGTCGGATAGCGTTCGAGGGTAATATTCGCTCGCGCTATTGTCTCGTTAAATTTCTTTTCGGCAAAGAGCGCCTTCACAACAAAAAACATTGCGTCTTTCACTTCTGGCTCGTAAGGGTTTTCCTCCATGAAATCGCCCAGCGTCTTTAACGCTTGCGCAAACTCTCTTGCCTCGAACTCTTTAACACCCTGCCTGAATTTTACGAGATTATCGTCTGCGAGAAGCAAAAAGAACGGAAACAGGAGAAAAGCAAGTTTACGCACTACTTTTCATCCAGCCCGAAAGGTCGCACTCTCTCGAGGTTTGTTTGCAGAGCGTTGCGCCGATAGAAGAAAAATGTGACGATGGCGATGAGGAGCGTTGAAGCGATTATATAGAATTTTTGCGTTGTGACAAGACTTTCTTCCTCGTTTGTCGCGGCGGCTTTTTCATCGTTCGACTCTCTAAATTTTAGGATGCGAACTTTTTCTTGAAAGAGATAGAAATCCTTGCTAAACTTTTGTATCGCCATATCTTTGTTGCTCAGCATCGCCAGTTTTTGTGTGAGTTCGTCTTTTTGCCGATTAAACCCTTGAAGCTGCGCCTTCAAATCGTCTATTTGCTGCGTTTTCATTCGGTAAGCCAAGAAGCCTTTCTCTCCGATAAAAAAAACGTAAGCAAACGAAAGAATGAGTAAGACAAAAAATGGCACGAAAAGCCAATGCTCACGGCTGCGGTCTAAAATGGAGCCGATTTTCTGCGTGAGCACCGATTTCTAATAGGTCTTGAAGCGGCCGTTAATTTTGTAAAACTGCCGATGGACAATTTTTTTTGCTTCGGTATCGTAGAGAACAACGCCTAAATAGTTGAAAAATTTTCGATCGACGGAATAGCGTGCAAGGAGCTTCGCCCATACATTGGTTCTCAGAGCCTTTTCCTCGATCAGGTATTTACCCTTTTTTTCTAAACACTTTTTTCCGGTCTTAGCTTCACTCTCACACTTGAGATTATACTGTGTGTCTTCATACCCTTGCAGCGAAACGTCGATGCCTGCCGTTGGGTTCTGGTGGATGAACTCCACGTAGTCGATGAACTCTTGCAGGTTCGGGCGTTTTTTCGAGGTCGACGCAGGGGCTTCTTCTTTGGGCTTGAAGCCACCATTTTTTGCAACGGTCTCTTCTTTCTTACGTGCAAACGAGGCGACCTCGTCGTGCTTCATTTCCGGGATGCTATCGAAAAGCACGAGTTTGTGCATCTTCTTGTCTTCGTCAAATTTGCGCCACTCGGGATATTCAACGTAACGGCGGTATTGACTATCGACCAAATCTTTTTCGTCGAAAGCAATCAAGAACATCTTGAGAGGAATAGCGTCTTCTGTCTTATTCACAATGTTGAATGTGAACTCCAGATAGTCGCCCTTCCCGTCTGTGGCATTTTTTTTCCAGAAGCTAAAGTCTTCGACGGAAACACGATCATCGCGAATAAAGCCTGCCGACGGCTGCGTCGCACCGGGGGCCGCTGCTTGCGTTTCGGTACTTTTTTTATCGGCCGCTTGACCGAAGAGAAGGGGTGCACCCAAGAGAAGAAGTAGAGAAAGGTTGCGTAACATAGTATTCCTCATTTGTTTATCGGCATTTTTTTGCTTTCAATTCACCTTTTTTCTGTTTTTCGTTTTTGTGCGACTATGCGTTTGAAGTCTGTTAAATTATGCACGAAAATACGATCGCTATAGAGCTCAACCTTACCCACTTTGGCCCAATGGTTAAGCTGGTCGCCGGCTTGATCGACGCTGAGTCCTGCCCAGTTCGCGACATCGTCTGTAGTCACGGGAAAAGAAACCTCACGCATGTGCGCATAGGTCGCTTCTTTTTCAGCCAGCATGAGAAAGACATCGGCGATTTTTGACTGTACGTCGTCTAAGAGCAAAATCATCATCCGGCGCTTGGCGTCGTAGATACGCTTGGAGAAAACGACCAACAGTTTCAACGCGAGTTGCGGTTGGCTCATCATCATCGAGACAAAGTTATCTCTATCGAAATGCAAAAGTGAAACGGGTTCAACCGCAGACGCAGTCGCCGAGCGAGGCTGTTCTTCTAAAATTGCCATCTCGCCGAAGATATCGCCTACCCCCAAAATATCCATCGTCTTTTCTTTGTCCTTCACGACTTTCGAGATCTTGACGCGGCCCGTTTGGATGAGGTAGAAACTATTGCCGGGTTCAAATTCGCAAAAAATAATTTCGCCGGTATTGTATTGCTTGCCAAATTTGTTAAAGAGCGCGCCGCCGTTCATTTTATCCCCTTGAGTTGGTTTGCTTTTTGCTGCGCTATATTCGCCTCTTTGTCTTGAGGTCCGATACGCGCCGCTTTTTCATAGAGAGCCGCCGCGCGTGCGCTATCCTTAGCTCGTTCGTAAATTTCTGCGGTCTGTATCATTGCTTTTCTAACCAACGCACCTTGTGGATAAGTACGCATCAGTTCTGAAAATTTCTCAACGGCACCTTTTGCATTATTCTTCTTCACTTGAGTGCGCCCCAGCTCATAGAGCGTTTTCTCGTGGAGTGCTGCGTCGGAGCCACCGTTCAAACTCAACGCTTCTTCATAGGACGCTAAAGCTTCGTCGAATCGCTGCGTAGCAAACGCACTGAGCCCTGCGTTGAAAGCATCCGCCGCCGTTCTGGATTGAGGCATGTCAAAATCGTCGGGCATGGGTAAATCGAAATCGCCGCCTTCGGGAAGGGCTAGGTCTGAAGCCGCACCGCCGTCGCTTGCGCCGTCAAAGTCAGGAAGGTCGGGCATTGCATTGTCGTCCATCTGCGGTGTGTAGTCGTCGGTGTCTGAGTTATACGATTGCTGCTGCATCGGAGGCTGTGCACTCGGCGCCCCAGCCGTCTGCAACTCGTCTTCAATTTCTTGCATGTCGATGGGATAAGGCGCGCCTTCTTTGACCATCTGCGCGAGACGACGCACCCGCTCCCCGAGTTTCCCCGTCGGATGGTGTTTTAAGTATGCCGTAAAAACATACAACGCATAATCGGTCTTGCCCGCTTTGTAATAGTACTCACCCACGCGCACAAGCTCTGTCGAAGATTCTGATGCGCCGTGCTCTCCTAAAAATTCGCGCACCGCTTTATGGACACGCCTCAGCTGCGAAGAAAAGACTTTGAGCATCTGCAACACAATGCGTGTGTTCTTCTGCGCAAATTGCTCGAACTCTGCCGTCTTGAAAACCAAGACTTGCGAGTCGGCCAACACCTGCGCGGTCTCTTCACGCGGGTAGCGACCCAGTGCCGATTTGACGCCGAAGAATTCACCCTTGCGCACGTCTTCTTTAATATCTTCTTTCTGATCGAGAGACGTAGAAATAAGAGAAATCCGCCCTTTTTGCATGACGTAAATATCTTCGCCGATGTCTCCACCAAAATAGACAATCGACCCAGCAGAATAGTTGCGCGTAATTGGCATTAGGCGGCCTCGATGGGCAAGAAGTCGAGTTCTTTGTTGAACTTCACAGCGGAGCGCACACGGCCGAGCAAACCCAAAACATCGCCTGCGATAATTTTGCGCGAGCCTTTCACGAGAAGATTTTGGTATGGAATTTTCATCGCATCAAACACCGGTGCAAACGCAACATCGCCATACTTGGGAACTCCGTCTGCGATGACAAGCATGATGTCGGAGTAATCTGCGTGCGTCAAAGAAGCCCACGGGTTGGAGGTATTGCCATCGATAAGGAGCAAGTCGGCCCTTTTTCCTTCTGCAATTTCGCCGGCGTCGCTCAAACACATCGCCCTCGCGGCGTTGACAGTCAACATATCGACTAAGAGGCGATCGTCGATTTCACGACCGTATGCAAACCTGTAAAACTCGCGAGCGGCACGAAACTCTTCAAAGATGCTGAAGCTACCCGACATCGGCGAGTCGGTGCCCAAGCAAACATTCACCCCTGCGTCCATGAGTTCTTTAACGCGCGCGGTCTGCTCGAACATGTAAAGATTCGAGACGGGACACCAAACGACGTTGCATTTATTTTCAGCGAGAAGCTCGATGTCTTTATCGCTGAACGCGATGCCGTGGACGAGCACCGTTTGACGGCTCAGCGCGTTTTTGGATTGCAACGTGCTGACACTCTTGAGCGTCTCTTCGTCAAAACCCTCAGAGCAGTGTGTAATGAAGGGAATTTTTTTCTCGACCGCTTTCGCGTGCTCGATTTCAATCCCATCGCCCCACTTGAGGGCGTAGGATGTCACAGAGTGCGCCATCGCGAAATCGGAGATAATGCGTATCGGCATGTTCTTGGCGAAGAGCTCTCTTACAAAATGAGGAATATGATCTTGGACACGCGTGATGCCGCACAAGAGATGGCGAAACCCACCTAATTGATAAAGGTCGCTCGACTCAATCTGTTGTCTCTCGGCATATTGCGGAGCACTCTTCAAGTCGTTATCCCACTCAAGCCAATTCATGTAAGGGCGTCTGTCCCCCACGCGAGGAACATAAGTACCCAATAAGTGGTCGTGGCAGTTGATGAGTCCTGGAAAGATGAGCATGCCTGAGACGTCGATTTGCATAGCGTCTTGCGCCTTGCGTGCCGATTTGCTCACATGAGTGATGTGCTCCTTGTCGATTTGCACCGTGCCGCGATCGATAGCGTCTTTTCCCGTGACAATTGTTCCGTTTACTAATTCCCAAGCCATATTTTATCCTTCGGCTGCATCCTTATATTTTCTCGAAGGAAATATAATCCCCTCGTTCAAATAAGCAGACTCGCTCTTCAATGCTTTCGAGTTCCGCTTTATTACGTCTGAGGGATTTATTGGATTTCCTCTGTAAGATACAACTAAAAAAAGCCTTTTGTGGCGTACACTGGCAAGTGTATCTGAGCGAGACACCCTCTGCCCTTCTTTGACCTTGACCACATCGAGATTCGAGTAAAGCGTGTGCCAACCCGAGCCGTGGTCGACGATGATATAATTCCCAAAACCACGGAGCTGGCCTAAGCGGTAAACGCGGCCATCCGCTATGGGATTTATCCCGTTGGAACGCAGTTGCAGCGTAATGCCAAATCGAGTGTGCGATGTGTCTCCTGAGAAACTTTCTACAACTTTACCCTGGCGGCGAAAATCGGCGAACTGCGGCACGTTCTTATATCTTGTGGCGGCAAAGCTGGGTAGCGTCGCCCCAAGAGAAAAGGCAATAAGCAGTACGGGAAAAATCCGACGACGCCTCTCCATGCCTATTTATCGACATACGCAGAGCGAATCGTTAAATTTGCTTTTTTGGTTCTCGCCGCGCCTCTTTAGTGAAACCTGACCCACAGGCTTAGCACAGGTAATCCATGGCAAAATACGATCAAACGAACTCCATCATCGGTGAGGGTTCCATTTTCGAGGGGCGTTTCTACATTTCAGGCAGCTTGCGCGTCGATGGCAAGTTTGAAGGCGACATCCGCACGGACGAAGCTCTCGTTGTGGGCGAAACAGGGAAAGTCAAGACGAACATTTCGGCGCGCGAAGTCGTCCTTGCAGGCACTCTGATCGGCGACATTGACGCTAAAGACGAAGTACGCCTCACAGAAACCGGGCGTATGCTGGGCGATATCTCTACTCCTGTGCTCAACATCTCGCGAGGCGTCGTCTTGAAGGGCAACGTCAACGTGCACGGTGGCCACAAGAAAGACCCGCGTAAAATTGTCGAAGAAAGCTACGGGCTCATGCGCGAACTCGATAAGAAAGGCATCCAATAGATTAGGGTCGAGCGTTGGCCACGAAAAAAAACCTCAAAAAAACTACCCCAAACGGTCGAAGCTTAGAAAAGAGGCCTCGTATGCTTTCTTCTAATAAGCCAAAAAAATCCGCAAAAAAATATTTTACTTTGAAAGAACCGACACCCGTCGGCATACCGACCTTAGTGCAGCAGAGCATGCGCTCAGAAGAGAAATCAGAATCGCGAGGGTTGCGTTTCAACTTAGGCTTCGCAGAACTCTCTTATAGGGGCCAAGGTCAGTTTCTTTATTTTTACAAGCGTAAAGGCTCACTCAAGAGCGGCGTATTTAATTTCGATCGCCGCGTTGCTTTATTCACCGCACTCATTATTTCGCTCATCGCTGCCTCGGCGACGTATGGCTTTTGGAAAAAGCGGCAACACGCAGTGGCTCTGGCGATTGCAGACACAAAGTCGGGAATTGGTGGAATTGGTCGCTTAGAAACAGGCAAGATTATCGATAACCCCGAAGAGATCATGTCGAACCTCGTCCAAATGGAAGAAGATGAGAAAATCAAAGACCAGCTCATGGGTGTCATCGAAGACAAATCTAAAGAAGAGAAAGAAGCAAATAAAGAAACTGTACAAAAACTACAATACAAAGTGAAACGCGGCGACACGTTGAAATCGATTGCGCGCAAATATAACATCAAACCCGAATCGATTAGTGGTTCGAGCAGACTCAACGAATACCAAGACATCAAACCGGGGCAGACGCTTTCTATCCCCACGCGCGACGGTTTCTATTATGTTGTCAAAAAGAACGAACGGTTGGCTAATATTTTGCAAGCGCATAAGGTGACCCTCGACAAATTTATGGCGCAAAACGATTCGGTGAATATCGATTTGCTCGACGTCGGCGAAGAAATTTTTCTTCCCGGGGCAAAACCTATCCGCAAACCCGAGACTTGGTTTGTACCCGTGCCCAGCCGCATCATTACGAGCCATTATGGGCACCGTACATTCCCTCGCTCTGCATTCCACAGAGGTCTCGATCTGAAAGCGTTTTATATCTCGGCGCGCGCTGCAAAGTCGGGTGTTGTGACCTACTCGGGTTGGCTGGGCGGCTATGGCAACGCAATCATCATTAAGCACGACGACACATACAAAACACTCTATGGGCACCTTTCAAAGCGCCTCGTCTCCGTTGGTCAGCATGTGCGGCGCGGCCAGGTTGTGGGTCGCACCGGCGATACGGGGTATTCTTTCGGCCCGCACCTTCATTTTGAAATCTCGCGCAACGGCGAAAACGTCAATCCACGGAAATTCTTAAAAGGGCTGCGCTCGCGTTCCAAGAAACGCTGATTCGACGGGTGTGGAGTCACGTTGCGTTTTGCAGAAATTAAGACATAATCCGGAAAACTTGACCTGCGGCATGACACGATGCTCACCCTGACACAATCGGCTGCAACGCCTGCGACGCGCGTTATCTCTGAAAAAGAGAAGCCGTTTCTCATCGCCGAGGTGGGGCTCAACCATAACCGAGACATCGTGCTTGCGAAAAAGATGGTCGATGCGGCAAGAGAGGTTGGCATCGACGCAATAAAGCTGCAGTCTTATACAACACGGCTTTTTATCAACCGGCAATTTGAAAACGTGCACGCTCTGTACGATATTTTTTCCGGGTTAGAACTCGACTTAGATTTTCACCGCACACTGCGCGACTATACGGTTGCAGCCGGGCTCACGTTCTTTTCTACGCCTCTAACCGAAGACTGGGTTTTTCATCTCGCAGACTTGGGTGTGAGTGTTCTCAAAATCGCATCGGGCGATCTCAACAACTGGCCGCTCCTCAAGGCCGCAACAAAGACAACTATTCCTCTCATAGTGTCGACGGGTGCGCATGACCATGACGAAGTTTTGCATGCGGTGGATTTCTTAAGAACCCAAGCATCTTCACGGTTTGCGCTTATGCATTGCGTCTCGCTTTACCCCACCCCGAAAAAAAAGGCTCACCTCGCACGCATGGCAAGACTCCAAGAGATAGCTCCCACACAAACTCCCGTTGGTTTCTCAGACCACACCGAAGGCAGTGAGGCGGCTTTCGCAGCCGTGGCGATGGGAGCGCAAATCATCGAGAAACATTTTACCCTCGACAAGAGCTTGCCCGGCCCCGACCAAAAGATGTCGTCTAACCCTGAAGAGATGCGGCATCTTCGCGAACAAATCGATTTAGCTTGGGAAATACGTGGGAGAGCCGAAAACTGCGACTGCCACGAGGAAGAAAAAGCAGGGGATTATTTTGGAAAACGTTCGCTTTATATTTTTGAAGGCAAGGAAACTGCGATGCGTCCTCGTCACAGGGACTTTCCAATCCCCGAGCTTTAGTCGGGCGTGTAATTATGCTTCGGCAAAACTATTTTCGATGAGACTGCAAAGCGACGAGACGGCCTCTTCTTCTTTCTCACCCTCTGCAATGACAGTGATAACGGTGTTTTGAGTGAGTGCGAGCATCATGAGCCCCATGATGCTCTTGCCGTTGATGCGCATGCCGTCTTTCTCGACAAAAATTTCGCAAGGAAATTTATTTGCGAGTTTTACAAAGACCGACGCGGGCCGCGCATGGACCCCTGCTTCGTTGTGGACTGTTGCTGTGCATGAAACCATGATAACCCTATTCGTTTTCTGCTTTTTCTTGAATCATGCGAGCAAGCCTTTCTTGAAATTTCTTCGCCGCATGGTGCCCGCGCGATTTTAGGTTGAAATTCTTTGCCGCCGCTTCGAGAAGAATCGGAACGTTGCGTCCCGGTCGCACGGGGATTGTCATGACAGCGATGTCTACGCCTAAAATTTCTTCTGTATCTTCTTCTAAGCCCAGTCTATCGTATTCTTTTTTTTCATCCCAGTCTTCCAAGTTGACGATGAGGTCGATGCGTTTGTCGGCGCGCACCGCCCCTGCCCCAAATAAATCGCTAATGTTGATAATTCCCAAACCGCGAATTTCTAAATGGTGCTCGATTGTCTGCGACACAAAACCATAAAGGCGCGAACCGTCGCGGCAAACGATACGCACTGCATCGTCTGCGACGAGCCTGTGCCCGCGTTCGACAAGTTCCAAAGCTGTCTCGCTCTTGCCCACGCCGCTTTTCCCTTGAATCAAGATGCCGACGCCAAAAACTTCGACGAGTGTACCGTGGAGTAAAGTCTGCGGCGCCAAAGCAGCGTCTAAGAAATCGGTGAAGACGTTGATGAATTTACTCGTGCGGTGGCTCGAAACAAAAACAGCCGTCTTATTTTCTATGGCCTTAGCTAAAAAATTCTCGGGCGGAACGTTGTCGTGCGTGAAAACAATCCCCGTAATGGGATAGTTGAAGTATCTCTCAAGCGAGACGCTTCCGCCGGCCTCGTCGAGACTCTTAACGAAAGCGTGCTCACCCTTTCCAAAAACTTGCAAGCGGTCGTGCGCAAAATGTTCAAAGAAGCCATTGAGCGCAAGCCCCGGACGGTTGACGTCAATCTCATGCAGCTCGCGGTTTAAGTCTGCGTCGCTGTTTAAGAGGCGCAGCTTGAGTCTATCTGCCTCTTTAAGTATCTCTCCAATTTTTATCAACTTCAGACTGCGGGCCTCATGATGACAATCGCGCCACCGGCCGCATAAAAGATGACGTTGAGGCGTCCTGTCTCTTCATTGACAAACGCCAAATATTCGAGCCCGCCTTCTTGCAAAAGTTCGAGAGCTTCTGCCACAGTAAATTTCGATACGGGATAAATCGCCTCGGACATCTTGCGTAAGCTCGTCTCTTCGAGCTCAGAAATTGTTTCAACAAATCCATCCACCGCAGGCGTCACGATGCTATAGTGCCCGTCGTTGCGCACAGTAACGAGGCCGTATTTATTCTTATCTGCGTGGTGGTACATCAGAAAGCGCAATTTCTTAGTACGCAGTTGCAATACCGCTTCGTGGTCGTCCATCGGTTTAATTTCAGCGTCGCGGATCGCAATCTCGACCTCTTCTTGCGCCGGATGCTCCGTAACCATCGGCGTTGGGATAGGCGTCGCTTGCGCGGATTTACCTTCGAGTTTTTTGCGGTATTTTTCGATTTGGTTATTGAGAACATCGAGCGCGTTATCGATCGCCGCGTAGAGGTCTTTATCGCTTTTCTTGAGGTGAAAAACCGTCGCGTCGCCTCGCACAGTCACCTCAAAGAATTGGTGCTGCCTTTCGAGAGAAAACCGCACGTCGATGCCCTCGATGTGGTGCAGCCGCTCTTTGAGTTTTTCGAGTTTTTTACCCGCATACGTCTTGATAGCTTCCGTGGGAGCCAGATTTTTGAAATAGAATGCAATGTCCATGAGGCGGACTAAATCCGCTAAAGCCGTGAGCGAGCATTTTTTGAAATAATTTCGGGGGGACGCGGTTTAGGGCAAAAGGACTGGTGGTGGGACGGCTTTTTCCACAGCAGAATGAGACCGTAGATCAAAAGCGACACGCTCGTGACTAACTGTTCCTCTTTCATTGAATCTCCTTGGGGGGTATTGATACCACTTGTGGGATTACTCCCCCTCTATATATTAAATACTGATAAGTGTCGCGAAGCGAGACCAAGAAACATTGTTTTTTTCTCACTTTTCAGAAATAAAGTGCGATTTTGGAGTAACTATTACAAAAAAATGTCGGGCGGGCTGATTGGCAGAAATTCCGGGGGCAATTGGATAGTCCCAGGGGCGATCTCCTCTCGAAAGAACCATCCGTAATAGTTAGTCGCTGCTTCCGCATTCCCTCCTTTTCACTCGCCACAATAGTCGGATATTGAACATTGGTTCACCATGGCAAACCTCGACCTTCTCACGGAAGTGGAAAAACTTTCGCACGTCTTGCGCGTTACTCCTGACAAAATCCAGTACCTGAAAAACTTAACGTTGGAAGAATTTCAATCCCTCAGCGGAGCAATTAACGACCGGCTACTTACCGACTCGTCGCAGGTGTGGGCGAAGCTCGCAGGCGTGGCGAAGTTCATGCCAAACTTTATCAATGCACAGGTTGCGAAATCGCTCTTGGGGCCGAATATCACAGCAAACCTCACTTACCATGTTGATCTGAAGCAAGCCGTTTCGATTGCGTCGAGTCTCAATATCGATTTTCTTGCAGAGGTTGCCGAAAATTTGGTGCCGGCTCGTGCGAAGCACATCATCGAGGCGTTTCCGATGGATTTACTCGTGAAGCTCACGCGCGTCTTGACGCGTGAGCAAAAATATTTCACGATGGGAGCTTTCGTCGACTACATGGACCACGAAAAAATTATAGCACTATCGAGAGAAATTCCCGATAGCGAATCGCTCCTGCGCGTAGGGCTTTACACACAAAATAAAGCGCACGTTGCGAAACTCGCCGATAGTTTTTCTGATGATAAAGTTATCGATATGATTGAAACTGCGCAGCGAAAAGATTTGTGGCCTTCGCTCATTGGTCTCTTGGCACATTTCACCGACGAACAAAATCAACGCCTAGCGTCGCTTGTGGGGCGTGTGTCGGTCGACGCTCTTTTGGGCATGGTACCATTCGCCATCCAGAACGCGGCGCTTGTGCACATCTTTGCATTCTTGCAATACTTGAACAGCGACATGCACGCGCACATGGCGACCATTGTGGCAAAGCTCGACAGCGAAGACTTAGCAAAAATTATCCAAGCGGCGGACGAATCGAACCAACTGCCGGTTGCTCTCAAAATTGCAGACCATTTGGCCGAGCGCGATGTCGACCGTTTAGCGCAGATGGCCCACCGCTTCGACGACGAACTCTTGAAGCGCGTCATCGTAACAGCGCATAGCGAAAACTTAATTCCTTTTGGGTTGCGGCTTCTGGCTCTTCTACCCAAAGACCAAATCGAGCGCGCAGAGCGCATCGCAAAGACTCTCGAACGCAAGGTTATTACCGATGCGCAGGCGCAAATCGACGCATGCCTTCTGAAAGACCGTCTCGATTGGTTGAGGAAACTCTAAGATGCTACGAAGAACCCTATTTCTGCTTGTAAGTTTTTTTCTTGTTGTCTCGTATCCCCTGTGGGCTGAGAAAGTTTTTTCGATTATCATTACTCCTCCAGCGGGTGCCATCCAAAGCGAAATTGAATTCTCGAACGTCGAGTTAAGCAAGAACGATGACACGACGGATTTAGAAAACGCAAAAGTACTTACTGTGCGGACGCAAGAGAAAACCTTCCGCCAACCCATCGACTCTGAGTTTCAATTTTTTCGTCTGCGTTCGATACACAAGACGGGGGTCGCAGGGCCGTTTAGCGAAACGAGGCGTGTCGAGGACTACTTACAAAATGCGTTCCGCGAGCCAACGATACCCGTGGTGCAACAGGGGCAGACGGAATATCTGCTCGGTAGCCGCATCGAATTAAAAGACGAACCCGGCCTCACAACGCAGTATAGTCTCGACGGGGGAAGTCCGCAAACCTACAAAGAGGCAATCATCTTCACAGAGCCCGCGACACACACAATGGAAATTAGCATTCAAGATGCGCAAGGGGCAACCGTCTATAAGAAACAATTTATTTTCAAAGTCGAGCTGACGCCTCCCACAACGCAGGCCCTCATCGCAGGCCCCGCACATAACCGCGACGGCATTGTCGTCGGCAAAGAAAGCTCGGTGGTTTTAGTGGGGCAAGACACCGAGTCGGGTCTGGATCAAACATTTTTCCGCATCCTCTCATTAGGAGAAGACTTGCAGTCCGTCGCGTTTGAGCCGTATGGCCACCGCCTCTCGTGGAGCGATTTTTCAAAGCGCGGAAGAATTTCTCTCTTGCAATATTATTCCGTCGACAAAGCTAAGAATAAAGAAGCTCTGAAGACAGAAATTATCTATTCAGAAAGCCCATAGGCGAATGCTTTCATAAGCCGTATTGCCTTTTGAGACGGTCTTGCTCGCGCCTTGCATGGTCGGCGCCTATACCCAATTTTTCGGCAGTTTCAAAAACGCCGATGGCGCCTTTAACATCGTGCCGCGCTTCGAGAAAGCGCGCGTACTGCGTATAAAACCTATCGAGCGGCAAACTCTTTCGTACCGTTTCTATAATCGCCAGTTCGTGTTTCTCTTTTTCGTAAGCGCCTTCAATCTTGAGAAACGCGTTGAGGTCGCGGCTGCGCGAATCGTCGAGCAGCGACTTCTTCGCCTTTTGCATTTCATCGTACGTTTTTGCGTTGCGCGCGCGCAGTTCCACGATAAGCTTTTCCAAATCATTGTGCGCAGACGCGGCGTTTTGCATCGTACGCAAAACGTTTGCCTCGGCGCTCTTTTTAGAATACATCTCCATGAGATGCCGGTTTGCGCTGAAGCGCTCTTTGATCCACTGCATGCGGTCTGTGATATCTGTCGGGTTGAGCGTTTGAATACCCGTTAAGTATTGCTCGAAAAGCTCGGTCGCTCGTTCGTAGTTGCCGGTTTTCTCGGCGTTGAGTTTCGCAAGCTGCCACGCCAAATTCTGCTTTTCTTTACCGTCTGGTGTCGCAGAATAAGCCTTCTCATAAAAATACGCAGCATCGACATAGCGGTGTTTCGAATAATAGAGCGCCCCCAACGATGCGTGCACATGCTGCACTTCCTCTGCCTTGAGTTCATGCCCGGCACGCGGCGTTTCATTTGAAGAAAGAGCTTTCTCATAAGAGTCGATGCTCCGCGAGATATCTTGAGACGTACGGTATTCTTCTGCAAGCCGGTAAAAAGTCTGTGGATTTTCCGTATCTAGACGACTCGCGGCTTCAAGAATGTTGGCGTATGCCGTGAACTGCCGGTTCTGGCTATAATCGTGCTGCAATGTTTGGTTGAAATTCGTTTTATAGAGAGCCTTTTTGTTCAGTACCTTGGAACGTTCTTTAATCGCGTCTTCAATTTGCCGCACGAGAGTCGCTGTTTCGATGAGCATGTCTGCCGATTTGCGGTTGTAATTCTTTTCATACGTCTCATATTTCTTTTTCTCTTGCGAAAAAGCGGCGACAGCCTTATCGTATTCGTCACGCACACGGCGCAGCGTTTCTTCACTCTTGGCTTTTTGCTCTTCGATAATTTTTTTCTGCCGCGCCCTTTCCGCTTCGACATCGGTTATACCCGGCGGCACGGCATTGTGCTGCGGCGAACGGCTGCGATCGTCTAAGAGCACGAGTTCCTCTTCTAACCGCTTTTTCTCTGCACTGGTTTCATCGAGTTTTTTTTTCGCTTCTCTATAATTATCGGCGTCTGCTATTTCTGCTGAACCTGCTTTCACAAGCTGCAACCGATCGCGGTCGATATAAATGGCGTCGTCGAATTTGAGAGACCGGTAGCGCAATGACTGAACAAAGTGAAACGCCGCGTGGTAGGGCTTCTTGAGTTTCATTTGCGCCTCGGCATAATAGTAATGCATCATCGCAATGTTCGGAGCTTCTTTAATAATAAATGACGATTGCGGCTTTGCGAGCAAGTCGCGCATGAAAAGCCTTTGAATATTCAGGTTCCATTCTTTTCTAAACCACGCGGCGTTCGAATCGTTGTCTTGCCTATTTGCAATCTTCTTTTCAGACGGGTCGCTCAAATAAAACTGATTTAATTTTTCGCCAATTTCATCGGCAACGAGACGCGGGTTGAATTCAAGAGACTCAACCGACGCTTCAATTTCGTCCATGCCATAAGGCAGGTAGCGGTCGATTTTAGTTCTTACGGGATTATCGCGCAATTCCTTTGAAAAAAGGGAGAGAAAAGGGAGAAGCAAGGCGGCGCATAAAATAATTTTTTGTCGCACGGTATAAATCCCCCTTTTGTTTATCGGCACAACAAACAAAACGCCGGCTAAAATTTAAGAGTCTCTTGCCCTGCCTGTGCGGCTTTCAACTTTTCGCGTTCTTCGCAAAACGCTGCATAGACTTCCACATAGCAAGTGCCGCACCCTGTCGTCGCATGCGTTTTTTCGACGAGCTTTCGGAACGTGTCCGCGCCGCCTTTGACGGCTTCTGCAATATCCTGCCGCGACACCCCTTTGCAGAGACATAACTTGTGCGGCCGCATATGCGCGTCAAAATCCATTCTTAGTAAGGTTACAAAGCACGCGCTCTATCGACAAGAATTTTACCGCGCTGACGCCAAAAATGCAGCGCGAAAAAGCGGCGGGTAGCCTTCGACGCTTCTGCCATCGTCCCTCAAAGCATCGGCGAGACTTTTCTGCGCAGAAAAGCTTGTCGCCCGTTGTTCGCCCGTCTCCATCCGCACCAAATGCTGCAGCGTCACCGAGGTAAATCCCACCGCCTCAAGTTGCGCCTTGACCGCAGCAACCGTTGGCACTGCAAAGACACCTCCTACCCCGGCATATTTTCCTGCGGGGTAAATTTGAAGACGCCCTTCACCCGGAACGACAATCGACTCGCAAACAAAAGTTCCGCCCTCTTGAAGCGCTTCGTGACAAATATGAAAAAGCTCCAACGGTTCGCGTACATGGTAATTGAGTCCCATCGCGAGAATAATATCGAAGGTTTGAGGAGTCTCACGCAGCGCGTCAAAGCTGAGCGGCATGAAGGCAATCGGCAGCCGCGAAAAATGCGCCGCGACAAATTGAAATTGCAACCAATATTTCACCGTGGGGTCGAAGCCAACAACGTGCGCGCCGCAATGCGCCGTGCGAAAAAGATAATAACCGTTATTGCAACCCACATCGGCGACGTATTTTCCTGCAAGGCTTCCTAACGCAGGCTCAAGGCGTTGCCATTTTTTTTCCGAGCGCCACTCGGCATCGATAAAAAGTTCACCCAACCGGAACGGGCCTTTGCGCCAAGGGGCGAGGCGATGCGCAAGCGCACTCCGTTGTGGTATTTGTCCCGGTTCTAAACTTTTTATCGAGGTGGCGACCGCACCGCCATCAATCACGAGATCCGCTTCGAGGGGAGCCATCCGCTGAATCTCCTGATAGAGCGCGGCGAGGCTGGGTTGATTGAGGCGTTCAAGTGCAACGTCCAGAGAACGACTCCACCTGGAGAGCGCGTCTTGAGGCAACAAATCTGACGCCGGATAAAACACGTCTCGCGTCAACGCCATCGCTCTTAAGTTTTCATCGCAATGAACGATGTGAAATTATAGCATTTGAAGAAAATCGAAACCGGGGTAAACCCGGTTTCTTTGAGCATCGCCAAGTTTTCGTTCACACGAAACGGGATGAGTACGTTTTCTAA